>JAGBPE010000133.1 GCA_017633495.1 Bacteroidales bacterium | reverse complement strand
GGCGGGCAGGTTCTTCTTCACCGTAACCTTCACGTTCTCAGAGTAGTCGTCGCCGATACGCAGCTCTTCGAGATAGAGCACTGCGCCTTCGATGATGCTACCGTCTTCCTGCTTGATGGCGCCGGCCTTCTCCTCAAAGTCCTCCAAGCTGATGAAGGACTCCTTCAGGAAGCGGGTGGCGTCGGCGTAGTTCATGAAGATTTCTTCGCTGTTGTTGCCGATCTGGAACTGCAGGGATTTGCTGTTGGCATAGCAAGTACCTCTCACGTTCTCGCCATCGATGGTGACGGGCACGGTGCGCTCTTGGATGACGGCGATGCTGGTGGGCACTTTAGCAATGGTGTCATTGGAGGGCACATAGTCGGTGCGCAGGATGGTGAACTCGGTACGACGGTTCAGCTGGTGGGCGGCCTCCTGTTCAGGCTTGGTAGGCAGCGAGTTGATGTATTCTTCGGTCAGGTAAGTGCCCTTTGCGAAGAAGTATTTCTTGTTGTTATAAACAACAGACATGTCCTTGTCCAAGCGGCGCGGCACACGCTCACCGTAGCCCTTCGGCACGATACGGTCAGCTGCGATGCCTTTCTCCAACACGAGGAAGTCCACACAACTTTGGGCACGTTTCTGAGACAGAACGTCATTGTCGTCATCATTACCACGAACGTCGGTGTGGGAACGCAATTCAACGACGATAGTCGGGTTCTGTATCATTATATTATATAAGAACATCAAAGAATCCTTATATTGTGGTTTCAGCTCCCATCGAGCCAGATCGTATTGCACCTCGGGCAGCACGATAGGATCCTGCGGGATGGGTTCCAGCGTGAAATCCTGCTTGAGGTCTGTGTTCTCTGTCAAGCCCACGGTGGTCTGCTTGGCGATGTTGCCGCGCTCCCAGTAGCCGTTCTTGGCCACCTTGATATCGTAAGTAGTAGCACCCAAAATCTTGGTCTTGTCGAAATGGTAGTAACCCTTCACGTCAGTGGTGGTCTTGTAGGAGGTGCCGTCGGAGCCGACAATTTCGACTTCAACGCCGTCCATATACTGACCGTTGTTCTTGTCGCGCACATAACCGGAGAGCGTGTAGACCAGCGGACGGAGCAGGAAGTAGTAGATGTCGTCGCCGCCGCGGCCACCCTGACGGTTAGAGGAGAAGTAGCCCTTGGCCAGGTACGGGGATTTGGACTGCGGGTCGATGGCCTCGTTCTCGTCAAAGATGATGCCGATTTCGTCGCCGCAGGAGTTGATGGGAACCATCAGGTTTTCGGGATCCCCGAATTCGCCGTTCTTCACGTGGGAGACGAAGAGGTCGAGGCCGCCCAGACCGGGATGACCGTCTGAGGAGAAGTAGAACTCCTCTTCGTTGCGCCATACCGGGAAGACTTCCTGACCTTCGGTGTTGATCTTGGGTCCTAAGTTGGTGATATTGGTGAATTTACCGGTCTTTTTGGTACGGGTGGCCGTGTAGATGTCGTAGCCGCCGTAGCCGCCGGGTTTGTTGGATGCGAACCAGATGGTGAGCTCATCTTCGGAAATGAAGGGGTGGACGTAGTTATATGCGCTGTCGCCGAGGTCGATGATTTCAGCTTCGCCCCAAGCTTTACCCTTCTTCATGGATTTGTAGATGTAGCAGCCCTGCACTTTCTTCTTGTCTTGCGGGCATTTGGTGAAATAGACCACAGAACCCTTGCGGTTGGCGGAAGCTTCGCCCTCGTTCACGCCGGTATTCAATGTGCCGCCGTCGTCCATGCTGGTCACGGGAGACCACTCACCGGGCCAGTCGGTGTTCTTGCTCTTGGGTTTTGTGGAGATATAAAGGTCTGAGAAAGAACCGCTTGTCCATTGGTCGGTGCCTTTGCCGGCAGAACCTTCGCGGTTGGAGGAGAACATGATGGCGTTGCGCTTGTCGTAGTTGGCCCAGCGCGGTGCCCATTCATCCTCTTTGGTGTTGAATTTTTTGAGGTTCTCCACCTCGTAGCGGGTGGGGTTCTCGTTCCACATCTTGGCCTTGTTACAGCCGTCGATGCGCACGTCCACGCGCGGGTCGTCGGAGACGCGCTTTTTGTAGTTGTTGTAGTATTTCAGTGCGAGGTCATAGTCGCCGCGCAGGTTGTAGATGCTGCCTAAGTGGAAGAGAATCATCGGGTTGTCCTTCTGATAATTCTTCTTTTCCAAGCGGAGATACTGTTGTTCGGCCTTCTTGAGGTCGCCCATAATGCGGTAACATTCGGCGATTTGGAAGGTGGCGCGCTGAATTTCCACGCGATTGGATTTCAGCTTTTTGATGCCTTTCTTGTATTCATTCAACGCATTTTCGTACTGACAATCCCGGAAAAGGTTGTCGGCCGGACGAAGCACAGGCTGCTGGGCATGAAGTCCGCAAACGCTTGAGAATAAAATACTTAAAACGATAAAATAGTGTTTGTATCTTTTCATTTTACTACAATTTTCTCATTATAAAATTAAGGCGGCTAAAATACAAAAAAAATGCAAACCCTCTTGCAGAAAAAAAATTTCTTTTAAAAGTGATAAAATCATCACTTCACGCGTCTAATAATAGTGTGGGGACAGAAGGGTTGAAATTTTTGAAAAATAGTTTGTAACAATTGAAATAGGATTTCGTCATGTAATAAAATTTGAATGTAGGGGCGCATAACACAACACATAACACAACACATTATAATATAACATAACTCTTTATCATAACATAACACAACACATTTATGAAAAAGTACATTTACACATTGTTGGCCGTCATCCTATCGGGAATGTTCGCTCCAACACAGGCACAAATCGACAGTTTGCAGTTGATTCCGGCGACATTGCCTTACAGCTGCGATTTCAACAACTCGAGCGAAAATGCGAGGTGGATTCTTTCGCATTTTACTTGGACGTCGTCGGACACCGTGAACCATTTCACAATCGGGGCTTCCACTTCTTATGTCCAAAACGGGATGGATAAGTCGCTGTATGTCAGCAACGACACAACAGGTCTTGCTGCGTATGGGGCAAATGCCGAATCAAGCTATCTGTTTGCAGAACGTATTTTCGATTTCGGCGCGGTGCCCCAAGATTTCGATTTGGAGTTGGATTGGAAGGCATCGGGAAATCAGAGCGGCTCAAATATCCTTGGCGGATTGAAGGTTTTCCTGCGTGACACTGCCTACCTGATGCCGCAAGAGAGCCAGACATACGCGGATGATTTCCTGGCAGTTGCGGTGAACGACACGGCCTGGAGTCATATCCATGTTCCCTTGCATGATGTCTCTGGAATCAAAACTTTGCAGTTCTACTCATGGGGCTACATCAATGCGAACACCCGTCTCGTGCCGGCGGCCATCGACAACATCTCGATCATGCCGACCAGTTGCGAAGCTCCGCAGTTCACCGTGACGACCATCGGAACCAATGCCGCTTTCAGTTGGCAAGGGGCTGAAACCGACACTTTTCTGATTATCTATCGTTTGGCGAACGAAAGCGTGCAAGATCTTGTATATGAGACGGTTGTTGGAAATTTCGACACCATTTCAGGATTGATTCCCAACGCGGAATATATTGCATGGATGGCGAAAATCTGCGACGGAGACACTTCCGCCATGTACCTGGGCACGCACTTCACCACAGGTTGCGGTACCTACGTCGCCCCGTTTGAGGAACACTTCGGCACGAGTCAGCATTGCTGGACGCTTGATTTGTCGTTTACTGAACTTTCAGACTACATCTTCACATCGAATTACGTCTCCCCGACACTTAGCACGAACTACGGTTATAAGGATACGGCGCGAGCTATCTCGCCCGCCATCGATGTCTCTAATCTTTCCAATCCTTATCTGAAATTTTCCCGAATTCAAAACGTGAATAACGGAAACCATAAAGATTTGGCGTTGTATTACCGTGATAATGAAGAGGATGAATGGCACTATTTGGGAACCTATATCACGCAGACAACCTCATGGGATTGGAAGACCGACTCTCTGGCGATTCCTTCGTATTCCGCCACATTGCAGCTCGGCTTTTTCTCTATTATGCATGGCAACTCGCAAAATTGCCGTATCTCGTTGGATGACATTTATGTCTATGACGGGCCTGAGTGTGAAGTGGTTTCGGACGTGGCGTTTGTGGAACAGAGCGGTGACACGGCCTTTATCCATTGGGTGTGTAACAATCCGGCGGGCTGTCTTGTGCGCTATAAAACCTCTGCGGATGCGGATTGGACCTATACCGTCGACCTCGGAGGCAATGCCATCATCGAGTCCCTTACCCCTTCCACCCATTATGTTGTGGAGGTCGCTTCCTACTGTGACACGTTGATTTGGATTCCGTGTGAATTCATTTCAGAAGCCGGACCAGTCAATTTGCCCTATTTCACAGACTTTTCCAGCACCGCCGATCAAGGGTGGATGTTTGACAATGGCACCTGCCTTAACCACTGGAAGATGGGTGCCCCTGGCGCATACCCGCAAATGCCCCATGCAATGTTTGTGACCTACGATAACACCACGGCGGGTTATGGCTGGGACAACTTCTACACTATTGTCACTGCTTCCAAAAGTTTCAATATGAGCGACATTTCCACGGTGAACATTGAGTTCGATGTCCTCTGCGGTGGCAACACCCAGAGTTATACTCCGAAGGATTACCTGAAAGTCTTTTTTGCCCCCGCTTCAGTGGATTATCCCTCTTCCGAAAGCGACCTTACGTACGCGAACGCCTCTGCTTCGACTTACGCGGTGGATTTCCATGATTATTTGAGCCAAACGGGCGATACGAATCAACGATACAAGCTGAATCTGACGCAAGGCAACGTATTGCATATCAGCGTGGAAATGCCGAACCCGACCCCGAATGGCGAGTCGAAGCTGGTTTTTGTGTGGCATAACGACTACAGCACCGGCAACGATGTGCAACCCGCCGCCATCATCACCAACGTGCACGTGTGGCAGCCTGACTGCGATGTGGTCTCCCAGCTCAATGTGTATGATGTCATCGGGCAATCTGCTTTGGTCTCCTGGGTGCCGCCGACAAACGCTCAATCTGTTGAGTTTCAGTATAAACTGCAATCCATGGATTGGGCTGATCCCAGTGTCACAACTATCATCTTGGATTCCAATTATCTGATTTTGCATAATCTGCTGAACGACACGGCCTACGATGTGCGGGTCAGGGTGGATTGCGGAGACTCGTTGGGCGTGGGCGGTTGGCGCTATGTTACATTCAATACTTCCTGTGGCATCGTGGTGACGGACAGCACACCATATATTGAAGATTTCGATTATGTAGGTCCGCCGCCTGAGTGTTGGAATGTTACGGTCAATCCGCTACATTCTTGGGGAAAGGTGATGTATAATCAAACGCTATCCCATCAAAACCACGGCAACCACGATTGGGGAGAGGAGTGTCCTGCCTTGGCTCCGACAATGGATATTTCTGCCGTGACAAACCCTTACTTGAAATTCAAACATGGATCAGGCGGCGTTCGGGTGGCTTGCCGGACGAATGCATTGCACCCGTGGCAAGATATGGCAACTTTCTATGGCGATGCCACAGATTCTTTACCATTGCCCTCTTTCTCCATTCTGCAGATTGCATTCTTTCCTGTCAATAACGGTTCGGTCTCTTTGGATGAAGTGACCGTCTATAACGGTCCGTCATGTTTGCCGCTGACCAGTGTGACGGTGGATGATGTGACCGCCAACTCTGCTGCAATTTCCTGGGTTGGCAACAGCGAGAACGGGTATCTCATTCGATGCCGCGATATTTCGGACACGGTATGGACATACTTCGCTGCCACGGATACTACCTACATTATCAATGGTTTACAAGACTCGCACACCTACATTGTGGAGGTTTCGGGCAACTGTGACGAGCCGAACTGGATGGCGGCACAGCTTTCCACGTCGCTTTCTGTCGCGACATTGCCTTACTTTACCGACTTTTCGCCCGCTTCCGACCACGGATGGAAGTTGAACAACGGCGACTGCACAAACTTCTGGACGATGGGGGAATTGGATGCTGCTAACCAGATCTATGGATTGTTCGTCACGAAAAATGGCAGCACGCCTGGCTATGATATCACTTCCAAGACCGTGGTGACGGCCGAGAAGCTTTTTGAGCTGGGTCAAGTTGATTCCATCGTAGTGGAGTTTGATATCCGCATAGGAGGTGAGTCGAGTTTTGACTTCCTAAGGCTGTTTGTGGCACCGGCGTTTATGGAATATCCGGCCACGTCAACATTCGACAATAATAACCCGGATTATGCCCAATATAATTATGCAACCTACGCTTATGATTTTACCCCTTTCTTTAATCTTTCCACTGCCCCGAGTTATTTAGCCTCTCATACGTTTTCTAATTCCACGGGCTCGGGTTTCGTACACATTGCGGCTAAGATGATCAATCCTGTTAAAAATTATACGAATCTCTCCCAAGCCAAGGTGGTCTTCCTTTGGGAAAACGACAATTCATTGGGTAACCAGCCCGGTCCGATTATCACCAATGTCTCGGTGCGGAATAATTCCTGCACGCCTGTGAGCCAGCTGACTGTTTCGAACGTGCAATCCAACACGGCAGATCTCTCATGGACTCCAGGAGAAGGTGGCGAAACCGACTGGATCATAGAGTATAGGGAACCCTCCTCCGTGAATTGGACGCAAGTGACTGCGTCGGGCACTCCGGAATATACGCTTACGGGACTGACTCCTTCCAGAGATTATGAGGTCCGCGTGAAGGCCGACTGCGGTAACAACAACCATTCGATAGCGGTAAACACCGCTTTCTCCACTCCGCATTGCGATGTCTTCTGCCCATATACGTTCATATTGCACGGTGGCTGGGGCTATAACTGGAACGCCAATGCCCGCATAGCCGTGATTCAAGACGGTGACGTCACGGCATCCCTTGCTGCCATTAGCCAGCATGTATATGGCGAGTCTGTGCATGACACCATGTTCGTGGATATATGCCATAATGCCGATGTTACGGTCCTTTGGGATTTCAACAGCAACTGTAATGACTGCGGTCTCACAGTGATCAATCCCGAAGGAGTCACCATCTACACCGTCTCAAGTATGCCGACCCCTCACGCAGAGCTGACGACCTTCACGGGCTACTGTCAGTCCGCTGTGCCCACGGTTGTCACCGACAGTGTGGATAACATTACGCAGACCGAGGCGGTGCTGCACGGACACATTGCGGACTATGGCCAGCTGCCCATCGTAAATCGCGGTTTCGAGTGGAAGTCGCTTTTCGAAAGCGACTATACGGTGGTGAATGTCTCGGGGGATAGCACAATGTCGTATGCGCTCACTGGCTTGCAGAGTGCTACGGCATACATCTATCGTGCTTTTGTCATGACAGAATCGGACACTGCATACGGTGAGGATGTGGTTTTCAACACTTTGGAAGATGAATTGCAGCCTTGTCCCGCGCCCACCGACCTGCATGTGACCGATTCTTCGAGCCAGACGATCTCCATCGCGTGGACCGAGAACGGCGATGCGGAGCAGTGGAACATCCAGTACCGCTCCACCGCCACTGGTGCGATGAGCTCCGGTATCTCCAATACGACTGCTTACCTCATTACCGACCTCGAGCCGAACACCGAATACCAGATTCAGGTGCAGGCGATATGCGGTACACAAAATAGCGACTGGTCATCTGTTGTGACGGCCCAAACGACCACGGGGCTGTCCGACTATGACCAAGCATTCATCATATATCCTAATCCCGCGAAAAATGTGGTCATAATACAATACGTGGTGAATAATGAATATTTCAGTGGCGGGATTCAGGTATGTGATGTATATGGGAAGACCGTTGTAGAGACGTTTC
>JAGBPE010000132.1 GCA_017633495.1 Bacteroidales bacterium | reverse complement strand
ATTCACGGGCACCGGCGTTGATACGGGTGATCCACAAGCTTCTGAAATTTCTCTGGTTCGCTTTTCTGTCGCGGTAGGCGTATTGCTGGCCTTTCTCCCACGAGTTGACCGCTACGGTCCAGACGTTTTTACGTTTTCAGAAATAACCGCGGGTACGGTTTAAAATCTTTTTTCTTCTTGCTCTTGAAGCAACATGATTAACTGATCTTGACATAATCTTTTTTCCTTTCCGTTTACGTCAGTGGCTTGAAGCACTTCGGGAACTGCGCGTAAACATTGTTGTTTTTTTAATTAATTAAACTAGCACTGTCCCAGCATTTGCTTGACGGTGCGATCCAGGTTTTGTTCGACAATAGCGCTGTAAGCCAAGTTACGTTTTCTCTTTTTGGTCTTTTTGGTGAGAATGTGGCTATGGTAAGCGTGATGTCTCTTGATTTTACCGGTGCCGGTCAGAGTGAATCTTTTCTTGGCAGCGGATTTCGTTTTAATTTTCGGCATTTCTGTTTATTTTTTGAGGTTTATATATAAGTATTTGAAGTATATTACTTTTTAGATTTAGGCACCATCATGATGGTCATGTTTCTGCCGGTCAGAACGGGCATCTGGTCCACCTTGCCGTAGTCTTGCAGACGTTCGGCGAATTTGAGCAGCTCCAGCTCGCCGTTGTCCTTGTAGATGATGCTGCGGCCACGGAAGGTCATGATGATCTTCACTTTATAGCCGTCTTGCAGGAAACGGATGGCGTGGTTGCACTTGAACTCCACGTCATGCTCGCTGATCTGCGGGCTCAGACGAATCTCCTTGATCTCCGTTTTGGCGCTGTTGGCCTTGATCTCCTTGAGTTTTTTCTTCTGTTCGTACAAGTATTTCTGATAGTCCATCACCTTGCACACGGGCGGGTTCGCCTGCGGGGAAATCTCCACCAAATCCACTCCGCGTTCGTCGGCGATAGCCAACGCTTCACGAAGCGATACAATTTGAGGTTCAAGGTCGTCTCCCACCACACGCACGACCTGAGCCGTGATGTACTCGTTGATTCTGTGTTGGGCTTCTTTCTTGTTTTTCGGTCCGAAAGACCTGTTAGGCCGATTGTTCTGAGCGATGATCAAATCCTTTCTTTTTTAGTGTAATAACTTTATTTATAATTTTTTGGGCGGCAAAAATACACAATTTTTAATTGAATAAATCGTTTTAGCATTTTTTTTATTTTTGCAGCCTTTTAATATTGTATGGAAATGAGAAAGAGAGTCCTTATTATATGGGCATTATGCCTCGGCACACTGGGATTGTTTTCACCTGCTTTGCGCGCCCAAAACTCCGAAATCGGGGCGTGCGTGGGCACAACTTTCTATCTTGGGGAACTGAACCCGTCCAAACTTTTCGCACAATCGCACCTCGCGGGCGGCATTGTCTACCGTTACAATCTCTCCCCGCGCTGGGCCATCAAGGCCGACTTCCTGTTCGGTCAAGTCTCCGGCAGCGACATGCAGACCAACAACGGCTATCAGCGCAATCTCAGCTTCTACTCCCCCATCACTGAGTTCTCCGTCGTGGGCGAGCTGAATTTCCTCAAACTCTACAACTCCGTCGGCACCAACCACTTCACACCATACATCTTCGCGGGTCTCACCCTTTTCTCCTTCGACCCGATGGCCCAATACAAAGACGGCACGATATATGAGCTGCAGAGTCTCGGCACCGAAGGCCAGGGTCTGGACGGGATGCCGAAAAAGTACTCCCTCACCAGCTTTGCCATCCCCTTCGGCATCGGACTGCGCGTCAACATCGGCAAATACGTCTGCCTCGGTGCGGAATGGGGCTTCCGTTACAGCTTCACCGACTACCTGGATGACGTAGGAGGGCGCTACTACGACAACGACCTCCTGCGCGAACAACGCGGCGACATCATCGCCGACATGGCCGACAGAACTCCGGAACTTTTTGACAACCAAGGAAATCCGCTTCCACGCCATCAGGCGGGCGAGCAACGCGGCAACTCCACAACGCATGATATCTACTCTTTCGCAGGCGCTACCCTCACGGTCAAGTTCGGCAATGCCGACAGAACCTGCGACTTGAAAAAATCACGTAAAAGACATTAATTATGGGTAACGATCATACAATCAAGCATGTAGCCATCATCATGGACGGCAACGGCCGCTGGGCTCAACAGCATGGCCACGAACGCACTTTCGGACATGAACAAGGAGTGGAAGCCGTCAGAAGCGTCACCGAAGGCGCCACCGAAATGGGCATCCCCTACCTGACACTCTACACCTTCTCGACGGAGAACTGGAACCGTCCCAAGGAGGAGGTCGACATGCTGATGCGACTGCTGACCCGTGTGATTGCCAAAGAGGTGGACACCTTCATGAAGAACGGCGTGCGACTGCTGACCACCGGACGGCTGGACACTCTGCCGGAAGACTGCCAGAAATCGATGCGCGATGCTGAAGAGATTACCGCCAACAACAAAAACACAACCCTGATTCTGGCGCTCAGCTACAGCGGCAGATCCGAGTTGGTGGACACCGCCAAGCAGATCGCCCGCAAGGCTGCCAACGGCCAACTCAACCCCGACGATATCGACGAAAATACCATACAACAGCATTTGTATCATCCTGAGATTCCGGATGTTGACCTGCTCATCCGCACTGGCGGCGACCTGCGTATCAGCAACTTCCTGCTTTGGGAAATCGCCTACGCAGAACTCTTCTTCTCCCCCATCATGTGGCCCGATTTCCGAAAAGACCACCTGCGCGAAATACTTGAACAGTTCACCCACAGAGAACGCCGTTTCGGAAAAACAGGCGAACAGGTCCGAGCACATTGATATTTTCACTATCTTTGCCGACTTTTTTTGGAAGAATGCAATTGATACGAAATATTATCTTGATATTGGCGGTTTGCCTTTGTACACAGGCGATTCGCGCCCAGATTATCTTGGGCGGCGACACACCTGACGGCCCCGTCAAAATCGACTATTCTTCCCCCAAAACTTACGAAGTTGGCGGCATCACCTCCTCCGGTACCGCCCCGTTGGACCAACGACTGCTGATGTTCCATGTGGGCGACATCATTGAAGTCCCCGGCGAGAAGATATCCAAAACCATCAAGAATTTGTGGAACACTGGCTTGTACGAAGATGTGGAAATCACCGCCACTCGTGTTCAAGGCGACCTTATCTTCTTGGATGTCAGACTGGAAGACCGCGCTCGACTGAGTGCATTCGGCTTCAAAGGAATCACCAAGAGCGAAGAGAACGAACTTCGTGAGAAGTTAGGCATCTCACAAGGTAACATCGTCAATGACAACATGAAAATCACTTGCCAGAATATCATTCGCAAGTATTACATTGAAAAAGGTTTCTATAGTTGCGAGGTGTATGTGCAAGAGATTCCCGACGAAAAAATCAAGAACGCCATCAACCTGTTGTTCGACATTCACAAGTCGAAAAAGGTGAAAATCGACAAAATCACCATCAACGGCAACAAAGGCGTCACCGACCCTGTGCTGCTCCGTTCCATGAAGGAGACCAAGGAGAAGCTGCGTTTCATGCCATTCTACAAGGCTGACACCGCCATCGCCTACCTCTTCAAGCACAAGGGCTATTATCAATCGAAAGACATCAAAGACCATCTCGACAACTACTTTGCCGACCGCGTGAAACTCAGAATCTTCAAACCTTCGAAGTTCATCAAGGAGAACTACGAGAAAGACAAAGTGAACCTCATCAACCGCTATAATGAGCTCGGTTACCGCGATGCCGTCATCTTGCACGACACCTTCTACGTGAAAAACAACAAGATGTACATCGACCTGGACGTTTACGAAGGTCCGCAATACTATTTCCGCAACATCACTTTCGTGGGCAACACCGTTTACCCGACCACGTTGCTCCAACAGCTTTTGGGCATCAGCAAGGGCGATGTCTACAACCAAGCGGTGCTCAACAAGAATCTCACTATGAAGGAAGACGGAGAGGATGTCGCTTCGCTCTACATGAACAACGGTTACCTCTTCTTCAGCGCCAATCCTGTGGAAACGGGCATTTATGGCGACTCCATCGACATCGAGATCCGTATCCGCGAAGGCAAGAAGGCCACTATCAGATCCGTTGACGTAAAGGGTAACACCAAAACCAACGACAACGTGATTCTGCGTGAACTGACCACCATTCCCGGACAGCTCTTCAACCGTTCCGACATTATCCGTTCGCAGCAGGTATTGATGTCGATGGGTTATTTTAACCAAGAGAAGATGGACGTGCAGCCACACCCGAACGAGGCGGACGGCACAGTGGACATCACTTACGTGGTGGAAGAGACCTCCTCCGACCAGCTATCACTCTCCGCTGGTTACGGTGCCACGGGCTTCATGCTCACCGCCGGTATCACCTTCAACAACTTCTCCACAAAGAAGCTCTTTAAGAAGGAGGCTTGGAACCCCATACCTGGCGGCGACGGTCAGCGCATCTCTCTGAACGCCTCTGTCAGTACCAAATACTACCAGTACTACAGCTTCTCCTTCACAGAGCCTTGGCTGGGTGGCAAAAAGCCCAACGCTCTGACCATCGGTGCATACTACCAACGTCAAAACAACACCTACTCGCGCCACGACAGTCTGTACGCTTTCACCAGTATCGCCGGTACCTCCATCTCTTTGGCCAACAAGCTGAGATGGCCCGACGATTACTTCCACATGTCGCACACTCTCTCTTACGAATATTACAAAGTTAGAAACTGGGGCGGCTTCATCTTCGCGAACGGCTATTCCCATAGTTTCAGCTACATATTCACGCTTTCCAGAAACTCTGTGAATGCGCCCATCTACCCGCGTGAAGGTTCTGATATCACCTTCTCCATGCAACTCACGCCACCTTACTCCCTCTTCTCCGACAAAGACTACAAAAACGCCACGGATCAGGAAAAATACAAGTTCCTGGAGTTCCACAAATGGAAATTCAACGTATCGTGGTTCACGCGCATTGTGGACAACTTAGTGCTCAACGTGCGTATGAAACTGGGCTTTATGGGCTATTATAACCCGGATATCGGCATCTCCCCGTTTGGTCGTTTCTATTTGGGCGGCGACGGTATGTCCAACTGGTCTTACGACGGACGTGAAGTCATCGGCATGCGTGGTTACGACGACGAGGCACTGTCACCCAACGTGGGCGGCAGCAGTGTCGGTGCATCCATCTACCAAAAGTTCACTGCCGAGCTGCGCTATCCGATCACGCTGAATCCATCGGCCACAGTTTATGTACTAGCCTTCGCAGAAGCCGGTAAAGGTTGGATCGACAAGCACAAATACAATCCGTTCGATATGTACAAGTCGTTGGGTGTGGGTGTGCGCGTCTATCTGCCCATGTTCGGTCTACTCGGTTTCGACTGGGGTTACGGTTTCGACCCTGTTCCGGGTCTCTCTGCCAGTGCTTCGGGCAGCCACTTCCACATCTCCATCAACCAATCCATCGATTAAACTTTTCACATAAATCAAGTCAAACCAACGTCTTAAATAATAAAGAAATGAAAAAACAAATCTTATTCACAGGATTATTCACGCTGATTATGTTTTTCGGCTTTGCGCAGAAATACGCGTACATCAACTCAGAATATCTTCTTTCACAAATTCCTGAATATAAGGAAGCTCAGGCCGAATTAGACCGCATTGCCGTACAATGGCAGAAGGAAATCGAGGCGAAATTCAACACCATCGACTCCATGTACAAGCGCTATCAGGTGGAGTCCATCACCCTTCCCGAGCAAATTAAGAAGAGCCGCGAGGAAGCCATCATCGCCCAAGAGAAAGCCGCTAAAGAGCTGCAGAAGAAGCGTTTCGGCCAGAACGGCGACCTTTTCAAGAAACGTGAAGAGTTGGTGAAACCCATCCAAGACCGCGTAATCAATGCTGTGAATGATTACGCCAAAGAGAGAGGTTTTGCCTTCGTCTTTGACACCGCCGGCGACCTGACCATCATCTACGCTGACCCGAAGTGGGATATTAACGAGCAGGTGCTGTCGAAAATGGGCATCTCCGGAAGCAGAGAATTGGACGATTAATATTAGTACTTACATAAAAGATTAGAAAGTCAATGAAAAAGTTTTTAATGATTCTGGCTATTGCCGGATTGTTTTCTGTCCAAGCTGCGCACGCGCAGAAATACGGACACGTCAACTCAAGTGAGATTCTGGAGGTGATGCCCGGCATCGACTCCTTGCAAATTAAACTGCAAGCTTTTCAACAGGATTTACAATCCTTGTATGAGAATATGATGTCTGAATACCAGACTAAAAAGGATAAATTCGACCGCGAGGTGGGCACGATGTCTTCCGCCGTTCGCCAAGTGCGCGAAAAAGAGCTGATGGACCTCGGCAACCGTATTCAGGAGTTCCAAGCCAGCGCCCAGGAGGATCTCGAGGAGAAGCAATATGAACTGGCGAAACCGTTCCAGGATGCCATCCAAGAAGCCATCAACAAAGTGGCCAAAGCCAACGGCTACTCCTACATCTTCGACACGAAGACCTTGCTGTACTACGGCAACTCTGATGACATCACCCCGTTAGTGAAGAAAGAATTGGGCATTAAATAGTTGAGGCGATGAAAAAGTTTTTGGTAATTATTAGTATCGCATTGCTTTGTGCCACAACCGGTTTCGCCCAGAAAGCGAAGTTCGGACATGTGGACTACGGTGCCCTGATGAAGGAGATGCCCGGCATTGATACGGCACAACAGGCCCTGCTGCAGTATCAACAGGAGCTGGAAGCCGTGGGAAAACAAATGGCTGAAGAGTTCAAGACCAAACAGGCTGATTATGCCAACTTGGCGAACTCCACCACCTCCTCCGCCATCCTCAAAGTGAAAGAGGATGAACTGATGAAACTCTACCAACGTCTGCAGGATTTTGTCTCCACTAGCGAGGTGGATTTGCAGAAGAAGCAGATCGAATTGCTCCAACCGTTCCAGGAGAAGCTGTTGGCCGCCATCAAGAAAGTGGCCGAGACCAACAAGTACACCTACATCTTTGATGTCACGATGTGCGCCTTCCACACCGACGCCGACGACCTAACCGACGCCGTGCGCGCCGAACTTGGAATCAAGTAATGTCACATATATTATATAATGAAGAGGCGGCACATTGTCCGTCTCTTTTTTTTGGGCGTATGCGATACGCCCCCTACACCATAAACCTTAAACCATAAACCTTAAACCATAAACCTTAAACCTTAAACCTTAAACCATAAACCTTAAACCTAATGAACCCTTTCACCACCCCCTGGACCACCCCGCGCCAAACCCCGCCGTTCAACGACATCAAAACCGAGCACTACCTGCCGGCGTTTGAACAGGCTATCGTTGATGCGAAAAAGGATATAGAAAACATTGTCAATCAGGAAAACGCGCCTGATTTTGAGAACACTATCGTGGCACTTGACCGTGCGGGCGAACAGCTGAGCACTGTTGCAGACATCTTTTTCAACATCCTCGAATGCGACGGGGATGATGAGATGCAGGCCACTGCCGAAAAGGTGCAGCCGCTGCTCGTGGAATACGAGAACGAGGTCTATCAGCACCCCGGACTCTTCGCACGCGTGAAGGCCGTATACGATCAACAGCAGACCAATCATGCGCTGCAAGGTGCCGAACAGATTCTGCTGAAGAAGACTTACGATGCGTTTGTGTCAGGTGGTGCCAACCTGCCGGAAAAGGAGAAACAACGCTATCGCGAGCTGAGTATGGAGTTGGCCAACCGACAGCTCGACTTCGGACAGCGCGCGCTGAAGGCCACCAACGCCTGGTTCGTGCACCTCGAAAAGGATTCGCCACGCTTGGCTGGCATCCCCGAGAGCGCCCTCGCTGTGGCCGCGCAAAAGGCTGCCGACAAAGGGCTAGACGGCTACGTCTTCGGGCTGTCTGCCCCCGACGTGAATGCCGTGCTCACCTACGCTGACGACCGTTCGTTGCGCGAGGAGGTCTACCTGCACTCCAGCAAGAAAGCCTTTGGTGGTGAGTTCGACAACTGCGAGAATATCAAGGAGATACTGAAATGCAGAGAGGAGATTGCGCATCTGTTGGGCTACGAGCATTACGCCAACTACGCGCTGCGCAACCGCATGGCCAAAGACCTACCGCATGTCTATCAACTGCTCGATGAGTTGAAGGCTGCCGCTCTGCCCGCCGCTCATCGCGAAATCGAAGAGCTGAAACAATTCGCTCAGAAACAGGGCTTTGAAGGCACCTTCCAACGTTGGGATTTGAGCTACTATATGGAAAAGCTCCGTCAGGAGAAGTTCAGTTTGGATATGGAGAAGCTGAAGGTTTATTTCCCGTTGAATCAGGTAATTGACGGTGTTTTCGGACTGGCCTCCACGCTATATGATCTGCGATTCGTCCCCTCTGACGACATCCAGAAATATCACCCCGAAGTGCTGGTGTATGAGGTCTTTCGTGGCGACAAGTTCATGTCGGTGCTCTATTTGGACTTCCACCCGCGCAGCACCAAACGGAGTGGCGCGTGGATGACCGAATTCCGCGACCAACATTACGACGCCAATGGCAACGACGTGCGTCCGTGGGTGAGCTTGGTGATGAACTTCACCCCACCCACGCCCGAACAACCCTCGTTACTCACTGTGGATGAGGTCAACACCTTCCTTCACGAGTTCGGACACGCATTGAACGGAATGCTCTCGGAGGTGAAATACGCCACGCTGTCGGGCACCCATTCGCCACGCGATTTCGTGGAATTGCCCTCTCAACTGAACGAAAACTGGCTCACCGAACCCGAATTCCTGAAGACCTTTGCCCGCCACTACCAAACCGGCGAGCTGATTCCCGAACAGTATGTAGAACAACTGAAGAACCTCAACCGTTTTATGGCGGGTTACCTCTGCGTGCGGCAACTCTCGTTCGGCTACCTCGACATGATGTGGCACACCATGCCCGCTTCGGAAATCGATGACATCTTGAAACTGGAGCGTTCCATTTTCGACACCGTGGAGGTGCTGCCAGTGGTTCCGGGCGCTTGTATGAGCACCGCCTTCAGCCACCTTTTCTCGGGCGGCTATGCGGCTGGCTATTACGGCTACAAATGGGCGGAAATGCTTGAGGCAGACGCTTTTGCGCTCTTCAAGGAGACGGGAGTGATGAACAAGGAAACGGCCAAACGCTACTTGGAGACCATCCTCTCCAAAGGCGGCTCCGTGGATGCGATGGAGATGTTCGTCAATTTCCGCGGACGCAAACCGAAAATCGACGCCCTCCTGGAACGTGATGGCCTGCAGTAGAGACGCGATTAATCGCGTCTCTACAAACCGACAAACATGTAGGAATTTTATGTACATTTGCAGCGGTTATTTGAAAACCTTAACTGTTTATGAATGAGTTTATTAGAGGAATAAAACGCGGATTTCCCATCTGTTTGGGATACATTCCCGTCTCCTTTACGTTCGGGTTGATTGCCGTGAAGATGGGTTTTTCGCCGGTGCAGGCTACGCTCATCTCCCTGACCAACATGGCATCCGCGGGTCAGTTTGCCGGCATCCGCTTGATTGAAGGCGGTGCTCCTTACATCGAATTGATAATCACCACGTTCGTCATCAATTTGCGCTATTTCCTGATGTCGTTGTCGCTTTCGCAAAAAGTGGCGCCCGACATGCCGTTCTACAAGCGCGCCGTTATGGCCTACTGTATTACGGACGAGGTTTTCGCGTTAGCTGCAATGGAGCCGGAAGAAGTGTCGTTCCCGTTCTTCGGTGGACTGATGCTGACCCCCATATTAGGTTGGACCTCAGGCACTTTACTAGGTGCCGTTGCCTCCGGTCTGCTCTCCCCGATGGTTCAAGGCTGCATGGGCATTGCGTTGTACTGCATGTTCATCGCCATCATCATCCCGCCCGCCAGAAAGAGCCGCAAAGTGGCTCTAGCAGTGGTGGTGGCCGCGCTCCTCTCCTGCATGTTCAAGTATGTGCCGGGACTCAACGAACTGTCGAAGGTCGGTGGTGGCGGTTGGGCCATCATCACAGCGGCCATCTTAGGTGCTGCCATCTGTGCCTCCATTAAAGAGGTGAAACGTCGTCGTAAAGCCGATACGGCAGAAAGGAGTGTCGCATGAACTATCTGTATATCTGCATGTTCCTAATGTTCCTGACCACCTATCTGATTCGGGTGATCCCCATCGGATTTGTGCGCAAGAAAATGGAAAACCTTTGGATTCAGGACTTTATCTACTATATTCCGTTCAGTGTGCTGTCGGCGATGACCTTCCCCGATGTGCTCTATTCCACCACCGCCACGGGTGCGGAACCGCACATCTCCCTCTCCGCCATCATTGCCACCGTGGTAGCCTTGATACTGGCGTGGTGCAAACGCGGCCTCGTGCTCGTCGCCATCGTCGCCGTGTTGGTGGCCATTGCGGTGGAAATGCTACTGCCGTACCTGTTTTAGCGGTTGATCGCTGCTGCCAAACCGTAGAACATCTCCGCACCCGTCTCCACAATATCGTCCGGGAAGTCGAAGTCGGGGTGGTGCAAAGGCGGTTGTGCCGTGCCTGAACCCAACCCGAACAGCGCACCTGGGTAATGCTGGGTAAACAGCCCGAAATCCTCGCCCCAGAAGAAGGGGATCGGTTTATTTTGGTAGGTAAAATTCAGATCGTCAGCACATTGTTTGATAGCTTTTACAGCCTCGTCCGCATTGTTGGAAGCGGCGAAATATTCTAACCAAAGGATTTCGCATTGGAGATTCTCGTTGGCAGCTTCCGTTTTGGCTTTCGTTTCGATTTCGGAGATAATCTGCTGAAGATGAGCGTCTTCGCGAGTACGGATAGTGAAACGCAGCACACCATCGCCAGCGGCCACCCCGTAGGCTTGACTGCCCACGCGGAACTCAATAAGCGTAGCCACACAGAAATCCTCCCGCTGGACATCCCGCTGGTTCAATGACATCACAAAGTCGGTGATACGTTGAGCGGCGGGAAATGGGGAAACGGCATTCCACGGTTCAGCAGCGTGTGCGGTCTTGCCCGTCAGCACAATATCGCAGCTGACTACGGAACAAGTAAAACTTCCTGGTTTGCAGATAATTGTACCAAGTTCCTCACCTGGAATATTATGCAGGGCGTATGCGCAGTCTATTGAGTATGCTTCCAAAATCCCGCTGTCGAAAATCTGTCGTGCGCCTTCGCCAGTCTCCTCAGCGCCTTGGAAGAGCAGCAGCACCCTACCCGACGGCAACTGTTTTTCGTGCAACATCTCCGCCAACCGTAGCAGAATCGTGCTGTGCCCATCGTGTCCGCACTTGTGCGAAACACCCTCGTGTTCAGACTTATACGGCAGATTCAGTGTCTCGTTGACCCGCACCGCGTCCATGTCGGCTCGCAGGAGCACGGTCTTCCCGCCGCCCCCGAAATCGAACTCCGCCAGCAGGTGGTTTCCTTTCGGGAAGGTAACGATTTGGGTCGGCTGGAACTGTTCCAGTCGCTGACGGATGTATGCGGAAGTCCGAACTTCCTCGTTGGAGGGTTCGGCTATATGGTGTAATTGGTGGCGTATCTCTTTGCAGTCCATAATGTTACAATCTAAAAACTTGGAATACAAAGGTACAAAAACTTACAATAAGAAAATTGGGGATTTCATACACGATCTGAAAAAAAAATTTGGGGATTCCGTCTTTCAGCTAAATTTGTGGGGAATGGAATATTTCGGCAAAGTAAATTTGTGGGAAATGGAATTTTCGTATCTTGCTGCCAGCGTATATGGTGCCGTT
>JAGBPE010000131.1 GCA_017633495.1 Bacteroidales bacterium | reverse complement strand
GCCATGCACGACATGCAGCCCTTGTAGTCCAAGTCGTAGAGGCGCACAAGTTTCACTTCTGCTCCACTCTCTTTGGCGCCGTTGGCGAAGGATTCCAACATGGCGGCGGTGTTCATGTTACGGCGCGGACCGCCGTCGATAATCATTATTTTCTTCATATTATTCGTTGTTTTATTGTGAATCAATTCATTTGCTGTAGCCACGGCGGGATGCTCCAGCAGGCTGGTTGCCGCCACTGCCGCCACCCCGAGGGCTGCCTTCTTCAAAAATTCGCGTCTGTCCATAGTTTTTTTTCGTGCCGCACAACAGGCTTGTTTATTGCTAATTTTCTATTATCTGCAAATACAAATTTTATATCTTTGCCATTTGAGCCGGTCGCTACTGCTAAGGAAACTGTAGCAGTAGCTTTCCGTGCCCACATCAGTGTAAGAGATTACCTATCTTTCCCCGCGAACCGCTTCAACGCCCCCTCGTCCAGTCGCTGCACCGTCCATTCGTCCATCGGGACGGCCCCGATGCTGCGATAGACCTTCAGGGCAGGCTCGTTCCAGTCGAGGCAGATCCATTCCATACGGCCGCAGTGGCGCTCCACGGCGATCTTGGCCAGGTGCTTCAGCAGGGTTTTGCCGTAGCCGCGGCCCCGCTTTTCGGGAAGGACGAACAGGTCTTCGAGATAGAGTCCCTTGCGCCCCACGAAGGTGGAGAAGTTGTGGAAGAAGAGGGCGAAACCGACCACGGCGCCGTCTTCCTCCGCGAAGACCACCTCGGCGGAATGTTCTACGAACAGGGAGTGATAGACGGTGGCTTCGTCGGCCACCACCTCGTCGGCGCATTTCTCGTAAACGGCCAACTTTTTGATGAATTCCAGGACGAGACCCGCCTCTTTGGGTCTCGCCGGACGGATATTGAAACTATTGCTCATATACTTTCGTTTTGTTATACCTTTCACCCAGCCTCGGAGAGGCTGAACGCACGCAGTGCAATTAACACCACACAAGCGCAGCGCAGTGTGGTGGTCAAGCGCAGCGCAGTATGGTGACCGACACCCTCACGCCAGCCGCTTCAGTAACTCAATCAGCACCCGCCAGATGTCGTGGATGGTCGAGAGCTCCACGGCTCGCTGGTGGAGTGCGGCTCCACGATGCGCGGACCGATGCTGGCGATCTGGATGCCGGGATAGTGCTGCACGAAGAAGCCCGCCTCCAACACGAAGTGCATCGCCACCATGCGGGGACGCCAGCCCAGCACGTCCTGGAACGTGTCGCTGACCCGCTGCAGGAACGGCGAGTGCTGGTCCTCTTGCCACGCCGGGGCCGACATCACGACCTCGGAAACGGCGCCGGCTTCGGCGAAGGTCGCGGCAAAGATGTTCTCTAAAATATTGCTACAATTTCAAAGAAAAGAGATTATGATTCAGAGGAAATCATCACTTCCTCATATTCCCTTTTAAACCAGGTGATCTGTCGTTTCGCATACCTCCGCGTGTGGGTCTTGATGTCCGTCACCGCCTGCTCCAAGCTGCATTTGCCGTCAAAATAGTCGAACAATTCCTTGTAACCCACCGTGTTGAGGGCATTGAGATGACGACAGGGCAACAATCCCCTCACCTCCTCCAACAAACCATCAGCCATCATCTTATCGACCCGCCGGTTGATGCGGTCGAACAGCACTTCGCGCGGACGATTGAGGTAATATTTTTCGATGTTGAAATCCCGAACCACCTGCCTCTTTTGCAAATGTCCGGAATAGGGCTTTCCCGTCTGCAGACTCACTTCCAATGCCCGCATGATTCGTTTGGAATCGTTGGGGTTGACTTTGGAAGCATACTCGGGATCAAGCAGTTGCAGCTGCGCATGCAATGCCTCTACCCCATTGTGGTTGAACAGGTTGATGACGTACTGCCGGATGCTCGGATCGGGATCGGGCATCTCGTCCACCCCGTGACACACCGCGTCCAGATACTGCGGACTGCCACCGGTCATAATCACCACCGGATGTTTCTGAAAAAGCTCCTGTAGCAATTTGAGCACATCCTGCTCGAACATATATATATTATAGTAATCATGGATGGAGAGCATCCCCACAAAAAAATGTTGCGCAGCGGCCAGCTCCTCCTCGGTGGGAAAAGCTGTGCCGATGCGCATCTCTCTATAGAATTGGCGGGAGTCTGCCGAAATAATCGGCGCATTCCACCGTTGGGCCAGCTCGATGGTGTAGGCGGTCTTGCCCACCGCCGTCGGGCCAGTCAGTATGTACAGCGTCGGGCTACTAAAAGTCGCTGAACTCATTCAGGTCAGTGTAGTCTTCCTCGTTGTAGCCGTCGTCGAAGCCGAAATCGTCGTCATCCTCCTCTTCCAGCTCGTCCAACAGCAGTTGTGCCTCGTCCACATCCGGCTGGGGCAGATCCTTGGCGGTAAGCCGCACCGGGAGCGTCCCCTTCTGGAATGTGCAACGCGGAAACTCGTCAGGCTTCTCGGTCTGCGCCGCTTTTTGGAACTCAATATAAAACGTCTTCGGATCGATGAAGTCGTATTCGTAGAGGATATGCTGGTGCGGATCGGTGATGAAATCCTTCAAAATGGCATCTTTCATCACAAACTTAGGCAGACGCGTCTTCGTGCTGAACGAATCCTCGTCGTCATATTCGGGAGTCTCCACAACTTCATCCTCCGAAGTGTCCATGATGGTGATCTCCTTCTGCTTGTTCCATTTCTGGTCGCAGATGGAGAAGGCGGCGAACTCATTGCCCTGCAAGCCCAAACACTTGTACAGGAACAGGTGGAATTCCTCGAAGTTGGTGTTCGCAAGCACGTCCACGTCGCGCACGAAGTCCTCCACCTCGTCGTAAAACACTTTGAATTTGTAATAGTACATAATGGTTAAGGTTTAATGGTTAATGGTTGTTTGATGTAGAGACGCGATTAATCGCGTCTCTACAGTCCGAAACATTATTCTTCTTCCGGCTCTTCCATATTATGATAGACGTTCGATACATCCTCATCCTCGTTGATCTTGTCAAGAAGCAGGTTGACCTCGGCGCGTTGTTCCTCGGTGAGGGCCTTGAGTTCCTTCGGGATGCGGTCGAACTTGAAGCTCTTGATTTCGTACTTGTTGTCTTCCAAGAATTTCTGGATAGGACCGAATGCTTTGTATTCAGCAATCACGATCACCTCTTCGTCGTCGGCGTCGATTTCAGCATCGAAATCCATCATGGCAAGCTCAAACTCTTCAATGTCGAGTTCCGGAGTGCGGGCGACGGTGAAGATGCACTTGTGGTCGAACAGGAAGTCAAGCATACCGGAGGTACCGAGAGAGCCACCGAACTTGTTGAAGTAGCTGCGCACGTTGGCGACGGTACGTTGGTTGTTGTCAGTAGCGGCCTCGATGAGGATGGCGATACCGTGAGGTCCGCGACCTTCGTAAACCATCTCCTTATAGTCGGACATATCCTTCTCGAAGGCGCGTTTGATGGCGCGATCGATGTTGTCTTTCGGCATGTTTTCGTTTCTGGCCGTCTGGATGAGCAGACGCAGTTTGGAATTCTGCTCGGGGTCAGGACCGCCGGCCTTTGCAGCCATGGTGATTTCCTTGCCCAGACGAGTGAAAGTCTTGGCTAAATATGCGTTTCTCTTGAAAATTCTTGCTTTACGATACTCAAAAGCTCTTCCCATTTTGTCTATTTTTAAATATGATACTTAATTAAATATGCTTGAATTAAAAAACGCCGCAAAGGTACATTTTTTTTTCGTTGAAAAAAAATATTTTTACAAACACAACGGCATATTTCAAAAAAATACTATCTTTGCGACCTCAAATTTTGAGGCATAAAAGTTTTGTATCATTCTAAAAATCATTCAAATTATGCAGAAAAAAGGCAACAAATACGGTACGCACCGCGTGATTGAACCCAAAGGCGTTCTCCCGCAGCCCGCAAACAAGCTCGACAATAACATGGACGAGATTTGGGACAATGAAATCCTCATCGACGTCCAAACCCTGAACATCGACTCAGCTTCATTTACCGACATCCACAACTACGCTAAGGAGCAAGCCGGTCCCGGCGCTTCCGAAGAAAAAATCATGGAAGAGGTGAAGAAAGAGATGCTCCTGAATGTTGAACTGCAGGGCAAGCACCGTAACCGCCGCACCGGTTCTGGCGGCATGTTGCTTGGCAAGGTTGAGAAGATCGGTGACGCTCTCAAGGGCAAAATCGACCTCAAAGAGGGCGACCGCATCGCCACCCTCGTCAGCCTCAGCCTCACCCCGCTGCGCATCGATGAAATCCTCGAAATCCGTCCTGATGTTGACCAAGTTGACATCAAGGGTAAAGCTATCCTCTTCGAGAGCGGTATCTACGCTAAGATCCCGACCGACATGCCTGAGAAGCTCGCTTTGAGCGCATTGGACGTGGCTGGTGCTCCTGCACAAACCGCTAAATTGTGCCAATACGGTCAAACCGTCGTCATCCTCGGTGCCGGTGGTAAGAGCGGTATGCTCTGCTGCTACGAGGCTAAGAAACGTGTCGGTGTCACCGGTAAGGTCATCGGTATCGCTAACAGCCCGAAGAGCACCCAACGTATCAAAGATCTCGGCTTCTGCGACATCGTGGAGTCTGCTGCCGGCATGACCCCCGTCCAAGTCTATGAGCTCATCGAAAAGCTCACCGACGGCAAGATGGCCGACGTCACCATCAACTGCGTCAACGTTCCCGATCAGGAAATGACTGCTGTGCTCATCACGAAAGACGACGGTATCGTCTATTTCTTCAGCATGGCTACCAGCTTCACGAAAGCTTCCCTCGGTGCTGAAGGTATCGGCAGCGACGTGAACATGATCATGGGTAACGGCTACACCAAAGGCCACGCTGAGTTCACTCTTCAAGAGCTCCGCGAAAGCCCCGAACTCAGAAAGATCTTCGAAGAGTTATACGCATAACCCTTCGGTCTTTATACCATTAGTAATAATTATCTTATGGAATAAGCGGTGTGTAACGAGCGCCGCTTATTTTT
>JAGBPE010000130.1 GCA_017633495.1 Bacteroidales bacterium | reverse complement strand
ATGTTCGGACTCGCCGATTGCAACAACTTCTTCGTCTCCTGTGAGCGGGTGTTCAACCCTGCGCTCAACGGGCGGCCCGTCATCATCCTGTCGAACAACGACGGGTGCGTGATCGCGCGGTCTAACGAGGCGAAGCGGCTCGGAATCAAGATGGGGCACCCCTACTTCCAGCTCGAAGCCCTCATCAAACGGCACAACGTGGCAGTCTTCTCCAGCAATTTCGCCCTCTACGGCGACATGTCGCACCGCGTGCAACAGACCCTCCGTAGCCTCTGTCCCGCCACCGAAGTCTACTCCATCGACGAATCCTTCCTCAACCTCCGCGGCATCAAGGAGGAAGAGTTGGACGCGTTCGGACATTACGTCTCCCGCAAAGTACTGAAAGACACCGGCATACCCATCAGCGTGGGTATCTCGCACACCAAAACGCTCGCCAAGATCGCCTCGAAGCTCTGCAAGCAGTACCCGAAGCTGAACGGCAGCTGCTATATGCACCGTCCGCAGGACATTGAAAAGGTGCTGCGCAAGTTCCCGATTGAAGACGTTTGGGGCATCGGACGGCGCTTTTCCGCGATGCTGACGAGTCGTAACATACTGACTGCCTACGACTTCGCGCAGCAGCCGCTGGACTTCGTGCGCAAGAAGATGCACCTCGGCGGGATGAAGACGTGGTACGAGCTACATGGTCGCCCCTGCATCGAATTTGAATCGCACATCCCTGACAAACAGCAGATTATGGTTTCACGGAGTTTCAGCAAGGAGCTCAGCGACGTGGAGGAGATGAAGGAGCAGGTCGCCCTCTTCACCTCGATGGCCGCCGAGAAGCTGCGCCGTCAGGGGAGCGTCTGCCACGCCATGTACATCTTCCTGCTCACCAACCGCTTCCGCCACGAGCAGGAGCAACACTACGACAATCGGCTCGTCACGCTGCCCGCCGCCTCCGACAGCACCGTGGAGCTTGCCGACATTGCGGTGAAGACCACGGCACAGCTCTTCCGGCAAGGCACCTTTTACAAAAAGGCGGGCGTCGCCCTGACGCAGATTTCCCCGAAGGAGAGCGTGCAGACCGTGCTCTTCGACGAGGTGGACCGCGAGAAACACGACCGGCTGATGCAGGCTTTGGACAGCATCAACGAAAAGCAAGGTCATCGCACAGTGGTAGTGGCAACGGCTGGTTTTGAGGGAGTTAGAATGAATCGCAACCATCTATCCAAGAGTTTCACCACCGATTGGAACGACATTTTGGAGATTCATTGCTGAACCGAAAAAAAATTATCTTTGCACCGGATATTTCGAGCATCGTCATGAGCCATATACGCCATACTGCAAGCACATTATTACGGAAGCTGCGGAACTACACACCGCCTGCTCTCGTCATCACACTTTTCACGCTCGTGTTTCTGTTCTCCTTGCTCCTGTTTCTGGCCATTGCATTAGATAGTTGCCAACGTAAAGAGAAAATACAACCCCAGCCTCATTGGTTCAAACACTACCAGCATTTCAAAGAGAAGGATTACGTGCAATTTATTGAAGGCCAAATCAATAGCGAGAAAGACACGCTGTTGATGTCCCTGTTGGTGCGCGACTTCTACCGCGACCGCCACTTCCACCCGTTCTGGACACAGAAAGGTTTGCAGGAGGAGATCACCGACTCGCTGATCGCCTCTTTGGAGAAGGCCTACCCCAACCACGGTATCACCGGCGAATTTTTCCACCTTGACAGCATTCAGCAGGCTATCAAGCAGTTGAAGGAGCACAAAGTGCCCGACAACGAGGCGCTTTATCCGCACCTCTACCACATCGAGCGGCTGCTCACCGACCAGTATTTGCGTTACGCCTGCGCATTAGAGTACGGCGCGGTGAACCCGAAGAAAGTACACGGCAACAAATGGTATTACGAAACGCTCACCCCCGACTCCGCCTTCCTGCTGAACGCCCTCGACAGCATTGCCCTTTTCTCCGAATATCTCTCCAACCATTCCCCGAAATCCTCTGAATACCAAGCACTTCAAAAGGAGATGCAACATTGGAATGCCATCACGGACACCATCGTGAAAGAGATTCCCGACTTCCGTGTGCGCAAGGACGGTCAGAATGCCAACATCGCCACTTTGTGTGAACGGCTCAACCAATTGGGCTTCAAGGTCAAGGGCGGCAACACATTGGATGACAATGTCTTGTCTGCCATCAACAGCTTTCGCAAGCAAAACGGCATTCCCGAAAGTGACACGCTGGACACGGAGACCATCGAGAAGCTGAACCGACCGATACAATATTATATGGATGCGTTGTCCGCCAATCTGGAACGGTTGCGCTGGAAGAGGTTGCATCGGAAGAGCGACGACACGCTCTACATCGCGGTCAACATCCCCGACTACACGCTTTGTGTGGTGCAACAGGATTCTGTGGTGATGCGCAACCGCATCTGTTGCGGTCGCACGCAGAACCCCAAAAACGTTTCGGCGCGGCACAAAGGGGGCCTCATCGTTCCCTACAAAGCCGAAACGCCACTGATGTACAGCAAGATACGCACCCTTGTACTCAACCCCGAGTGGAACATCCCTTACGACATCATCAAGGACGAATACTACCACAAACTGGTGAAGAGCAACACGGCGGTGGTGAACCGCGAGCACCTCTACATCCGCGACAGTCGCAACGGTCAGTACGTCGTGCCCGACTCCATCAACTGGAGCAAGGTGAACCGAGGCAACATCCCCTACCGTCTGCACCAGACTTCCGGACGCTATAACGCGCTGGGCCTCTACAAGTTCGTGTTCGCCAACTCCGAATCGGTCTATCTGCACGACACCAACAACAAAGGGGCGTTCAAACGGCGGAAACGGGCGCTAAGTCACGGCTGCGTGCGCGTGCAAAATCCCGACAGCGTGGCCGAATGGGTTTACCGCGTCAACAACTTCGACACGATATACACCGAGCAGCTGCACATCATCTCCGGCGCCGAACCGACCACCGAAAAGGGCGAGGAATATCTGGAGAAGCTGCACGAGAAGGACTCCATCTACTACGAAAAGCTCAGCGACTGGGACAAGCAATTCTACCGCAAGCTGCGCCCCACCAGCATCTCCCTGCGCAAACCCATCCCGCTTTTCATCGAGTACTACACCTGCTTCGTCGGCGAGGACGGCACCGT
>JAGBPE010000129.1 GCA_017633495.1 Bacteroidales bacterium | reverse complement strand
CCTCGTCAGATATTATGGTAGGTTCGCACATGTGTTTTTTAGTTTCAAAGCGCAAAGTTACAAAATTATCTTATCGGATTCTTCGTGCTCTTTAGAGCATGAGGAAAATAATTGTGATTTTTTTTAATAAAAGCTGTATCTTTGCCGCGTCAAATAATTAATGTATTATGAACATTTTAGTGACTGGCGGTGCCGGGTTTATCGGCTCCCATACCTTAATAGAGCTTTACGCAGCGGGACACACCGCTGTGGTGGTCGATAATCTGAGCAACAGCAATCCGGAGGCGCTCAAGCGGGTGGCTGAGATTATAAAGGTGTCGGAGATCCCTTTTTACAACACGGATATCCGCGACCGCGAAGGCCTCGAAAAAGTCTTTTCAGAACATACATTCGATGCCTGCATCCACTTCGCCGGTCTCAAGGCCGTGGGCGAGAGCGTGGAAAAACCGTGGGAGTATTACGAGAACAACATTAGCGGAACGCTGGTGCTGTTGGACGTGATGCGCCAACACGGCTGCAAGAACATCATCTTCAGCTCGTCGGCCACGGTGTATGGCGACCCCGCGGAGATTCCCATCACGGAGAATTGTCCTAAAGGACAGTGTACCAATCCTTACGGCTGGACCAAGAGTATGCTGGAACAGGTGCTGATGGACATCCAAAAGGCTGACCCTGAGTGGAATGTGGTGCTGCTGCGCTACTTCAATCCCGTGGGCGCGCATCCGAGTGGCAGGATAGGGGAGAACCCCAACGGCATCCCCAACAACCTGATGCCCTACATCACGCAAGTGGCGGTGGGCAAACGCAAGGAGCTGGGCGTCTTCGGCAACGACTATGACACCCCCGATGGCACAGGTGTGCGCGACTATATCCACGTGGTGGACCTCGCAACTGCGCATGTGTGTGCACTGAAGGCCATCGACCGTCGTTGCGGATTGGGCATCTACAACATCGGCACGGGCAACGGCTACAGCGTTCTCGACATGGTGAAGGCCTTCATCCGCGTGAATGGCGTGGACGTGCCCTACAGCATCAAACCGCGTCGTGCGGGCGACATCGCCACCTGCTACTGTAATCCCTCCAAAGCCGCTGCAGAACTCGGCTGGAAAGCGCAATACGGCATCGACGAGATGGTGCGTGACAGCTGGAACTGGCAACGTCAGAATCCCGATGGCTATCCTGAGCAGTGAGGAGGTTAGAGGGTTAGAAGGGATATGTAATTAAAAAAAGTTAATTTGGTAAAAGTGTAAATATATTTTATACTTTTGCATTTTCAAATTAAAACCAAAAGCTATATGTGCGGAATAGTAGCATACGTGGGCCATCAGAACGCCTATCCGATCCTCATCGAGGGTCTGAAAAGATTGGAATATCGTGGTTATGACAGCGCGGGTGTCGCTCTGTTGAACGCCAACGACGAGCTGAATGTTTACAAAGCCAAGGGCAAGGTTTCCGATCTGGAGGCTTCTGTAGCGGGCAAGGACATCAGCGGGCATATCGGCATTGCCCACACCCGTTGGGCCACCCATGGCGAGCCCAACCAGACCAATGCACACCCTCATCTCTCCAATTCGGGCAACATGGCCCTGATCCACAACGGCATCATCGAGAATTACATGAGCCTGCGTAAGGAGCTGGAAAAGAGAGGTTTCACCTTTAAGTCAGCCACCGATACGGAGGTGCTGATCAACTTGATTGAGGATGTACAGAAAAGCGAACATGTGGATCTGTTCGAGGCCGTACGCATTGCCCTGAACCACGTGGTGGGCGCATACGCCATCGCCATTGTGGAAAAGGGACATCCTGATGAGATCATCGCTGCCAGAAAAGGTAGCCCTATGGTGATCGGTATCGGCAAAAACGAATATTACATCGCTTCCGATGCGACTCCTATTGTGGGCCGCACTCAGAAGGTGGTCTACATTGAGGATGAGCAAGTTGTGCGCGTAAAACTTGGCGAAGACCTCTATATCAAGACCATCCATGATGTGGAAGCCATTCCATACGTGCAGAAACTGGAGATGAACCTCGATTCTATCGAGAAGGCCGGCTTCGACCATTTCATGATGAAGGAGATTTACGAGCAGCCGCGTATCGTGCGCGATACCATGCGCGGACGTCTGCATCCCGATACCAATTCGGTAAGTCTCGGTGGCATTGTGAATTACGAGAAACAGCTGCTTTATGCCGACAATATTGTCTTCGTGGCTTGCGGAACCTCGTGGCATGCCAGTTTGGTAGGCAGTTATCTTATTGAATACTTGGCTAAGATCCGCGTGAAGGTGGAATATGCATCCGAGTTCCGCTACCGCCATCCGGTCATCACCCCGCACGACGTGGTGATTGCCGTGTCGCAATCCGGCGAGACTGCCGATACTCTTGCCGCAATCAAGCTGGCCAAGGAGGAGGGCGCTGTGGTATTAGGCATCTGCAATGTGATTGGATCCTCCATTTCAAGAGCCACCGACGCCGGCATTTATACCCATGCGGGTCCGGAAATCGGTGTGGCCTCCACCAAGGCGTTCACCTCGCAGGTGACGGTGATGGCTATGCTGGCCTTGCGTTTGGCCGAACTGAAAGGCACGCTGACCAACGAACGTCGTGCAGAGCTGATTCAGGAGCTGGACAGCATTCCTGAGAAGATTCAGTGGACGCTCGATCATAGCAGCCATGTGAAGGATATCGCGGCCAAGTACAAAGATGTGCGCAATATGCTCTATATGGGCCGTCTGCAGAATTATCCCGTGGCACTGGAAGGCGCATTGAAGTTGAAGGAGATCTCCTACATCCACGCCGAAGGCTATCCGGCTGCTGAGATGAAACACGGTCCTATCGCCCTGATTGACAAGGATATGCCGGTAGTATTCATTGCAACTAACCGCAATACCTACGAGAAAGTGCTCAGCAATATCCAGGAGGTGAAATCGCGCGACGGCAAGATTATCGCCATCGTGAGCGAGAAGGATGTGACCGCCCGCGAAATGGCCGACCACGTCATCGAGATTCCTGAGAGCTTGTCCATCTTCTCACCGTTGTTGGCCACCATCCCGTTGCAGATTTTTGCTTACCATATTGCGGTGATGCGCGGTTGCAACGTCGATCAGCCCCGTAACCTGGCCAAGTCGGTGACGGTGGAGTAGGCGAGAGTTCTTTGTCGCAAGAGCAATAAAAAAACCGGTTCGTTTGAACCGGTTTTCTTTTTATTTGAAGTTTGAAGATTAAGCTTCTTCTTCAGTGCCTTCCTCAGTGGCAGCAGCTGCAGAACCACGGGTCGGAATCACTTGGATGATCACCTTGTTGGGGTTGTCAACGATTTCAAGATTGTCGATGTGAACATCGCTGATCTTGGTCATGTCGTTGATTTCCAAGTTAGAGATGTCGGAAACAACCTCTTCGGGGATGTTTTCGAGCAGACCGCGAACTTTCAGTTTGCGAACGCGTTTTTTGAGCAGACCGCCCTTCAAGACGCCGGGAGAAGTACCCGCGATCTTCAACGGGATCTCGATGGTGATGGGCTTGCCGTCAACCACTTCGAGGAAGTCGACATGCATCAACTTATCGGTGATGGCGTGGAACTGGGTCTCTTGGACGATGGCCTTGCGGACGTCGCCGTCGATGTTTACCTCTGCATATCTCACCTCAGGGGTGTAGAGCAGGTTTTTGAACTGTCTCTCGTCCACGACAAACATTTTCTGATCTTTTCCGCCGTAAATCACGCACGGAATCATGCCCTGACTGCGTTGGGCTCTTGCATCTTTTTTCCCTACGTTCTCTCTCAGAGAACCGCTAATAGATACTGATTTCATATTGTTATTTAATTAATTAGGTGTTTTTTAAATCGGCGGCAAAGATACGATTTTTTTCAATACGTCCCTACAGAAACGAAACGACTTTTTCCAGATACGTGGCATCCGTGCTATCAAATGTGGCCAGATGTTCGCTGTCGATGTCGAGGACGGCGATGATTTCACCGTTTTGGAAGACGGGGACGACGATTTCGCTGCGGGAGGCGGAGGAGCAGGCGATGTGTCCGGGGAACTGCTCGACGTCAGGTACCACGAGGGTGCGGCGTTCCTTCCATGCGCTGCCGCAGACGCCACGTCCGTACGGGATGCGCGTGCAGGCCAACGGTCCTTGGAACGGTCCGAGTACCAGCTCGTTGCCGACGACGCGGTAGAAGCCGGTCCACCAGAAGCCGAAGGTTTCGTGCAGCATCGCCGCCATGTTCGCCATGTTGGCGATGAGGTCTACGTTTGTGTCCATCACCGCTTGGATTTGCGGGAGGAGGGATTCGTAATTTTCGGTTTTATTATTGCCTGTGATGGTAATGTTTTCCATTGTTTGCAATTGATAATGGATAATGATTTTTAATCCCAGGGGTTGCGCTGCGTTTACCCCTGGCTACCAAGCTCTTGTCCCTACGGGGCTGCTCAAGGAAAGTGTTTTATTTATATAAAAATCGCTTGATGGATTTCTTCGGGGTTTTTTCAAACTCGTCCTTCTTGATCTCGATGTTGAAGATTTGGGCGTATTTGGGGAGGCGTTCGTTGAGCTTTTGGAGGTTCTCCTTCATCAGTTCGGGGATGGTTTTGCGGAAACGGAGCTCGCCTTCATAGTCGGGAAAGACGAGGGCGATGAGCTTGCCTTCGCGCTCCACCACTACGGATTCGACCACGCCTTCCATGTCGTTGAGTTTGCCTTCGATCTCCTCGGGGTAGATGTTCTGGCCGGAAGCGCCCAAAATCATGGTCTTGTTGCGGCCCTTGATGAAGATGTTCTGCTTCTTGTCGATGAGGCCGAGGTCGCCGGTGCGCATCCAGCCGTCGTCGGTGAAGGTGGCGCGAGTGGCCTCGTCGTTCTTATAGTAGCCCACCATGATGTGCTCGCCGCGCACGAGAATCTCGCCAACCTCGTTGTAGGGGTCTTTCGAGTCGATGCGGATTTCGTTGCGGGGGAGGATGTGTCCGGCGGAGCGGGGCACGAACTCGTTGACGCGGCAGCCGCCGATCAGCGGACCGCACTCGGTCATGCCGTAGCCCACGATGAGCGGGAACTTGACCTCCAGCAGCAGCTTCTCCACGTCGGGATTGATGGCCGCGCCGCCCACAATAAAGTACTTGAGCTGACCGCCGAAGGCCTTCATCAGCTTCTTGTGGATGGTGTTGACCACGAACTTGCGGATCACGAGCGTCTTCATAAGCCGTTGCACAGCGGGCTTTTCGAGGACCGGCATTACCGCGCGTTTACAGATTTTTTCGATGACGAGCGGCACCGTGACGATGATGTAGGGCTTCACGTCGGCGAAGGCCTTCATCAACAGCGTCGGGGTGGGGGATTTTGTCAGGAAGTGGATGTGGCAGCCGTCGGCCAACGGGTAGAGGAACTCGGCCAACTGCCCGTACATGTGCGCTAACGGCAGCATGGAGACCACGTTCTGACGGCCTCCGGGAGGGAGACATTCCAGTCCCGTGTCGATGTTGGAGGAGAGACTCCGGTAGGTCAGCATCACCCCTTTCGGGTCGCCGGTAGAGCCGGAGGTGTAGTTGATGAGCAGCAGGTCGTCGAGGCCGCGCACTGTGAAGATGTGGTTGTTCTTCGGTATGTAGAGCGGCTCGCGCGACACCGTGATACCCTCGCGCTTCGTGGCGATGAGGGAAAAGTCGGTGAGCGATACGATGGCCTCCAAGTTGGGCATGTGCTCGGCGATCATGTTCTTCCAAACGTACGGACCCACGATGAGTAACCGTGCTTCGGAGTGGTTGATGAGCGATTCGATGTCCTCGCCGGAGAATTCATGCAGCACGGAGACGATGACCGCGCCGTAGGAAGCGATGGCTAAGTAGGAGATGGCCCATTTGGCGCAGTTACGTCCGCAGAGCGCGATTTTGTCGCCCTGACGGATGCCCATCTCTTTGAAAAATTCGCGCAGACGTGCGGTCTCCTCCGCCACCTGTTGGAAGGTGTAATCGTCGGTGCCGTTATAGTCGGTCAACGCGGGTTCGTTCCAGTATTTCGGAAAAATTTCGTTATAATGTGCAAATAGATGTTTGGTCATTTTGCTGATTGTCAATAGGATATAATGGTTTTAACGATTTTTAACACAGTGGCAAAAATACAAAAAGTTTTGAATATTTTCCGCTATAAGTGTTAAGGTCAAAACAAAGGCTTGTTACTCTTTGACGTAACCCTTTAAATCTTCCACTGAGAAACAGAATTCGACGACTTCTGACTTCTTCTGCTTCTTAGCCTTTTTCTTGTCGGGGGTGTCGGTAGCGAGGGGTACGTAACGGTGACATATTCCATAACCAGAACGGACGCACATCAAAGTCAGGTAGGTGACCGTAACGTCCTGCGACATGAGCTGCGACCGAAGCGTCCATTCAACGGTGGCTCGGTTCTCTTTCACCATCTCGAAATTGCTCAAGACGGTGTATTGGTAAACCAGATGATTGCCGTCAATGTACATGGTGTCCAACCGGGTCATGAAGTCGAGCAGCTTGGGAAGTTGCGCGTTTGTGGTTTCGATGACCGAATTGAGTGAATATCGGGCACGCTCTTTTTCATTCAGGGAGTTGTCGCCTATAACCATCTCTTTGATCTCCTCTGGGGAGAAGGAGATGGTGAAGGTGGAGTCGGTGTTTAGCACCCGAAAATGCAACAGCCAACCGCCGTCCAATTTCGCAAGAAGTGTGAAAATGTTGCTTTCACCTCCAGCGAACACCATCTGATTCCGTATGCCATTCTTTATGGCAGAGGTGCCAACGGCAACCTGTTCCATAGAATCTATGTGAATGTAATAATGCAGGTTTTTGTAATCATAGACCATGCTGTCGATGATCATTCCTCCCGACACCATAGGACACAACTCTTTGCTGGTTTTAGCAATGTCGTGGGCGAAATGTTCAGCCTCAAGATGTTCCTTGAACTTATCCGTTGAGGTTTCGTCCATTGTCCGGACAACGAGTTTGGAACTCCGGATTTCATCCGTGCTGATGTCAATCTGGAACCCTTTGAGGGTGTTCTCTTCGATGTAAACGAATCGGAATCCTTTGAGATACTCGAATAACTCTTCCGGAGTGTAGTATGCCTCGCTTTCGGATTCCGTATCTTCTGATAAGTCGTCGAAATTGGCCTTCAGCGCCTTAATAAGGCTGCTCTTCAGGATGTCGATCTCATCCTGCGACTGAGGCTGGTTGAGTTTTCCTTTTTTGAAAATATAGTTGTAAATCAGGATGCCATCTTGGGCTTCCACCTCCACGGACCGCAGATTCGAGTTCGTTTCTAAAATGCCTTCCGCTTCCGCCTGGCTCTCTGCCAGCAGCATCTTCATGATTTCGTCGCCCTCGGTTTGAGCGCAACAGAGGCTGGCAAGGCTGCAAAACAGGATAAAGAGGAGGTTACGTAACAACCCCACACTGCGCTGGCGCTTGTGTGGGGTTAATTGCACATCGTGCGTTTTGCCCCTATCGGGGCTGCTCAATGAATTGATTTTCATTATCAATTATCAATTATCAATTATCAATTATCAATTATCAATTAGAATGATGTTGTCACAGACAAACCACAGCCAAACGATGCGGGCACGGCGCGGCAGACACCGCCGACGCAGAGGATGCCCTCCTTCGTTTTGCCGAAGTTCAGGGCGATGCGCGTGGTGTTCCACACGTAAGCGCAGGAGATGTTGTAGTAGTGCACCTTGTGGTCTTCCAGCGGGTTGCCGTAGTTCCAGTCGTCGCCAATGGAGAAGAACCAGCTCGGGCTAATGGAGTACTCCAACATGGCGTACACACTGCTGCCGTCGTCGTCTTTGGTGTAAAGATGTTGCAGCTCAAGACGCAGGGCGTGCTTCGGCGTGATCTTGTAGGAGAGGTCGGAGGCGACCAGATGACCGCGCATCATACCCTCGTGGCCTTGCAGAATCTCCAGGTTGTAGGTGATGTAGTTGTATGCCAAGATCCATTTCCACTTCTTGTTGTTGAAGCGGTGGCTGATTTCCAGACCGATGTCTTGGTAGAGGAGATTGGGACCGAATTTGAAGAAAGAGGAGGTGTAGCCCATGGTGCCCATAGGGGTTCCGTTGTCAATGGCCTCTTGCACAGGCACTTTGTCGATGTCGTGGAAGCGGGAGTAGTTGAAGGTGATGTCGGTACCGTACTTGCCGCCGAGCGCGGTCTTCTTGGGAATCTGGTAGTTGACCTGCAACTGCGCACCAATCTGGCTGTTGGGCTGGCTGGCGTAGCTGTAGTCGCCGATCAGCTGGTAGGAGTACTGACGGTTGATGGCCGGTATGCAGTTGATCATCAGCAGCGAATTGTTGTTTTCCCAACGTTGGGAGCGGTATTCCATGTTGTCGGCACGGATGAACGAGGCGGCGATGCCTAAACCCTGGCGGGAGTAAGTGGCTGACAGGAAGAGCGCTTCACCCGGCTTGTAGATAAACTCGTTGGGGAGATTCGGATCGTTCATCTTGCGGGCATATTCGGCGTCGATGCGGAAGTCTTTGTAGCCGAAAGTTCCACGGGCAGCCCAAGTGGCCACGTTTTCGGGAATCTTATCCGAAGGGATGACTGCAGTGCTGCCTGCCTCTGTACTGTCTTCGATGTAGAAGTAGATGTCTTGCTCCGATTTCTCGAATTTGCTCACCACATTGGCCCCCACACGCGCGATGAATCCCTTTTGCTGCATCTTCGGGAACATTTCACCGAAGGAGAATTCCACGTCGGCACCGCGCACGTAGTCTTGGCGACCCAAGTAGGGATCGAAGTTGTAACGTTCAATACCCCAAACGCCTTTGATGTAGATGCCCTTGTAGGGGGTGAGTTTGATGCGTGCGCCGAGCAGACTGTTGTCGATGCCAAGCTGGCGGTCTTCGTAGGCTCTGAGCGTCAGACCGTTGCCGAACTGTTCGTAGAAATTACCCGCCGTCACCGAGATGAACTTGTTGGTGTAGTCGGCGAAAAAGTACTTGATTCCCTGACCTTGATACCCGATCTTCTCGAAATCGATGAGCGGGAACATGTAGAACTCGTAACGGGCGCCGGCGGAAAAACCACCGTTAGTGTATAAAATGTTAAGGAAGGCGTTGCCGCGTACTTTCGAATCTACCGGATCTGCTCCGATGATGGAGTCGGGGATGTAGTACATGCCGTTGAAACCGAAGTCACCGCTGACGCGGCTGTTGCCGAACTGGTGCTGAGCATTCGCGCTCCAGCAGCACAAAAAGAGGAAAGTGGCGAGCAGAACCCGCTGTATAGATTTGAAATTCATATAGTTGAATTATGGTGAGACTTACTTTTTGACTAATGATTTGATGACTTCGTAGACCTCTTCCTCGCTTCCGGGAGCGTAGGAGGTGTGTTGCCACACAATCTCGCCGTCGCCGTTCAGAATGCACATGTATGGCACATCGTTGACGTTCATGGCACGTTTGAAGTCGGAGTTAACATCCAGCAACACAGTGTATTCCCAGTTCTTACCTTTCACGAACGGGGCCACGCGCGCGCTGGTCTTGGCGTCATCGATGGAGATGGCGTAGAGTTTCACGCCGGTCTCTTCCACCCAGTCCTCGTATTCGTCAGCAATGGCCAGCAGTTCCGCGATGCAAGGTTTGCACCAAGTGGCCCACAGACTGATAATCACGGGTTTGCCGTCGTTCTGGATGTCCTGTGTGTTGAAGGGGTTGCCGTTCAGGTCCTGAATCTCCACAGCAGGCAGTTTAGCGAGGTGCTTGTCCTTTGCTTCTTGTGCAAAAACATTGATACTGAGTATCATACAAATGATAACGATGATGTTCTTTTTCATATTCGTGAATTTTTATTGTTTATTTCGATTTTGGAACAAGGGGTTCTGGTCATCCTCTTTCTCTTCCGGGTAGTTGAGCTGCAGGTATTCGGGCAGACCGGTTTCCGGAGCTGGCGGGTAGCGCATCAGCAGTGTGCCGTCCGCCTTGTAGAAGATGTGTTCGGGGAGGGTCTCCACGCCCTGCTGCAGGAGCCAGTCGTACTGTTCGTCGAAATAGAGAATCGGCCAAGGGAACTGCTTGCCGTATTGTTTCACAAAGGCTTGGCAGGTGCGCTTGTCCGGATCGACGCACAAGCTCAAAAATTGTACCCGACCTTCGTATTTCTTCTGTAATTCGTTGATAATCATCATTTCCCTAACACAATTGATG
>JAGBPE010000128.1 GCA_017633495.1 Bacteroidales bacterium | reverse complement strand
CGGTTGCGGAACGAGCAACAGCACCTGTAACAAGGCAGCGCAAATCGAGTACTGGTTCTATCCAGAGGACTCGTTGAGCACACTGTTGGTGCTATTCTCCTTCGCCATCCAGAATGTGAACAGCACGCATGATGCAGCAACGGGCTGCGGTTCTCTGCGTAATCCCCAGTTCTATATCGAGGTTTACGACGGCGAGACCAATCAGCTGCTGAACATCGGCTACTATCCCACCAAGGCATCCCAGCAGACAGCCAATCCGGTGCCGAACAACCACTGGCCCTACTCCAAGTTCCTGGCATGGCCGAGCGGATGCGGTACCAGCGGCGACTCGCAGAACCCCTCCGACTCTTACGGTATCACCACCTACTATTGGGCTGGTCAGAACTCTTACGGTTACGCCACCCCCACCACCTTCCCCTACCGTGAATGTCCTGGTAGCCAGACCGGTGGAAGCAGCAGCTCCTATCCTGTAGAATGGTTCGAGTATAAACCGTTGGCCTTCAACTTGTCGGCGCAAGCTTCCCAGAATGTGGACTTGAACGGCAACTTCACCCCGCAGAAATCGGTGAAGCTGCGCATCTACACCTATGGTTGCAGCGCTACCGCACACTGGGCTTACGGTCTGTTCACCGCCAAAATGATTCCGGGCGCCATCCAAGTTGACGCCTGCGGCGGTGACGACATCCACCTTTCCGTGCCATGGGGTTTCTTGGAACAGACCTACGAATGGCACTACGGCTACGACTCTTTGGATGCGAAAAACAAAATCCTGGATTTGAGTTCCCCGCTGCCTGGTATCACCCCGGTGGGACAAACCGACGTTTTCATCAACCGCGACACCGCCAGAGTATGGCCTTACTACCGCTGCGAGATGAGATCCTACACCGGCGTGCCTTTCATCTATGAGGCTCACGTAAAATCCTACTATATTGAACCCGACTACACCTTCACTCAGAACTTCAACAATTGCGACTTGAGCATCCAACTTCAAGACAACAGCACGATCTACACGGTGGTACCTCCGACACAACAAGGAGGCACAGAAGACACTGTGTATCAGCAGACTCAATTCATTCAATGGTTTGTCAAAAAATACAACACTTTCGTTCCTATCGCTCAAAACGTTTTGGACCCCACCTTTGTGTTCGACTCCACCACCATCTCGCCTGATGGTGAGGCAACCTTTAAGATTGTGGTTCAGGACGAAGATCAGAAATGTATCGACACTATTGTGAAAACCATACAACTGGATATGTCTGCCATTGAGAAAGTATTTGGCAAAGATACGGTTAAGACCTGCGAAGAGAAGCTGCCGTATGTGTATGATCCCAACTATTTCGGAGACACGCAATCATGGTCTACAGAAGGCACGCGCCGCGTCAACTATGAAGGGTTGGCATGGAACGGTTGCGACAGTCTGGTGGACGTGACGTTGCTCATTCAAAAGCCGAAAGTGGACATCGTGTTCGACCTGGACTATTGTGATGAGTTCAAGACTACATTGTCGGCCAGCACGGAAGAGAATGTGGCAGAATACAAATGGAGTACCGGCGAAATCACCCCGAGTATCACCATCACGGCTCCCGGAACCTACTCTGTTGAGATCGTCAGCGAAGAGGGCTGCGGTGCCAACAACAGCATCACCATCCCGGCCTGCAAACCGTTCCTGAATCTGCCGAACACCATCACCCCGAGCAACATCGACGGCGTGAACGACTACTTCTACATTCCCCAGAGAAATCTGATCGAATCGTTGGAGTTCACTGTCTTCAACCGCAACGGCGAAATGATCTACCACACGACCAACAAGGACTTTGAGTGGAACGGTACCGAAAACGGAAAACTATTCGTCGGCGCCACCTACACCTACACCCTGCGCATCACCGACTACGAAGGGGTTTCTTCCACACACAAAGGTTCCATCACAATTCTTTAGAACTTAAAACTTATTTGATATTTTTTGCTGTAGAGACGGTGCGTACACCGTCTCTACGTTTTATAGACGATTAACATGAAATCATACAATTTTGACGAAATCGCCCAACGCAAAGGCACTTTTTGCGTGAAACACGACATGACACCTGAGGTATTCGGCACCGACGACCTGCTACCGATGTGGGTCGCCGATATGGACTTCAAGACCCCGGACTTCATCCTCGACGCGATACGCAAGCGTTGCGACCACGAGGTGTTGGGCTACACCTTCGCACCTGACAGCTACAAAATGGCTGTTCTCAATTGGTTCCAGAAACGATATGGCATCGCCACGAAATGGAACCGCATGCACTTCATCCCCGGTATCGTGCAGGGCATAGCTTTCGTGCTGCAGACCTTCACGCAGCCGGGCGACAAAGTGCTGATAACCACTCCTGTATATCCACCGTTCATCAATGTGCCGCACCGCACGGGACGCGTGTTTGTAAGCAGTCCGCTGAAGACGGAAAACGGCCGTTTCACCTTCGATTTTGAAGATTTGGACCGCAAAGCGGAGGGATGCAAAGTGATGATCCTGAGCAACCCGCACAACCCCGGCGGTACCGTATGGACGAAGGAGGAGTTGGTACAAGTGGCCGACATCTGCCTCAAGCACAAAGTGTTAGTCATCTCCGACGAAATCCATGCCGACCTCACCTTTCCCGAGTTCCATCATACATCTTTCACCAATGTTTCAGAGGCAGCGGAGCACAACTCCATCACCTTTTTCGCACCGAGCAAGACCTTCAACATGGCGGGATTGGCATCATCCGTGTGTTATGTTCCAGACAAAGAGATCCGCAAGGCATTTTTCGGCTTTTTGGACCACAACGAGCTCTCTTTGGGCAACATCTTCGGCTATTATGCGGCTGAAGCGGCTTTTGCACACGGAGAGGAGTGGCTGCAGCAGCTGTTGACGTACCTGCGAGGCAACATCAATGCAGCGGAACAGTATCTGAAAGAGCATTGTCCGGAAATCACCTTTATGCGTCCGGAAGCCTCCTTCCTGCTTTGGATGGACTTCCGTGCCTGGAATCTCCCGCAGAAAGAACTGGTACACAGACTGATATACAATGCAAAGATCGGTCTGAACAACGGCACCGACTTCGGCGCAGAGGGTGAAGGATTCATGAGGATGAACATCGGCACAAACCGCGAAACCGTTCTGGAAGGCCTGCGAAGAATCTGCCAAGTTCGCGTTTGAAAAGTTCTAAAAATGACCATGATACACTAAAAAAGTGTATCTTTGCCGCTTTATATTAATATTGTATTAAAGTGGGAAAAACGGTCTTAAAAAAGGCGCTCAAAATATTGGCATGGATTGTCGGTGTTTTCTTGGCACTGGATCTATTGCTTGTTTGCCTTTTGTTTGTACCCGCTATTCAAACCTTTGTCGTTCACAAAGTTACAGACTCTTTAAGTAAGTCATGGGGCACTGAAATCTCCATCAAAGACATTCGTATCACCCCCACGCTGAAGATTGTGGCTCACGAGGTGGCCATCAAGGACCATCACCGTCAGAACATGATCTATTCCGGCACTGTGAAAGGGCGCTTCCGTTCCTTCCACACCAATCCGAGCCATCTCGGTTTGCGCGATGTCTCCTTCGACGATTTGGACATCGTGTTGCGCACCTACAAAGGCGAGGACACCATCAACATCGCCAAATGGTCCTACAAGTTCGCAGATGATGATACCACAGGTGTTTTCAAACTCACTTCCAACAAAGTGGACATCACCAACGGGCGTTTTGTGCTCATCGATGACAACGAACGCGTGGTGTATGACACCTCTGGCCGTCCCGACATTGACTACGCCTTTCTTGAGCTGGCCGACCTGAACATCAAGGCCAAAGATTTCGTGCTTGTGAACGATGATATCGGAATGTTGATCAAACAGCTCTCCTTCACCCAATATGGCGGTTTCAATTTGAAAGAGTGCAGCGGCGATTTCCATATCAGCAGCAAAGACTTGACATTTACCGACTTAAAGCTCAAAACCAACGATAGCGATTTGGATTTGGACCTCTATTTCCGCTATGACTATTGGACCACGTATGCGGAATTTCTGGATTCTGTCTACATAGGGGCGGAGATTCGACCCTCCGTGCTGGCTATGGACGACATTGCCGGTTTTGCGCCCGCCATCCGCGGCATGAACGAGGTTTTCCACCTTTCAGCTGACACTATAGACGGTGTGGTCACCGATTTCCGTCTGAAAAATGTCGATGCAACCTGGAACGACCACAACCGTGTGCACGGCGACATCGCCATCCGTAATGTCATCGACTTCCTGAATGCCCGATTCGATGTCACCTTGGATTCCACCTCCTTCCATCTTCCTGATTTAGCGCAATTCACGCTCCCTGGCGGCAAAACCATCCCGACGAACGCTTTCCTCAACAAAATCGGCACCACCACACTGTCGGGCACCATGCGCGGGGTGCTGTCCGACTTCAACGCCAACCTGCAGACCAACACAGGACTTGGAGCGGTGAACGCCGCGCTGACCACGCAGACCGTGGAGGGAAAGCTCAAGTTCCAAAGCCAGCTCTCCTCTCCGAACTTCAACCTCGCGAAGCTGACCGGCGATTACCACCTGTTCGGCACCACCCAGCTGAACGCCGACATTGACGGCCAGACGGCCTCTTCCGGGTTTACTGCCGAGAACCTGAAAACCTTGCAAGCGCATCTCACTGGCCACTCCAACCGGTTTCAGCTGATGGGCTATCCGCTGCGCAACATACGGTTGGATGGCGACTACCAGTCGGAATTCATCTATGGCACCCTCTCCGTCAACGACCCTAACTTCAAAGGCGAAGTGCTTGCGCAGTTAGACCGCTCTCAACAAACGCCTTCGCTGCAAGGCAACATCACCGGGCTGACTTTGGCTGCCGGCAACATCGGCAAACAGCTGCCATTGGTGGATTCTGCCAATGCCAAAGGGTTGGACAAGGTCATCCTCCTCGCCCAACGTAATCCTAACTTACAACTCGATTTCGACCTGTTCCAGATTTCCATGCATGGCACTAATCTGGACAATGCGAACGGCTTCATTGGCTGTGACAATCTGAAAATCAAGTACAAAGAGGACAGCATCACCAACAACCGGCTCAGACTCTCCACTTTCAACCACGAGGGGATGCACAAATACATCCTCACCTCCAACATTGTCAATGCCAACTTCGAATCCTCCTATCCTATCGCTACGGTGATCGACTCGTTGCAGAACATCGCCCACAACCTCTTCCCCTCGTTGGTGTCCGCCGCACAAAGGCACTCCGACGAAACAACCACGGAGGAGTTCACATCCAGTTCCGACTACATCAAGTGCAACATCACCACCTACAACACACGGGCGCTCACCAAGCTGTTGCTTCCTGACATGTTCATCGCCCCCAACTCAACGGTCAGCGTGGACATCCGCAACGACCACACTTCCGACAAAGTGGAGGTCAGCCTGCCCTATTTCTCCATCCGGAACAAGCTCCGTCTCTACCATTTCGCCCTGAACGGAAGCACAAAAGGGAACAACCGTTTGGATTTGACAGTGACAGGCGACTCCCTGATCGTATTTGCAGGTTCGAGTCCTTTGCTATTCAACCAAGTTGACATCCAGGCCAATTCCAACAACAGTCTGATTCAATGCAATTTAGCCTGGTACAATCCTTTCAACTCGCCGGGCAACAACTCCGAGCTTTCCGGAACGGTTAACATTGCCAAAACCGACGATATCGTCATCCATCTGGACACTTCCAGAATCTTCCTGAAGGATTACGAGTGTCATTTCAACGACCAGAACACCATTCATCTCAAGTCGCACACCTACGAATTCGACAAGCTCCTGTTCTATACGCAAAACAGCTCCATGGAACTTAACGGCAATTTCGACGCCAAGGACACCTGCCGTCTGTCGTTAGCTGCCCGCAACTTCGACATGTCACTCATCAACCCGCTGCTAAGCGATATGTCGTTCGAAGGCTGGATGTCTGCGGACCTGAACCTGATGAACCGGCAAAACCGTCGGCTGATTTTCGGAAAGTTGATTGCCGACGATCTCACCATCAACGAAGGCCGTTTGGGTGACCTGTTCCTGATGGCGGGAGTCAACGATGAAAACGCCGTCCGTTTCTCCGGAGGTCTTTTCGAAGCTCCCGGACAGAAACTGGACTACGACTTCCTGACGAATTTCTCCATTCGGGATTTTGCAGCGCAGAAAGACATTATCGCCAACATTTCAGGCTCATACGACAAGAAGACCTTGATGGCGAAAGCGAAATTCGACACGTTGAACGCCAACTTCCTCGAATCGTTCCTCTCTGCATTCAGCGACAATTTGACGGGCAACGCATCTGGCGACATGACGGTATGTATCTCTCCCGACTCCTCCTACATCGACGGTACGGTGCATGTGCTGGATGCCGAAATGGGCATCGCCGCCTTGGGCACTGAATATCGTGTAATTGACCAAGATATCTTCTTCAACAAAAAGGGCATCACCTTCCGCAACATGCAGATTTTGGACAAAGACGGAAACCCCGCCATCCTTTCCGGTGAAATCGCGCACAACATGTTCAAAGACATGCGACTCGATTTGCAAATACACACCGACCGTATTTTGGCATTGAACACCCCACGAACCATCAATTCGGTGTTTTACGGCACCGGCTACGTGAAGGGAGATGTGTTCATCAGCGGTTCTGGCGACCAACTTTTCTTCAAAGGTCCTGACATCAAAACACTTACGGGTTCCAAAATCGTACTGCAAGTCAACTCCACCAACTCCGCTTCCGAAACCGACTACATCCACTTCCAAAGCCGCATTGTCAAAGACTCCCTCGTTGCGGAGCAAGAGCGTCACTCCTCCACCGAACTCAACTTCGATTTCACCTTCAACGTCACCAACGATGCCGAAGTGGTGATTCTGCTGGAGTCGCTCGGCGGCACTCTGAACGCCCGTGCCGACGGCCGTTTCAACCTGGTATACGCCAACGAAGAGCTGAACCTCTACGGCAATCTGCTGCTCCATTCCGGCGATATCAAAATCTCACTCTATGATTTGGTCAACTCCAAATTCACGCTGGTGCCGGGCGGAAGCATCAATTTTGACGGACCTTTGGATGCCATGACCGTCAACATGAGTGCCTACAAGTCCTCCAAAACCTCCCTGGCCAACATCATCGACTCTGATTTGGGACCTACGGGTAGCACAGACGTGAACGCCTACATCCATCTGAGCGGTCCCCTGATGCGTCGTATTGAGCCCACTTTCTCCTTCGAATTGCCCAACAGTAGTTCGGAAATCCGCAACCTTTTCTACACCGCCATCGACACGCAAAACAAGGAGAACATGACCAAGCAGTTCGCCTATTTCCTTGTGACCAACTCTTTTACCTCTGAAAACACGACTGGCGCGAACATCATCAACGGAATCTCAAGTTTAACCTCCGGCATGACGCTCCTCAGCAACGCGGTCAACAACCTGCTTAGCAATGTCATCGACAGCAAGCGTGGTGGTTTTGGCATCACCTACAACCAGGCGACCGACAAAACGGCAGCTGAATACGGCGTAAGAGCAAATGCCAACTTACTGAACAACAGAGTGATTATGTCCACCCGTATCGGATACTACGACGACAAAACCACCCAAGGAGGGGCATACAACAACATTTACGGCGACCTGACCGTGGAATACGTCATCAACAAGTCGGGGACTTGGCGGGTGAAGGCTTTCACCTACATTGGCGAACGTGACGACACCCACTACTACGATAACCCCAACAACTACGTGGCTGGGGCCGCTCTGACCTACAAACAGGACTTCGACACGCGAAAACGTAATCGAAAACAGGGAAAATCATCAAAACAATCCAAAAAAGTAAGCCAAAATGAACAATAACGGAAAAAGCGCCATCGCCCTGCTGATCGGAATCGGAATCATCATCTTCCTGTGCTGGTTCTTTTCAGATATTGTCCTCTATATCTTCATTGCCTTCCTCTTGTCGTTACTCGGGTCCCCATTGGTGAAATTGCTCACCAGCATCCGCATCGGCAAATGGCAGTTCCCCTCTTCGCTGGCTGCAGCCATCACCTTAGTGATCATCGTCGGCATCATCGGACTGATTTTCTACTTGGTGATTCCTGCCTTAGTGAACGAGGTTAAGTTCTTGACCACCTTGGATTTATCATCAGTGGGCGAAAGTATCCAAGACTGGCTGAATCAGTTCGACAAGCCGTTGCGCAAGTACGGCATTCTGCAACGTCGCCAGCACGTCACCGACCTGATAAACGACGAATTCACCGCATTTGTGAAGAGAATCAGCATGTCAAGTGTGGTGAGCAGCACGGCCAGCATGATCGGTTCGCTGTTCGTGGCGTTGTTCTCCATCCTCTTCATGACCTTTTTCTCACTCAAAGACCACCACATCTTCTTCAAGATGATCCGCAGTTGGCTGCCTAACAAATACCAAAACAATTTCGATAACATCTTGGAAGCCACGGGCAAACAATTCTCCTCCTATTTCCGAGGAGTGATGATGGAAATGTTCATCGTCGGTTTCCTGGAATTCCTGATCTGTTTCATCCTCGGAGTGCCTAATGCGCTGATTATCGGTACCATAGGCGGACTGCTGAACATCATCCCATACGTGGGTACACTGATTGCAGTTGTCGTCAGCATCATCGTGGGTGTCACCTCGCTGCTGCCCGCCTCTCCGGAAATGGCGCTCGTCTGGAGCACCGTCATCCGGATTGCTGCCGCTTTTGTGGTAGCCAAATTGGTGGATGATTTCGTGTTACAGCCCTACATCTACGGAAAGCAGACCCACTCGCACCCGCTGGAGATCTTCATCGTCATCCTGATGGCCGGCTACATCGGCGGCGTCTTCTCCATGATTTTCGCCGTGCCCGCCTACACGCTGTTGCGCATTATCATCAACGAATTCTTCGGCGCTCAGTTTGCCACCGCAGACGAACGGGAAGAGATGCTCACCGGGAAGAAGCCCAACCCGGAACACGTTTCCGCTCCCGAACCCAACCCGGATTCGAAACCCACAAACATTCAGCCATAACTTATAACACTGATTGTCAACAAAATGGATAGATACAACGATCATCTGCAGATAGAGCCCACTGGACTTTCCCTCGAAGCCGGTCGGTTACTGGTCTCCACCCCCTACTTCAACGACCCGTTCTTCAACCACTCGGTGGTGCTGCTGACGGATTACGAGGAAGAGCACACGGCTGGACTCATCATCAACCGCCAACTGCCTCATAACGTGTACGATCTGGTCAACGAAATCAAGGTGGAAGAGCCGATTTTCTTCGGTGGTCCCGTCATGACAGAGGCCGTCTTCCTGCTCCACAGCTTCGAATCCTGCCCGGAAGCATCACGGTTGTTGCCAGGCGTCTATGTCGGCTACAATCCGGTACTGATCGCCGTCATCGAGCAGCACGCTATCGCCAACCTCAAGCACAAATTCCTGTTAGGGTACGCCGGTTGGTCGCCCGGACAGCTCGAAGACGAAATCCGCCGCAACATGTGGGTGGTTGCCCCCGCCACGCAATCCCTCGTCTTCGACACGCCCGCCGAAGAGGTCTGGACGCGGACGGTGCAACGTCTCGGCAAGCCCTACGAGCACTGGCTGAAAATCCCGAAAAATATTATGTATAATTAATGATTTGAGACTTGAGACTTGAGATGAAAAGATGAAAAGATGAAAAGATGAGGAGATGATATTCCTTGAGCAGCCTCGGAGAGGCAAGACGCACGAAGTGCAATTAACCCCATACAAGCGACGCAGGAGCGTAATGTGGGGCGGTAAAAACAGATAAAATGCAAGAACGAGAAACTTTCAATAACCATACTGTATACTCTTTGTCGGATGTGGCGATGAGCCTCCACAAGATGATCGAGCGCACCTATACCCGCCCCTACTACATCAAAGCGGAGATTCTGAAGCTCAACTACTACCCCTATAGCGGTCACTGCTACCCGGAACTGGTTGAGCGCGAAGGCAATACCATCAAAACCGAGATGCGGGCGGTGATCTGGTCCGCCAACTTCAAGGACATCAACCGCCGCTTCACCCAAATCACGGGCGAACCGCTGAAGGAGAACATCCGCATCCTCTGTCTCGCCACGATACAGTTCAGTCCGAAGCACGGATTGGCGCTGCACATCGAAGACATTGAGCCCACCTACACCTTAGGCGAGATGGTGCGCAACCGTCAGGAGGTCATCGAACGCCTCAAGAAGGAGGAGGTTTTCGAGCTCAACCGCAAGCTGACGATGCCGCTGCTGCCCAAGCGGGTGGCAGTCATCTCCGTGGAGACCAGCAAGGGCTACAGCGACTTCATGCAGACGCTGCATCAGAACGAGCATAGCTATAAATTCAGCACAGAGCTGTTTCCGTCGATTCTACAGGGCGAGAAGGCCATCACCGGCATTCTAAGTCAGTTGGAGGTGATTGGAAAACGGCAGAACGAGTTCGACGTGGTCGTCATCGTGCGCGGCGGCGGCGGTGACGTGGGCATGAGCTGTTACGACGACTACGGTCTCACCCACCGCGTGGCCACCTTCCCCCTACCCGTGCTCACCGGCATCGGCCACTCCACCAACCTCTCCGTCACCGATATGGTGGCGCACGCCAACTTCATCACCCCCACGGATGTGGCATTCTCTCTGTTGGAGTATTTCCGCCGTTTCGAAGAGCAACTGAACGACTGCATAACGAAAATCACGCAACAGGCTCAACTGCAGCTGGCGGAGGTCAAACAGTCGCTGACGCAGACGGAAACCATCCTGCAATACAAGCTCCCTAAGGTAATCGACGAACACAGGAACCATTTAGGAGAAATCGCCAAAAACCTGGTTTTCAAGTCGAAAGAGCTGACCATGAACCAAACTTTCCAATTGAAGGGGTTCATGCAAGAGATAGGGAAACAGATGCAAATCAGCATTCATCGCGAGCAGCAGCGTTTAGAACTCATGCAAAATCAGCTGCCCAAAGGGGTGCGAACGATGTTGCAGAAGCGTACACGCGAATGCGACTCACTAACCGAAAAGTTGCACCTGCTTAGTCCTGAAAACGTACTCAAACGCGGCTACAGCATCACCTTGAAGGACGGCAAAGCGGTGAAAAATGCTGCTGAACTTACGAAAGGTCAGGTGATTGAGACGCGTTTTTACGAAGGAACCGTCACCTCCACGGTGAATGGATAAATTGTCCGACGAACACGAAAAAAAGATATTTTTGCAAATCAAAATTTGATGATTATGGCATTAGAACAAAAAATCAACGAAGACATCAAAGCGGCCATGTTGGCACGTGAATCACAGAAACTTAACGCTCTGCGTGCGGTGAAATCCGCCATTCTGCTGGCCAAAACGCAAAAGGGCGGCGCTGGCGATCTGGACGAAGAGTCTGAAATCAAGATTCTGAAACAGTTAGTAAAACAACGTCAGGAGTCGGCAGAGACCTACAAGGCACAAAACCGCGAAGATTTGGCTGCTGAAGAACAATTCCAGCTCGATATCATCAAGGAATACCTGCCGAAAATGCTTTCCAAAGAGGAGGTTGAGGCTGCATTGAAAAACATCATCGCTGAAAATGGCTTCAGCGGCATGAAGGATATGGGCAAAGTGATGGGTATCTCCACCAAAACCTTCGCTGGCAAAGCCGACAACAAGATGGTTTCCGACATTGTGAAACAACTTTTGGCTCAATAATTTAGCGGATGAGATATTACATCGTGGCGGGCGAGGCGTCGGGCGACCTGCACGCCTCCAACCTGATCAAGGCCATCAAAGCGAAAGATTCCGAAGCTCTGTTTCGGGGTTGCGGCGGCGATTTAATGCGCAATGCCGGAGCGGATTTGCTTATGCACTACAAAGAGATGGCCTTCATGGGTTTTTGGGAGGTTTTCGTGCATCTTTCAGAAGTTTTAGAAAACATAAAACGCTGTAAAGCAGATATCTTAGAGTGGTTACCTGATGTATTGGTTTTGGTCGATTATCCCGGTTTCAACCTGCGCATCGCCCAGTTCGCCAAAGAGCGCCACATTAAGGTGGTTTACTACATTTCGCCGCAGATTTGGGCTTGGAAGAAGGGACGCATCAAGCAGATCAAGCGCGATGTGGACGAAATGATGGTGATTCTTCCGTTCGAGAAGGAGTTTTACGCCAAAAACGGTATGGATGTGCATTATGTAGGTCATCCGCTGCTCGACGCGGTGCAACGCGACCTGCGTACACGTTCCGATGTTGTGAGCTTCAAGACGGATAATCAGCTGGAAGACAGGGAGATTATTGCTCTTTTGCCCGGCAGTCGCAAACAGGAGATCAACGCCATTTTGCCGACCATGCTGAGCGTGGTGGAGCAATTCCCGCAATACCAATTTGTGGTTTCCACCGTTTCGTGGCTTCCGAAAGAACTATATGACAAACATTTGCAAACATCCGTAGAGACGATGTGCACATCGTCTCTACAAAGCCGTAACGTGTATACGGTTTGTGACCAGACCTACGCGTTGCTCGCCAACGCCAAAGCGGCCATCGTCGCATCCGGAACCGCCACTTTGGAGACCTCCATGATCGGTACCCCGCAGGTGGTCTGTTATGCTGGAAGCGAGATTTCCTACCTGATAGCCAAGCACTTGATCTCCGGAATCAACTATATCTCCCTACCCAACCTCATTATGGACGCACCCGTGGTGACGGAGCTCATCCAGCACGACTATAACCCGGAAAGATTGCAAAAAGAACTGCGCCTCATCACGGAAGATGCGGAAAACATCGCCGCCATGAAAGCGCAGTATGACGAATTGTACACGCGGCTGGGCAACGGTTCGGCTTCTCAAAAGGCTGCCGAGGTAGTGGTCGGCACCGCCGCGCGATAAGATTACCAGACCAGTTTGAACCCCGTACTATGTACGTTGATAATCTGCACGTTAGGCTCGCTTTTCAGCAGCTTTCGCAGACGTGTGATATAGACGTCCATGTTCCGGCTGTTGTAGAAGCTGTCCTCGCCCCAAATCTTCTTTAAGGCATAACTTCTGTAGAGCACATCGTTGCGCTGCTCGTACAGCATATCCAAAAGGGCGGCCTCGCGGGAGGTCATCTTCTGCTCCTCGCCGTCCACAATCAGCACCTGACGTTTGCGGTCGAACTGGATTTTTCCGATGTTGACGATATGGCTCTCCGGCTCCTCCTGCACGCCCGTACGACGCAACAGCGCCTGCATACGCGCCAGCAGAATCTCCATCGTGAACGGTTTGGTGATGTAGTCGTCACCGCCAATGGAGAGTCCTTTGATCATGTCTTCCTGCATGGTCTTGGCTGTCAAGAAGATAATCGGAATCTTCTTGTCCATTTTCCGAATCTCCTGCGCCAACGTGAAGCCGTCTTTAATCGGCATCATCACATCGATGAGACAGATGTCGAACTCGTTGGTGCAGAAAAGCTCGTAGGCCGCCTCACCGTTGTTAGCGTGTTTCACTTGGAAACCCTTGCCGGTGAGCACGGTGGTCAAAACCTTGCCCAGATTCATGTCGTCCTCAGCCAATAATACCCTTTTAGATTCCATTATCTTAACTTTTAAAATGAAAAAGCAAAAATAAAAAATCTTTGCAAACAGCCCGCAACATTGACAATGTTTTTTTTCATTAAACTTTTCAGTAAATTTTATATCTTTGCCGTCTGAATTAAGTTGGATTATTATAACCAAAAATACTTAAGAAAAAATGAAAAAAATGACCCGCTTTTTTATGATCGTCGCCGTGATGATCCTCAGTGTCAGTGCTTTCGCACAGAAACCTTTCGCTGGCAACATCACTTTTGAATCCACTTCCCCGGATTGCAGCGACCCGAATTTCGTTTCCCAGCTTGCTGAAGAGACCCAAGAGTTTATCGTTATGGGCAACAACTGGCGTATTAACATGAACATGGGTATTGATGTGATCATCATTTCAAATGGCAACTCAAAGACCCTCACCACCATTTTTGACATCCCTGGCTATGGCAAATATTATAACAAAGCCACTCTTGAAAAACTCCAAGAGGCTACTGCCAACATCAAGAGAGATTTTGAGTACACGGACGAAACGAAAAACATCACAGGCTACAATTGCAAGAAAGTGATCGTGAAAATCACCAACTTGGAGACTGATGAAGAAGATACGGAGATTCTTTGGGTGACCACAGAACTCGGTCTTGGCGACGATATCAACTTTGCTTCATACCCTGGTCTGAAGGGCTATCCGCTCTGCACCGAATCAAAGAAAGAATATAACGGCGAAGAGTTCACGGTGATCAGCACCGCTACCAAAATCACCCCCAACAAGAAGGTGAAAGCCACTGACTTCCTCCTTCCCTCTGACGCGAAGGACTTCGAAGATGCTCCCGAGGATCTGAAAAAGATGCTTGGCGGCGGTGGCGAAGAATAACAACTTCTTTTTTACCGTGTGATGTGGAGACCGCTCACAGACGCTGAAATCACTCAGCTGATACAGCAGAACAATAGTGCAGACGACTGGAAGGACATTTCCGTCGTCCGCACTTTTTCTGTTTTAGACATACGCAATTGTCATTTTCACGGCAAGGTAAACATCGAGGACAACGTCGTGATGTCCAATGTTTTACATATTGAGAACTATCACATTGGTGCGAACACCCGACTTTCCAACATCGGGTCGCTCACCTTTACGGAAGAACACTACGGCTACACCTTGGAACTCTGCAACGAAGACGGTCGTTTTCAGGTAGTTGCGGTTCCCGAGATGAACTCCACCGATGTTTTCCAGTGTCTCTATACGGGAAATCCCACGTTGTTCGAGCACGAAGCACCGACTGAAAAAGAAGGCTTTATCGGAGCTCACTGCACCATAGAGAACGTCACCGCCATCCACAACGTCCACATCGACGCATTCACCGAATTATCAGGATGTTGTGAGATTAAACATGCCTGGATTTCCTCTTCTGAGAAAGAACCTGCCCGCATTGGAGGTGCTGTCATTCTGCGCAATGCCATCGTACACAAAGGCGCGCACCTTGACTCCCGTTCGTATCTCGCCGACGTGCTTGTCGGACAGCAGGTTAGCATTGCGGAAGGGGCGCGTGTCTATCAGTCTGCCGTGGGCGACAACAGCCACATTTCGGGTTGCGAGGTCGGCCATGCCTACCTCTACCCCTGTCACGAGCAGCACCACAGCAACTCATTCCTCATTGCCGCGCACATCCAAGGACAGAGCAACATCGCTGCCGGCGCAACGCTCGGATCCAACCACAACGGCCGTAAGAACGACGTCGATTTGGTGGCAGGCCGCGGTTTCTGGCCCGGACTCTGCTCCTCATTGGCATTCCCCTGTTCGTTTGCGCCGTACACCCTCATTGCCAAAGGCGACTACCCGCGACCGCTCTCCATTCAGTTCGCCTTCTCGCTGATTAACAACAATGTAAAGGACGGCTGTTTGGAGATTATGCCCGCATTCTGGTGGATGCACAACGCCTACGCGCTGATGCGCAACGAATGGAAGTACGAAAACCGTGACAAGCGCATTGCATACACGCAATACTATGAATTCAAGCCACTTGCACCTGACACCATACACATCGTAAAAGAGAATCACAGACTGCTCACCCAGCATTTGGCTGGCGAAGCGGAACTGCCCAAAATGGAGATGTCGAACCGACCGGTGCGCATCCTCAAAGAGAAGGAGGCCATCGCCGCATATCGCGAAATGATGCTTTGCTACGTGCTCGCAGAAGGCGTCTTCAACAACAAACCAGAAACTTTGATTGATATTCTTGAAAATAATGCTAAATTACAGTGGATTAACGCTGGTGGAAACGTGCTGAGCACTGAACAATGGCAACAGCTCTGCAACACTTCCTCGTTGAAAGAAGCGCACGCGCTGCAGCTGGACTATATCGATGAAAATGGGTCTTTGATGTCTCTCACAGACGCAATAAACCTGTTACCCTACTTGTGCGACGAAGAAGTCACCCCAACCCGCATCATCGAACTATGTCGAGAGGCAATTAAAGTGCAAATCCGTTTCTACGAACGCGTTATAGCAGAAAGAACCAAGGATTTTGGTACTGAATTCCGTTTGACAAACACCCTATTTCCATATAAAAAGAAAGATGTGATGGACGACAATATTTGTCAGACCGCCGCAAAAAAGAAAGAAAAACTGGAGCAAATCCTTCATTAACAGACGAAAATCAACAACAATATGGCCATATACGATGAAATTTTAAGCAAAAATGCCAAAATCGGCGTGATCGGTTTGGGTTATGTCGGACTTCCTCTGGCGATGGCTTTCGCTCACAAAGCCTCTGTCATCGGTTTCGACATCAACGAGGATCATCTCAACGTGATGCGTTCAGGTACAGACCCGTGCAAAGAGTTGGACGACAGCGTGTTCGAGAATGCAGACATCCTGTTTACCTCCTCCTTGGACGAATTGGCCAAAGCCACCTTCTACATCGTGGCAGTGCCGACGCCCATCGACAAGAACAACAAACCCGACCTGGTTCCGCTGCTCGGAGCCACCAAATCTGTCGGCAAAGTGCTGAAAAAGGGCGACTACGTGGTCTATGAGTCCACCGTCTACCCCGGTTGCACCGAAGAGGACTGCGTTCCGGTTTTGGAGCAGCTTTCCGGATTAAAGGCAGGCGTCGATTTCAAGTTCGGCTATTCGCCTGAGCGTATCAATCCTGGCGAAAAGGTACACACGTTGGAAAAGACCGTCAAGATCGTCTCCGGTTGCGATGACGAATCCTTGGAACAGATTGCGAAAATCTACGAAATGGTCGTGCAACCCGGTGTGCACCGCGCCCCGAGCGTCAAAGTGGCCGAAGCTGCCAAGATCATCGAGAACACCCAACGCGACGTCAACATCGCCCTGATGAACGAGCTGTCGATCCTGTTCGGCAGAATGGGCATCAACACCTACGACGTGTTGGAGGCGGCCGGCACAAAATGGAACTTCATGAAGTTCTTCCCCGGTCTGGTTGGCGGCCACTGCATCGGCGTGGACCCCTACTACCTCGTGCACAAGGCGGCTGAACTAAAATATCACACACAGGTCATCTCCGCCGGTCGTTTCGTCAACGACTCCATGGGCGGCTACATCGCCAAGAACGTGGTCAAGAAGATCATCGCTTCCGGCAAACCGGCTATGAACGCACGCGTACTCGTGATGGGCATCACCTTCAAAGAGAACGTCTCCGACATCCGCAACTCCAAAGTGGTGGACATCATCCACGAGCTGCAGGATTTCGGTGTCATCGTGGACGTGGTCGATCCGTTCGCCAACCCCGAAGAGGTCAAGAAATGCTACAACCTCGAACTGAAGTCGCAGCCCGAAGGTCCCTACAACGCCATCATCCTCGCCGTCGCCCACAACGAATACAAAGGGCTCTCGGAAGAGTATTTCCAGCAATATTCCCTTGGCAATGGCATCTTCGTTGACGTTAAGGGTCTGTATCGTAACGTGGTGAAGAACATGACGTATTGGAGCCTGTAATAAAAACTTTCCTTAAGCAGCCCCGTAGGGGCAAGAGCTCGGTAGCCAGGGGTAAGCGAAGCGCAACCCCTGGATTGCAAAACAAATGACGAAATAATGGCCGACAATTACATAGAGAACAAATTCGACGAATACAACAGCAAGAAAAAGGTGGTGTACAAATCCGCGGGGCATTCGCTGGATCAACTGTTGAAGGCAAACCGCAGTTACCGCGGATACGATCAAGCCTATAAAGTTTCGAAAAGCACGCTGGAGAAAATCGTGGCGGTGAATCCTTTGTTGCCGTCAGCGAAGAACCAGCAAGCATTGCGGTTCAAGCTGGTCACGGAAGAGACTGGTGCGGAAAAGGTGTTGGAAAACATCAAGTTGGGCGGTATGCTGCCGGAACTGCACTTGCCGTTTCCAGGCACCGAGCCCAAAGCCTTCATCATCATCTGCAGCACCGTTCCCGACAATAAAATGCTGCACGTGGATGTGGGCATCGCAGCACAAAGCATGTTGCTGAAAGCGGTAGAGCTTGGTTATAACGGTCTGATTATCGGGGCGTTCAATGCAAAGAAAGTCGAAGAAGAGTTTGCGCTCCCCTACCCGCCCGTACTCATCCTCGCCATCGGCAAAGGAGGTGAGTGCATCCAACTGAAGGAGATTTCCGCAGACGAAAGCCATGCGTACTACCGAGAGAACGGCACGCATATCGTCCCGAAAGTGCGTTGGAAAGAGTTGATTATCGAATAAAAAAAAAGCGACGAAATTTCGTCGCTTTTTTTTATCATTTACTTCTTGTAGAAAATGAACTTGCCGTCTTCGATGGAGTCGACCATGATGGTGTCGCCCGGACCAAGATCGTCAGAGAGGATAAGCTTCGACAGCTCGTTCATGATCTGCTTTTGGATGACGCGCTTCAGCGGACGGGCACCGAACATCGGGTCGTAGCCCAAATCGGCCAGCAGTTTCATCGCATAGTCGCTGAATTCGATGTTCAAGTTCTTCTGCTCCAACAGCTTGCGCAAATTGTTCAGCTGCAGGTTGATGATATCCTTGATTTCGCGCTTCGACAACGGCTGGAACATCACAATCTCATCGATACGGTTCAAGAATTCGGGTTTCAACGTCTTCTTCAATAGCTCGTTGAGTTCCGCTTTCGTCTTCTTGAAGACCTCCTCATCCGACATTCCGTTCGGGTTGGAGTAGTTCTCCTGGATGATGTTGGAACCGAGGTTGGACGTCATGATGATGATGGTGTTCTTGAAGTCGGCCACCCTACCCTTGTTGTCGGTAAGCCGTCCGTCGTCCAACACTTGCAGCAGCACGTTGAAGACATCCGGGTGCGCTTTCTCAATCTCGTCGAACAGGATCACGGAGTAAGGTTTCCGGCGCACCTTTTCGGTGAGCTGACCACCTTCATCGTAGCCAACGTATCCTGGAGGCGAACCGATGAGTCGGGAGACGGAGTAGGACTCCTGGAACTCGCTCATGTCGAACCGCGTCATGGCCTCCTCGGTGTTGAAGAGGTACTCGGCCAAAGCCTTGGCTAGTTCTGTCTTACCGACACCGGTGGTGCCCATGAAGATGAACGATCCCAAAGGTCTGCGTGCATCCTGCAAGCCGGCACGACTGCGGCGGATGGCATCGGAAACGGCTGTAATAGCCTCATCCTGACCAATCACGCGCTTATGAAGTTCCTCCTCCAAGTGAAGCAGCTTCGATTTCTCGCTCTGCATCATCTTGTTGACGGGGATGCCGGTCCAGCGCGCCACCACCTCGGCAATGTCATCGGCGGTGACCTTTTCGTCAATCAGGGCGCTGTCGCCTTGCAACTTCTCCAACTCCTCCTGTAGCTTCACAATCTGGTCTTCGTCGTTCTTGATCAGACCGTAGCGCAGTTCGGCCACACGTCCGTAGTTACCCTGGCGCTCCTGCTCGGCAGCCTCGAGTTTGTAGTTCTCGATTTCGTCTTTGCAGTGCTGGATTTTGTCCATAATCTCCTTCTCGCTACGCCATTTGGTGGAAAGAGCGTTGCATTTCTCCTGCAATTCGGCAATTGTCTTGCTCAATTGTGCCACTTTAGCCTCGTCTTTCTCGATTTTCAACGCCTCGCGCTCGATTTCGAGCTGAGAAATACGGTGCTGTACATCGTCCAATTCTTCGGGCACGGAGTTGATCTCCAGTTTCAACTTGGCAGCGGCTTCGTCAATCAAGTCAATGGCCTTGTCGGGAAGGAAACGGTCGCCGATATAACGCTGCGACAGCTCCACAGCAGCGATGATAGCCTCGTCCATGATCTTCACCTGATGGTGGTTCTCGTAACGCTCCTTCAAGCCACGAAGGATGGAGATTGCGCTGTATTTGTCTGGTTCTTCGATTTTTACGGGTTGGAAACGACGCTCCAAAGCCTTGTCTTTCTCGAAGTACTTCTGATACTCATCAAGGGTCGTTGCACCAATGGAGCGCAGTTCGCCACGTGCCAAAGCGGGTTTCAAGATGTTGGCAGCATCCATGGCACCTTCGCCGGACGCGCCCGCACCCACGAGGGTGTGGATTTCATCGATGAAGAGGATGATCTCGCCGTTCGACTCGATAACCTCGTTCACGACGCTCTTCAGACGTTCTTCGAACTCGCCTTTGTACTTGGCACCGGCAATCAGGGCCCCCATATCCAAAGAGTACAACTTCTTGGATTTCAGGTTCTCCGGGATATCTCCGCTTACCAAACGCTGTGCCAAACCTTCCGCAATGGCAGTCTTACCGACACCAGCCTCACCAATCAGAATCGGGTTGTTCTTGGTACGGCGGGATAGAATCTGCAGCACACGGCGGATCTCCTCGTCACGACCGATCACGGGGTCGAGTTTGCCTTTGCGCGCCATGTCGTTGAGGTTCTTGGCATACTTGTTGAGGGCGTTGTAGGTCTCCTCGGAGCTTTCGCCGGTCACCTTCTTGCCGTTATGAAGTTCTGCGATGGCGGCTTTGAGACTCTTTTCAGTGACTCCCGCGTCCTTCAGCATCTGAGCCGACTGACCGCCGGCCATGAAGACACCGTAGAGCAGATGCTCCAAAGCCATGTACTCGTCGCCGGAAGCGTCGCAGAACATGGCGGCCTTCTGCATGGCAGTTTGGGTGGTGCCGCCGAGGTAGATTTCGTTGCCGCTGCTCTTGGGCAGACGGTTGATTTCGCGCTCCACTGCAGCCTTGAGGGTCTGCGGGTTGCACGACTGTTTCTTCAGCAGGAAGGGGATCACGTTGTCGTCGGTGTCGAGCATCGACTTGAGGATGTGCAGGGTATCGACCTGCTGGTTCTGATTGCGCGCCGCCAACATTTGGGCATTGCCAATCACTTCTTGGGTTTTAATTGTTAAATTATTCGGGTTCATAATTTTCGGTTTAAGGTTTAAGGTTTAGGTTGACCCCACACTGCGCTTCGCTTGTGTGGGGTTAATTGCACTGCGTGCGTCTTGCCTCTTCGAGGCTGCTCAAGGAATATATTTTCAGAATATTCAGTGAGCACAGAATATTCAGTGAGCACACGCCGCATAATATTGCAATTATGTTGCCAATGGGGAAGAACTGACAAAATGGCAGGCGGGATGGGATTTCAGGTTGAGAATGTGATAAAGGGGGACAATAAAAAATCATTCCCGCAAAAATTTAAGGAGAAGTCTTTCATCCAATAAACTTTCTTGCAGGAATGACGTGGGAAGCACCCGATTCTATCGTCCTTTTTTCTTAGTAGTTTGTTTTTGTGAACGTGCGATGGAATCAGGCAGAGACCTTCGCATAGGATATATGCGAGGTTGTCTGTTAGTTCACTTTTGTCATGCTGAAAGTAGCGGTGTAGGTGGTGCCGTCATCATGATTGCGCAGCGCCGTCCACGACATCACGCCGTTCGTGATGGAGGCAATCTCCCACCATTCGCGGTTCTCAAACTGCCCCTCACCATTGTTCAGCCAGCGTGTGCACAGTAGGTTGCCATCCACGAAATACTCGGCAAAGGCATTCACGTCGTCCACCCATTGACCTTCTTCCGTCTGGCGATAATAGATGTAGGTGCCGTCAGCCTTGTATTCCCAGCGGTGGAGCTCGCCATCGTCAAATTCGGAGCCTTCCTGGCTGGTGATACGGCCTTCCCAGATGCCAACAACGTCGTTTTTATAATCAACAGTGACGCGTTTCAGGACAACGTCTTCCTCGGGATAGTGGAATGCGTTCCCATTCGTGTATGAAGTCACCTTGAAGTGGCATGACATCTCATTGTCAGTAATAGAATTGACAGTGTATTTGTAAACAATGGATTTGGACTCGTTGATTTGCCCAGTGACTGTCACAATGTCGCCGTCAATCTGGACGTCACATTCCAAATAGGCGTTCCATTTAGATTCCGTCTGTGTGAAATCAGCTCTTGATGCGCTAAGGATAGCTTTTGTGTCGGAGATGAAGGTGATAACCGTTTTTTCGTTGGTCAACGCGGGCAAGCCATCTATTTCAGCCTGCATCCATTTGCCTATCAGTTTGTCTGACAGATTGTCCTTGTCCTTGTTGCATCCGCAGAGGATGGTGGCCGCAACGGCCAGCATTAAAAATACTTTCTTCATAATATTACTTTATTATTTGTTGCTATTTTTATAGTCTTGGTTCGTTTTTGCCATTGATGTATTCACGTGGTTGCTCGTACAGGGTATTGAATTCGCTGATGTGGCACCATCTCATCATAGGACATGAATTTATGGCTGCAAAAGTACAAAAAATAATCACGCTCTATTGCTATCAATTTCGCCCATCAGTTCATCGCGACCGAGAAATTCGACGCGACCTACTCCTACAAAATGTCCAACGGCCACTTTCCCTCTTCTCTCGACCCTCAACCCTATCCTATTGCCTTTTCCCTATTGCCTATTGCCTTCTCCCCCAACCATTAAAAAACCACTAAAAACCGCTCAACATACTGATTTTTTTCGTATCTTTGCAGGTTTTTAGAGAAAAAGTAAAACCATTAATAATGAATGAGTTAGAGAATAAGACAGTGAACGAAGAAACCTATAGTGCGGGTAATATTCAGATTCTGGAAGGCCTAGAGGCAGTGCGCAAACGTCCCGCCATGTATATCGGCGATGTCAGCGACCGCGGACTGCACCACTTAGTCAACGAGGTGGTCGATAACTCCATCGACGAGGCCCTCGCCGGATTCTGTGACAATATTGAAGTCAAAATACTGGAAGGCAACGCCATCAGCGTGCTCGACAACGGTCGTGGTATTCCCACCGACATGCATCCGAAGGAGAAGCGCTCCGCCTTGGAAGTCGTTATGACCGTCCTGCACGCCGGCGGCAAGTTCAACAAGGATTCCTACAAGGTCTCCGGCGGTCTGCACGGCGTCGGCGTCTCCTGCGTGAACGCCCTCTCCAAACACCTCACCGCAGAGGTCTTCCGCGAAGGCAAGCACTTCATCCAGGAATACGCTTACGGCAAGCCGCTTTACCCTGTGAAAGTGGTTGGCGAAAGCGACTACCGCGGCACCAAAATCACCTTCCTGCCCGACGACACCATCTTCCACACCACTGTGTATGAGTTCGACCGTTTGGCACACCGCCTCAAGGAGTTGGCCTACCTGAACAAGGGCATTCACATCTCTATTGAGGACCTGCGCAAAACCGACGAAAACGGCGAACACCCCAAGGAGGTCTATTACTCCGAAAACGGTCTGCGCGACTTCATCATGCACCTCGATGAGGGCCGCACCAAAATCACGTCCCAGCCCATCTACGTGGAGGGCGAACGTCAGGGCGTGCCGATCGAGGTGGCCATGCAGTACAACGACTCCTTCACCGAGAACATCCACTCCTACGTCAACAATATTAATACTATAGAGGGCGGTACGCACCTCACGGGCTTCCGTCAGGCGCTCACCCGCACCCTCAAGAAATACGCCGATGACAACAAGCTGCTTGACAAGCTCGAAAAGAACAAGATCGAAATCTCCGGCGACGACTTCCGCGAAGGCCTCACTGCCATCATCTCCGTGAAAGTGGCTGAGCCTCAGTTCGAAGGACAGACCAAAACCAAGCTCGGCAACAGCGAAATCGCTGGTGTCGTGAACCAGATGGTGGGCGAAATGCTGACCAACTACCTCGAAGAGAACCCGAAAGACGCGAAAACCATTGTCGACAAGGTGGTGCTGGCCGCTCAGGCACGTCACGCTGCCCGCAAGGCACGTGAGCTCGTGCAGCGCAAAACCGCCTTCAGCGGTTCCGGACTTCCCGGCAAACTGGCCGACTGCTCCTCAAAAGATGCTTCCAAGTGCGAGCTCTTCCTCGTCGAGGGTGACTCTGCAGGCGGTACCGCAAAACAAGGCCGCGACAGCCACTTCCAGGCTATCCTGCCCTTGCGCGGTAAGATCCTCAACGTGGAGAAAGCCATGCAACACCGCATTTTCGAGAGCGAGGAAATTCGTAACATCTACACCGCTCTCGGCGTGACGATCGGCACTGAAGACGACAACAAAGCACTGAACATCTCCAAGTTACGTTACCATAAGGTGATTATCATGACCGATGCCGATGTCGATGGTAGTCACATCGCAGCGCTGATTCTGACCTTCTTCTTCCGCTATATGCGCGAACTGATTGAGCAAGGACACGTTTACCTCGCAACCCCGCCGTTGTACGGTGTCAAGAAGGGCGATAAACTGCAGTACGCCTGGACCGACGAACAGCGCGACCAACTCACCGCTGAGGCTTCTGCCGGCGGACGCAAAGTACACGTGCAGCGCTACAAAGGTCTCGGTGAAATGAAGGACGACCAGCTGTGGGACACCACTATGGATCCCGCCAACCGTCTGCTGCGCCAAGTCACCATCGAGAATGCCGCCGAAGCCGACCGCATCTTCTCCATGCTCATGGGCGATGAAGTGCCGCCGCGCCGCGAGTTTATCGAACAGAACGCCACCTACGCGAATATCGATGCTTAATCCAATTCAGAATTAAGAATGCAGAATTAAGAATTATATTATTCCTTGAGCAGTCCCGGCAGGGACAAGAGCTTGGTAGAACAACGTTTCATACGAGATTGAACCATCATGGAAGAACCCGAAGCAATCATCAACAACGAGCCCGAAGTCACCACGACAGAGAACGAACAACCCACGCAGGAGACGACCATCCCCGCGGATGTCATCTCGTTCAAACACGTGAACATCGCCCACCGGAAGCTGCTGGTGCTCTCCGACATCAGCTTCTCCATCAAACAAGGGGAGTTTGTTTACCTGATCGGCAAAACCGGTTCGGGCAAATCCTCCATCCTCAAAACCCTCATCGCTGAACTCAAGCCCGAGGGCGAAGAGGCGATGATGCTCGGCTACGACCTGCTCAATCTCAAGACCAAACAGATTCCGGAACTGCGCAAGAAAATCGGAATGGTGTTTCAGGACTACCAGCTACTGCAAGACCGAACGGTCATCGAGAACCTCATGTTCGTGCTTCGCGCCACGCAATGGAAAGACAAGAACCTCATGCTCAACCGCTGCGAAGAGGTGCTTACCTTGGTCGGATTGGAGACGAAAGATTTCAAACTGCCGTCACAACTATCGGGCGGCGAACAGCAGCGTGTCTGCATCGCCCGCGCCCTGCTCAACAGTCCGGATCTGATTCTGGCCGACGAGCCCACCGGCAGCCTCGACCCCATCACCGCCGAGGAGATCTTCCAGACTTTCCATCACATCAACCAAGCCGGTACCACCGTGCTGATGGCCACCCACAATTTTTCTATGATTGACAAGTTCCCTTCGAGAGCGATTTGCATCGAAGACGGGAAGTTGATTGATTCTTTAGTTTAAGAGGTTTAAGGTTTATAGTTTAAGGTTTATAGTTTAAGGGTTAATTGGTAATTGTCTATGGCATTAGCTATTGGTTTCACAAGCCAATGGCTAACGGCCAAAAGCTAAAAGCCAAATGAAATGTTATCAATATTAATTCCAACATATAATACAAATCTGCATCCGCTAGTTTCGGAATTACAAGCGCAATTGAATGAGAGCAATATCGAGTACGAGATCATCATCTCAGATGATGCATCGTCGGACACGTCGGTGCGCTATCACAATTCGCTATTGGCGGAGCAGTATCACGTGCAGTATATCCAAAATGAGCAGAACATCGGTCGCTCCAAAATCCGTAACAGTCTGGCGGATGCTGCGAAATACCCAACCCTGCTCTTCATGGACTGCGACGCTCGCGTAAAAAGCAGTGACTATATCTCGAATTATATCCGTTTTTTGCAAGAGAATAATCTCCAGGGAACCGATTTTGTGGTTTTAGGAGGTTTGAGCTATCGTGAAATGCGTCCCGAAAAGACCAAATTGCTGCGCTATCGTTACGGCATCAAACGGGAGGTGCGACCGGCGTATGAACGGAACCGCGATCCCTACAGGGCTTTCACCCCGTTCAACATGCTGATTGCCAAATCGGTGTTCGAGAAATGTCGTTTTGAAGAGAGTTTGAAACAATATGGCTACGAAGATACCTTCTTCGGCATTGAGCTCAAAAAATGCGGAATCCCCGTCTATCACATTGACAATGAGCTCTATCACGAAGGCATCGACACCAACGAACTGCTTTTGGACAAAGTGGCAGCGGGTGTCGCCAATCTTGTCAACCTGCAATCCCACAACAAATTAGACGACAAATTCTTGGCTGTCAGCACGTTGTTAGCCACCTACCAAAAGCTTAAACGAACGATTTCGGGTCGATTCACCCTATCGCTGCTCGGAAAAATCAAGCAACCGCTGAGAAACATCGCATCTACGTATAACAGCCTGATGTTCTTGGATTTATACAAGCTTTCGGTGATGCACAACCTACTGAATTCCGATGAATAAGTCAATAAGAAAAAAAATACAGATTAGCACAACAATCTGTATTTTTTTTTACTTTTGCACTTTCAAACATCATTAAAATTTTAACGCTATGGGATTTTTTAAAGAATTCAAGGAATTTGCAATGAAAGGCAACGTGATGGACATGGCCATCGGTGTGATCATCGGCGGTGCCTTCGGTAAAATCGTCACCTCTTTGGTGAATGACATTCTCATGCCGCTCGTCGGTGCGCTCATCGGCAACGTCAACTTCACGACGCTCTCGCTGACCCTCCGCACCCCGAAGCTCAACGAGGCTGGCGAAGTTGTGAAAGAGGCCGTCACCCTCAACTACGGCAACTTCATCCAGGTGACGATCGACTTCCTGATTGTGGCATTGTGTATCTTCCTCGTGATGAAGGGTATCAACAAGGCCACCAGCTTGGTGAAGAAACAGGAAGAAGAGGCTCCGGCACCTGCTCCCGAGCCAAGCGCCGAAGAGAAGCTTCTCACCGAAATCCGCGATTTGCTGAAGGAGAAATAAGCCGGCACGCAATTCCGTTAAAGAAAACGCCCGAACATCATGCTCGGGCGCTTTTTTTTTGGCTGTTGGCTATTAGCTATTGGCCTTTAGCAGTTAGGTGTTGGCTTTGACTGCTAACTACTAACTACTAACTGCTAACTAAGAATGTACCTCTTTTGTCCCATCGCCATCAGCACGCCACGGAACGTCAGGAAGAAGATAAAAGCGCACCAGATGGCGTGGTTGGCCCAGCGACCGACGAGTGCATAGTAAACCACGAAGAAGACTGCCGTGGCCACGAACATCACGTTGCGCATAGGAGCGGAAGCCGTCGCACCGATGTAGATGCCGTCGTAGATGAAGGCCGCGAAACCGGTGAAAGGCAGTAGATAGGTCCAAAACATGTATTGCAGGGAGGTCTGGATGACTGTTTCGTCACTGGAGAGGACACGCAAGAGCGGCTCTCCGGCAAAGATAAACAGCAACGTGAAGAAGATCGCCAGTCCGACACCCCAATAGAGCAGGTAGTGGATGGTGAGACGGAGACGGAGCTTGTCTTGCGCACCCACATACTTGCCCACGAGCGACTCGCCGGCGTAGGCGAAACCGTCCATCACATAGGAAGTGAGCGTGAAGAGCTGCATCAGCAGAGTGTTGGCGGCCAGGATCTCCTCCCCGAAATGGGCGGAAATGTACGGAATGAAGGTAAACACCGCGATAAAACAGAGCGAACGGAGGAAAATATCAGCGTTCACCTTGAAGAAACGAACCATTTTGCGCAACTGCAAAGCCGTTTTCCAACGGATATCCTTCCAGAGATACCCGTAACGACGAATCCAAATCGTGATGGCTAACAGCAGACCGCTGTACTGCGCCGCCACCGTGCCCCACGCCACACCGGAAATGTCGGCGTGCAACACATAGACGAACAGCAGACTACAGAGGATGTTCACCACATTCATCAGCGTGGCAATCCACATCGGGGAGCTGGCATTCTGCATTCCCAAAAACCAGCCTTTCAACACGAAAATGCTGATGGTGGCCGGGGCCGCCCAGACGCGGATGTAGAAGTAGGTCAGCATCAATCCCATTGTTTCGGAAGAGCTGTCTATCCATTTCTTGCAGAGATAGCCGACAGGTCGCTGCAACAGAATGATGAGCAGCGCCGCCGCCAATGCGATGGCAATGCCGCGCACTAAAACGTTCAGATATTCCGTCTTGTCTTCCGCACCATATGCCTGCGCTGTCATACCCGATGTTCCTGCCCTCAGGAAACCGAAATTCCAGTATATAAGATTGAAAACCATCGTCCCCAACGCAATGGCCGCGATATAGGTCGCATCACCGATATGCCCCACGATTGCCACATCCACCATGCCCAATAGCGGCACGGTGATGTTGGTGATGATGCTTGGAAGAGAAATGCGGAGGATTTCGCGATTCATTGATAAGAGTATGGTTCTTAGTTTCTTTTTCGGCCCCACATTGCGCACCTACGTCGCTTATGTGGGGTTATTAGCACTTCGTGCGTCTTGCCTCTTCGAGGCTGCTTAAGGAATGATATTTTTATTCTTGGGGTTTTTCCGGATTGAATAACGCTTTGAGGAGTTTGGCGTCATTGCCTTCGGAATATATTTCCTCGTCGGGAGCGGGGTTGATTTTGAGAATGATAGCGTCGTCGGCATCCGCCACAGGCTTATAACTCACAATGGCGTCAATAGCGACGATATAGCGCGGATTAACCCTCGTAAACACCGTATAATCAATCCATTGCTCAACCTCTTCGAATGTTTCGTCAATTGAAATCTTGTTGCCGTTTTTCAAATAGACCGTCACTTTGTCGCGGTTTTTCACAAAATAGGCCACGATATCCTGTTTTAGTTTCTGTCCCACCCCTTTTTGATACATATAGATGTAGGTATTCACCAGTCGCTGGTCTTTATAAACCGTTGTGGAGCGGATTTTGCCGTTCACATCGTATGCATTCCACTCTCCGTCGCGCCATCCATCGTGGTAATCACCTGTCATTGATATCTTTCCATTCGGATAATAGGAAGTGCTCTTACCATTGGTCTTGCCGCCTACATAATTCGCCTCCAACTGCACCTGACCGTTCAAATAATAGACTTTGGATAGACCGTTGCGCTTGTTGTTCAAGTAATTTGTCTCCTCCAACAGCACTCCCGATGTGGAATAGGTTTGCCATATTCCTTGTCGGTTGCCTACCTGGTAGTTTTCCACCTTGATCAAGGTATCCTGATTGGAATAGTAGCGCCACTCGCCGTCTTTCTGCTGGTCAATGTAAGCACCTTCAGAGGCTTTTTTCCCATTTTCGTGATACATGGTCGTATGCACTTTATGCACACCTTGCACAAACTCGGTAACACTCTTCAGCTTGCCGTCGGTATAGTAGTACTTGAACGTTCCGTAGGGTACGTCATCCTTGAACTGCCCTTCGTACAGCAACTTACCTTGCTCGTATTTTTTCCAGACGCCCTGTTTCTTGCCGTTTTTGTCGGTCACATTGATGCGGTCCTGCGCCATGATGAGCAATGGCAGAAAAATAGCACTGATTAGTATGATTATTCTTCTCATTGACTTTGACTTTATCCTTAACTTTGACTATTGAGCAATCTTCAGGTACTTACCCCTTTCATTCTCAATTCTCAATTCTCAATTATCAATTATCAATTATTTCACTTTCTCGCGAAGATCAAAGCCGCCGGTGACTTCGAAAATCTTATGTACTTCCGCCATGTCCTCGTGGGGGATGGTGCGGAGGGCGCCGGGGCCATCGCCATGGTAGTTCGCGCCGAGTTTCGGGGCAATTTCCTCGATGTTGTCCACAAACCAACGCCAAACGGGTCCCTGCTCCACGTGATAGTCGGGATCCACACGGTCGGGGTGCACGCAATAGCCGATATCGAGGATATTCTGTTCGATGGAGTTCATCAGTTGCGTTTGCTGACGACCCATCTCGCTGTCACGGAAATAGCCGGTCTCTTGGGAGACTTTGCGCAGTACGTTGATGATTTCGCCAGGAGCGTTGCCACGCGGACAGCGGGGTTTGCACGACATGCATTGTCCACAATACCAGATAGTTTCGGAACGCAGCAGCTCCTCGATGACCGCCTCGTCGTTGCGTTGCACGAGGTCGCAGATGCGGCGCGGGTCGTAGTCATAGAACTCCGCCGCCGGACACACAGCCGTACACATGCCGCAGTTCATGCAGGCATGGAGCGCCTCTTCATAACGCAAATCCTTCTTGATTTGATCTAACAGATTGCCCATATCAGTCGAATTTCACTCGGTTCAGTTTCATCAATTTGAACAGGAACGTCGGCAATGCTTTCGACCGGTCGCGTTTCATCAAGTTTAAGCAGAGATTGAATCGGTTGCTAATCGGAATCTTATGGGCTTCCACAAACTCGATCAGGGTGCCATCTGGATCTTCGATATAGGTAAAATGGCCGGAAGCGAGACCCATGTCGAAGTCGCCGTCGCCGGGACAGCTGTCCACCGTGAAAGGATGACCGAGTGACTGGCAATGCTTCTCCAGAGCGCGCATGTTCACGACATCGAAACAGATCTGGATATAGCCGGGATCGCCCCATTGACGAGGACTCTCGAAAATCTTGCGCGGTTCGCGGTCGATGGCCTGCACCAGTTCAATGGTACTGCTGCCATACATATTCACAAAAGGTCCTTTGAACGGCTGGGAGTGGCTCAGCAACACACGTCTGTAGTGCTGCGTACCGCCTCGCAACGTCTGCCAATCGCTAAAAGTGCCGTTTTTGTCGTAAACCACCGTATCGTAGCCAAGGATATCCCGGTAAACCGTCAGCGCCTTGTCGATGTCGGAAACGCCGATCATCGCACCAACCACACCGCCTGAATAGCGGTTCTCATCAATGAAGATGTAATTATCCTCCACCACCTGGAAGAGATTTCCGTTGGGGTCGTAGAGATAAAAAGTGGGAAGTCCCTGAGGATCGGTGAATATTTGCGAAACGTTCTGGTATTTGGCAGCCAGTTCGGCGTGATATGCGGTGATGTTATGGGATTTGATCTTGGCACAGAAGACACCGAGATCGCCGATCTGCACATCAAAATCGATAGGAAGAGGCTTACGCTCCGAATATTGCCAAATCTCGAAACCGCCGCCGCCCTGCAGGTTGGCCGCTATGCAAGCATGCCGCTTCTCGGGTTTGTTGTTCGTATAGGGAAGCATCCTTTCGGCTACCGTGTCGTCCTCCAAAATCCTGACATTCATCTGAAACATGTCAGCATACCATTTCCACGACGCAACCATATCCTCCGTGCCGATGCCAATTTGCTGAATACCAACGAGATAATAATTATCCATAATACTAAACTTTAAGCGGCAAATATACACTTTTTATTAAAAAAGGCTGTCCGGAAAGACAGCCTTTTTTCAATATTTATTACCTTAATATTATTGCCGAGGTTTATCGTATTGCTGGAAAACGGAGTTCTGACTAATGAACTCAGGCACAAACTCTTTCATCTTCTTCACCATCTCAGGAATCTGCACAAAGATAGACTTCTCTTCCATATCCTCCACGGCGGCAAGGGCTTCTTTGTAGTCGTATTTGCGCACCTTGGCGATGAAAATACGGTCGTGTTCGGTTTCTATCGTATTCTCCTTGTTGGAGAGCACCTCTTCGTAAAGTTTTTCACCGGGGCGCAGACCCACATATTCAATCTCGATGTCTTCGCCGAGTTTCAGTCCGGCAAGGTCGATCATGCGTTTAGCCAAATCGTCAATCTTCACAGACTCGCCCATATCAAAAACGAAAATCTGGGTGCCGGTACTAATCGTGGCAGCCTCCATCACCAGACGGCAAGCCTCGGGGATGGTCATGAAGAATCGGGTGATGTTGGGATCGGTGACCGTAACAGGACCGCCCTTCTCAATCTGTTCTCTGAAACGCGGAATCACGGAACCATTGGAACCCAGCACGTTTCCGAAACGCGTGGTCACGAATGTGGTATTGCCCTTAATCTCACCGCGTTCGATGGCAAGTCCGAGCGACTGCACGTAAATCTCGGCAATTCTCTTTGAACAGCCCATCACGTTGGTGGGGTTCACCGCCTTATCGGTGGAAATCATCACCATCTTCTCAACACCGTATTCGATACATTTGTCGGCCACGGTGTGGGTACCATGCACATTGACACGGATGGCCTCGCAGGGATTCTCCTCCATAAGCGGCACATGCTTGTAAGCGGCTGCATGGAAGACAATTTGCGGGTGGAATTTACGGAATGCATAGTCGACGCGAGGACCTTGCCGCACATCACCGATAACGGGGACGAATGAAAGGTGCGGGAACTTCTCTTCGAGTTCGAGGCGAATGTTGTGCATCGGCGTTTCTGCATTGTCGAAAAGCACCAGCTGTTTGACGCCAAATCCGGCGAGCTGACGACAGAGTTCGGAGCCGATGGAGCCTGCAGCGCCCGTCACCATCACCACCTTGTCTTTGAAATTGGCGATAATGGCATCCATGGAAATTTTGATCTCCTCACGACCCAGCAAGTCCTCAATTTTGACGTTACGAATGTTGTTGTGAGTAAAATTGCCGGACATCACATCAATGTTCGGGATAATAAGTTGGCGGATATGCAAATCCGAACAGATTTTCACCAGTCCGTCGCGTTCGTTCTTGGCATCAATCTCAGAGGTGAAGAGCACAGCGTCCACGTCATATTCATTCACAATCTGCTCAAAGCGCTTGACATCGTCATAGTTAAAAACGGGATAGTCGGCAATTCTCAGATTCTCAGGCTGTTTCTCCTTGGAAATCATACCCACCACCTGATAATGAGTGGAATTCTCCAGACGCATAATAGCCGCCAATGTTTTGTCGGAGGTTCCGAACAGGAGCACCCGCTGACAGTTACGCTTAGCCACCTGTTTGTTCAGAAAGATGCGGTAAGCGACAATCATCATCAGACGAACACCAAGCAAAAAGAGGATCGTGAAGACAAAGTCTGCAAAAAGAGCGAAGAGCACTCCGGCATACAACTTCATATAAGCAACCGTCATCACAATCGCCATCACCACGACTTTGAATCCTGCCTCCTCCATGAAACAAATCATATCGAAGAACTTCAAATGCCTGATAATCAGCTTATGCCCCTTGAAAATCAGCATGGCGACCACGAAAGCGATCAAGGATGTGCACATCCACAGCAACGCGAAGCGACCGGAGGCATAAAATGTGCCCCGCATATAGCCGAGGGCAAGCAAAGCGAGCAATGAAGCCGCCAATGAGTTCACCAAATCCAGCAAAAAAATCAATCTCGAATCCAAAAATGTCGAAATCTTGCCGGCCAGTCTGTCTATTATATTTGCCATATTTTAATGCAATTACTTAACAACAAACAATGAATCACTCACTTACAAATCAAGCCTCTCTTCTTCAAACTTCGAGTTTTTCATTTAAAAAACATAAAGGCAAAATTAGAAAATAAATATAACAGTATCAACACTCACAAAAAAAATTTTATTGACACCATTTTGTTTATCAAAAAAAAAAAAAAACAGCAATGATTTATTAATTTTTCTATTAATTTTTCAAACTAAAAAGCCACGCAAAACAACATTATTTTGGGTTGCATTTTTAATGATTCAAAGTTGATTATTTATGTTATCTTTGCATCTCAAATTGAAGAAATAAACAAACAAATAAAAAGAACTGATATACAGATTATTATGAAAAAAACAATCTCTTTGATGATTTCCATTTTCGCACTTGCGAATGTCATGGTTTGCGCCCAAAGCAACGATCCCGTGCTGATGACTGTAGGCAAAGAAAACGTGACAAAATCCGAGTTCATCAAGGCATACCAGAAGAACAGCTCTTTGAGCGAAGCTACGGAAGCCGATCTGCGCGAGTATCTCCAGCTCTATATGGACTATCGCATGAAAGTGCAGGAAGCCAAGGAGTTGAAACTCGACACGGCGCAGAGTTTCCAGAAAGAGTGGGCCTCCTACAAAAGCCAATACGCTCAGCAGTATTTGATTGATACCGAGGTGAGTGACCAGCTGTTGGACGAGACCACCGAGCGTGCGCGTTATCATGTCCGTGCTTCCCACATCTTGATTCGCGTACCCGAGGATGCCAGTCCGAAAGACACTTTGGCCGCCTATCACAAAATCATGAAAATCAGAGAAGAGATCACCAACGGACTCGACTTTGGAGAGGCTGCTGTGCTTTATTCCGATGACCAGTCTGCCCGCGACTATGTAAACCCTCAATCCCATCGTCTGACCCACGGCAACCGAGGCGACATCGGTTATTTCTCTGTGTTAGAGATGATTTACCCCTTCGAGACAGCAGCATACAACACGCCGGTCGGACAGGTTTCCCAACCCGTGCGCACCCAATTCGGCTATCACCTCGTGTATGTACAAGATAAAATCCCTGCAATTGCGAAACTGTTTGTATCTCAAATATTTATCAGAGACAGCAACGCTCTTGACTCCAAGGTCGACAACTACGCCGCCATGCAAAAATGCGCACTCATCAAACACAAATATTCTGAAGGAATCTCATTTGACAGTCTCGCCGCTCAGTTTTCAGACGACCAAGCCACTAAATTCAACGGAGGTCGTATGGAACCTTTCACCCCGAACCGTCGCCCCGGCAACTACATCCAAGCGGCCATCAATCTGAAGCGCGGTCAGATTTCCGATCCGGTACCCTCGGCTATCGGCTGGCACATCCTCAAGCTTGACTCCATCGTCTACACCACCGTCAACGATGAGTTCAAATATATGCTCAAGAACCGTCTCGGGCGCGACTCCCGCTCTAAAAAGAGCAAGGCCTCGCTTGTGGAGAAGCTGAAAGTGGAATACAACTATGACGAGAAAGGCAAGAAAGCGGCCATGAAATTCCTCCAGAAGAACATGAGCGAAAACTTCTTCCAGACCAAAACCGTCGCCATCGACTCCATCAAGGGTATCGAAAAGCTGAAACCGATGTGTACGTTTGCCGACAAACAGCTCACAGCCCAGGATTTCGGCAGATACCTTTCACGTTTCCAAGGCAGACAACTGACCGGCACTGTGGCGGCATTCCTCGAACAAGAATATTCTAACTTCGTGGGAGAAAACATCTTGCGCTATGAGAGCACGCAACTGATGACGAAGTATCCCGAATATCGCGACGTGGTGAACGAGGTGTACGACGGTCTGATGATCTACGAGGTCAACTCTTTGAAAGTGTGGAACGCCGCCATCCAAGACACTGTCGGAGCGGAGCGTCTCTACGAGGAGACCAAGGCCCAATTCGCCACCGGCGACTCCCTCAATCCTTACAAGCCGTTCAGCGAAGTGCGCGCCGTGGTTATCAGCCAATACCAAGACCTGCTCGAGAAGCAGTGGTTGGCAGAGCTGCACCAAAAATATCCGGTGAAGTTGAACGAAGAGGTTTTCCGTTCCATCTTAAAGAAATAACGTGAAGAGAATCAGCGTCATACTCTGCATCCTCATCATCTTTTGCTCCGGTTGCCGGAAGAAAGACGACCCCGTGGTGGCTCAGGTGTACCAATACAAGCTCTACGCCTCCGAGGTCCGGTCCGGCATGCCCGTTGGGCTCTCCCCCGATGACAGTCTGGCCATGGTGCGCGACTACATCGACAGCTGGGTAAAGGAGAAGCTGGTGCTGCACGAAGCAGAAAAGCATCTCACTCCGCGTGAAAAAAACTTCGACAAAGAGATGACCGAATACCGCAACTCTTTGTTAATCAACAGATATTATGAAAAACTCTGGCGGAAGGACACCCTCAGCAACAAGATAACTTCCGGAGAAATTTCGGAGTTCGCCCGCTCTTTGGACAGTCGCTACACCGTTGACAAAGAGATAGTGAGGGTCAACTACGCGAAAATCCCAACCGGCAACTCTGCGGTTTCGAAAGCGAAAGAGATTCTCTTCGACGAAAGCCGTCGCCACGAGGAGAAGGAACGCCTGGTAAGCCTATTGGGTGACACCATTGAGTATCTGCTCGACGACGACGCTTGGCTCTATCTGGACGACCTGCAAAACGAAGTCTCCTTCCAAATCGATGCCGAGAAGGCTGCCAACAAAGGGGAAATCGTCAAGATTGAAAAGGAGGTGGGCGACAACACCATCTTGCTGGTCATCCTCGACTACCGCTCGCAACGTTCTGTGAATGAGACCAAAGAGGAACGCGCCGCCGCCGGCATGCTCCTGATGAACCAACGCAAAGCGGAGTACATCAACCGCTATATCCAGGAGTTGTACGACAAAGCGGTGAAAGAAGGTGAAATTGTGCAGTAATTACTAATTATGACAATAAAAATATACAACCAATCAACCAACCAATTGCCGGCGTATGCCTCGGAGTGTGCGGCGGGCATGGATTTGCGGGCGAACCTTTCAGAGCCCGTGGTGTTGCAACCCCTTGAGCGAAAGTTGATTCCGACCGGATTGTTCATGGAACTTCCGCCAGATTGCGAGGCACAGATCCGTCCTCGAAGCGGATTGGCACTCAAACACGGCATCACGGTGCTCAACAGTCCAGGCACCATCGACGCCGACTACCGTGGCGAGGTTTGTGTGATTCTGGTCAACCTCTCGCAAGAGCCGTTTGAAATCCAGCATGGTGAGCGCATCGCCCAGATGGTGATCGCCAAATTCCAACAGGTGGAGGTTCAAGAGGTGGCTTCGAAGGAAGAGCTCTCTGACACCGAACGCGGTGCCGGCGGTTTCGGTCACAGCGGTAAAAAATAATCCCGAAAGATCATGAGAAGACTCCTGATTTTCATCGTTTGCGTCGCATTGACGGCAGGTCTGAGCGCCCAATCCGGTAAAAAGGTGCGCAAAACCGCTTCCAACAGCAAAGAGGCAGTCACTGAGCGGCAAATTTCGAACCGTTTCAACCAAGGTTTGCGCTCTTACTACACGGCGCAGTACGAAGAGGCGCTGCAGCAATTCTCCGGCATCCTCATCGACGCGCCCAAGCATGCCCCCTCCTACTTCATGACCGGACGTGTTTACGCAGAAAGGAAGCAGTATTCGGAAGCCGAAAACGCTTTCAAGCAAGCTATCAAATTGGAGAAGAACAACATCTGGTACCAAGTGGAGCTGGCCGAGTATTACATGCACACGGGCAACTACAAAGACCCTATCCCCTATTGGGAGAAAATCTGCCAAAAGATGCCCGACAACGAGAGATACCTGGAGCGTCTCTACATGTGCTACTCCATCTGCCAAATGAACGAGAAAGCCATTGAGGTTCATGAACGCTTGGCAAAACTGACCGGAGAAACGGAAACGGTTCAAGAGCCCACACCTGAAATGCCTGACAATGAAAAGAACAAAGAGAATGGCATCAAGTTATTGGCAGAGAAGAACTATTCGCAGGCAGTCATCGCGCTCGAGAACTCATTAACTCATGACGACACCGACTACGACCTCTGGATGGCTTTCGCGGAAGCCACCGACAAGGCCCAGCAATGGCGGAAATTCACTGCATACGAAGAGGATCTGACGACTCTGTTCCCGCAATCCTCCGCTATTCTGGCTGCGCTGGCTCATGCATTTTTGAAAACCGGCCAGCCCGACAAAGCTGTGGAGTACTACCAACAAGCGCGTGCTTTCGCTTTCGACGCGGAATTGATGCAGCAGATTCGCAAAGGTCTGTTTGAGGCCTACACCGCCATGGGAGACACCGACAGTGCCGAACGCTACCGATAAAAGTGTATCTTTGCAAACTGTAAAAAAGAGAGGCAATGAAATTCTATAATGATGATAATGAGGAAGATGAATTCACCGAAGAGGAAATCACTTTGGCGAATGCGTTCTGTGATGCCTGCGACAGAGGGATCAACAAAACGTATAATGAGGCGGAGTATGACATCATCATCTCAAACCTAATGTTCTCTCAAAAAGGCGATTACCTCAAAAAAGCCATCGCCGGTGCGAGAAAAGCATTCCCCGAAGATCCTGAATTTGCCATCTGGCAGGCTCGTTTCTATATCTGGAACGACCAGAAGGAGGAGGCCCAGCGGTTCATCATGACCGCCCTGCGACGCTTTCCACCCTCTGCAGAGCTCTACGAAGAAATTGCATTCATGGCTTACACGTTCCATTTCAACCTGAACGTCAGAGAGTTGGTCACGAAGGCCATCGCCATCGAGCCCTCTTCCAACGCCTACTTCATCCTCACCAACCTCTATCTCGACAAGCACAACGTCGACAAGGCATTCGATTGTATAATGGAGGCCACCCGCTACGACAACAACGTGCTCGACAATATCGACCTTTTGGTGCTTTCCAACAGCCATTTCAAGTCCGGCCGCTTTGACTCCGAACTTGAGTTGGTGACTCGTCTGAACAAAGAGTTCCCGCTCTCCAAGCAGACGTGGATGGTGACGGGAGCGCTCAACGCCGCCGATGACAATCACGCCACCTCGCTGGAGGCTTTCGAGTTTGCTTACGCCATCGAGCCCGACCCCTCTTGTCTGTATGCCATTGCCAAAGAGCATTATATGCTCGGCAACTATGACAAATGCATCGAGCTCTGCTGGCAAGTTCACGACACCAACACCATCAACCCGCGCATCCTGCTTGGCATCGCCTTCCGGCAACTTGGATACTACGACGAGGCGCTGTTCCAAATCAACCAGACCAACGAGCAAGACCCCGAATACCCCAACTCTTTGTCGGAAATCATTGAGACGCTGCGACTTTCAGGACGTCTGGACGAAACCGCGCAATTCGTGAAGAAATTCTACAACACCCAAAAGTTGACGCTGGAGAAGTTGGAGTGGGTACTTGACACGCTCTGCACCGACGGACTGGAAGATGCCTTCCGTCAGTTCTGCATCTTGGCCGAAAGCATGTTCGAAAACTCGTTGGATTACTGCGCATGGCTGACCGAATTCACCTACGTGGTACATTGGCAGCATATCGCCATCGACATCCTGAATGAGCGCTTTGCCGACCTTCCCGATCCGGAGATTTACAAGCATCTCGGCTACTATTTCGCACTGCTCTATATCGCGGACGGAAAGCCGGCCATCGGCATTCAACACCTGCAAAACGCCCTCATTATCAACGAAGAAGGGGTGCGACAAGACTTCCTCGACCTCGACACTGACCTCCTCTACACTCAGAATCCCGAAGTACTCATGATGGTTAGCCCTTACATCGACCATCTTCCTGATATTCACAACAATTAGTTTTTCAATAGATGAAGAAAGTCCTGCTCATCCTGATCATCGCGGCCTGCGCCTTTATGGGTACGGCTCAAACCGATAATCCCGAAGTACAACCCGAAACGTCCGCTACTGGACGCGTGATCTCTTGGTACAACGAGCACCTGAACTACGGCACGGTGACGCTGCTGATGACCATCGAGAGCTCGTTCATCCCGTTCCCGTCGGAGGTGATTGTGCCGCCCGCCGCCTATCAAGCATGCAATAGCGACAACGAAACCTTGCACGTCACTTCGTCGAATTTCGTTAACGTGCTGTTAGTCATTCTGTTCGCCACGCTCGGAGCCCTCATCGGAGCTCTCATCAACTACGTGCTGGCCCTTTGGCTCGGACGCCCTATCATCTATTGGTTCGCCGACAGCAAAGTGGGTCACATGTTGCTGCTCGACAGCGCAAAAGTGCAGAAGGCAGAGGACTATTTCCGCGAGCACGGCAATGTTTCCACACTGGTGGGCCGCTTTATTCCCGCCATCCGTCAGCTCATCTCCATTCCTGCCGGTCTCGCCAAGATGCACATCGGGATGTTCATCCTCTTCACCTCGCTCGGTGCAGCCGCATGGAACACGGTGCTGGCCATCCTCGGCTATGTTGCGCACGGACAAAAAGACCTGATCGACAAATACAACCACGAACTCACCATCGCTCTGTTAGCCATCTTCGCCATCGGAGTGGCCTATGTGGTGGTCAAGTGGATCATTTCCGCCAAAAAGCGCAAAAACGCAGAACCCACGGATCAACAATAAGATGCGACAATTCGGACTTGTCGGAAAAACTCTCTCGCACAGCTTCTCGAAAATCTATTTTGATGAGAAGTTCCGTCGAGAGCAGATTTCAGATGCTTCATATTCTCTATTTGAAATAACTGACATTCAAGATATTATTTCTTTCATACAACAACATCCCGACTTAGTTGGGTTCAACGTCACCATTCCCTACAAGCAGACCATCATCCCTTATCTGGCTGCTCTTTCCGACGAGGCGACAGCTGTGCATGCCGTCAACACCGTATTGATTCAACGTACAGGAAACAAGTTCGTTACGAAGGGGTTCAATACCGACATCATCGGTTTCCGGCAGTCGTTGCAAGGATGCGACATCCCAGAGCGAGCGTTGGTGTTGGGCACGGGCGGAGCCGCAGCAGCAGTCTCCTACGTGCTGGAAAGAGCAGGATGCCAATGTACAGCTGTCTCTCGCGACGAGAAGCGAGGACT
>JAGBPE010000127.1 GCA_017633495.1 Bacteroidales bacterium | reverse complement strand
TTCCGCGATGTTCTGCTTCTTCGACTTCAAGAAAGTCTTCAACGAAAACAAGAACAACGAACTGCAGATCGACTACATGCGCGGCGACAGTCTCTATCACACCATGCTGACCCTCGACTCACTCGGCAATATGGGCGTGGCCTACAAGCAGCCTGCCGAATTTTTCGAAGTGGTGCACGTGGACTACACCTTCTGGCAGTCCATCCCGACCGGCGTGAAGCAGGGATTCAGCACATTGGGCAACTACGTCAAACAGTTCAAGATTGTGTTCACCAAGGAAGGAGCGACGCAGTTAGGCAGCTTCCTGACCATCGGCAGTATTTTCCCGAAAGTGTGGGATTGGTACCGATTCTGGAGCATGACGGCTCTGTTAGGCATCATCCTCGCCTTCATGAACATCATCCCGATCCCCGGTCTCGACGGCGGCTACATCCTCTTCATCCTCGTGGAGATGATCACCGGCAAAAAACCCAGCGACAAATTCCTGAGTGTCGCCAACACCATCGGCTTCACACTCCTCATCATCCTCATGGTCTATGCCTTGGGGCTGGACTTCCGAAGGTTCATCTTCAAATAATTAAGAATTCAAAATTAAGAATAGAGGAGTATGTCGCAAATCACCCTATATCACGGCAGTGAAGCCAAAGAGATCCATCCGACTTACGGTTTGGGAAACGACCGCCATGATTATGGCCGAGGCTTCTACTTGACCGAGAGTAGGGATTTGGCGATGGAATGGGCGGTGTATAAGCCGAACAACCTGAACGGTTGGCTGCATCAGTTCACCTTAAACACCGATAAACTGAAAGTTTTGGACTTCACGCAATTAAATATTCTTTGTTGGTTGGCCGAGCTGATGAAACACCGTGATGCGGCGGATTCAAAACGATACCGTATGTTGTCCGCAAGATTCATTGAAAAATATTCGATTTCAACGGATGCGTATGATGTAATCAAAGGCTGGCGGGCCAACGCCTCCTATTTCTACATCGCAAAGGCTTTTGTACGGGATGAGATTGATGTGGACATCTTGGAAGAATTGATGACATTAGGCGGCCTTGGCATCCAATACTGCTTAAAAAGTCAGAAAGCTTTTGACAACATTGCAGAAAACACTGCTGCTTTGCAACCTGTTGATTTCACGGAGTTCAACCTAAAATATAACACACGTGACATCACCGCCCGCGACAATATGCGAAAACTGATTGATTCTGACAGAAATAAGGTAACAAAAGTTTTTAGCACTTTAATTTGAAGAATATGGAACACGCCTATCCTAAAGCCTATTTGGACGATGTTGTGGAAGCGCAAGGCAAGCTCTTTGACTTTGTGGCGCACAACCATCCTGATATGGACACGGCGGACTTCATTGTCCATTACATGAAAAGTGCCACCCGAAAACACATCGACGATGCGCAGGCATACGTCTGCACGATGGACTACAAGGAGCTTTGGGACTATTTCCAGAAAAACGAGCACTACTCGTTCCGTCCCGGCGAATCCCTGCAAGGCTTTCTGCCCGACTGGATCGGCGAGTTCTACGCCTACTACCAATGGTACTATAACCTCACAAGTGCAGAGTTAATCGATCAAGTGCCTGTCAGCTACCTAATTAACGCATACCCTGGTCTCCACGACCTCGACCTGGACCTCGCCGTACAGAAGGTCGGACCTATACAAACTTCTTCCTTAAGCAGCCTCGAAGAGGCAATACGCGCGAAGCGCAATTAACCCCACACAAGGCGTCAGCCGCAGTATGGGGCCCATACCGAAACATCAGACAGTATGAATAACAACGAACTCAAAACCGAAATAGCTCGCCTGAAGCGCGAGAAAAACGCCATCATCCTGGCGCATTACTACACCCTGCCCGAAGTGCAGGAAGTGGCCGACTTCGTGGGCGACAGCCTCGGTCTGGCCCGCAAGGCCGCCGAAACCCAGGCCGACATCATCCTCTTCGCCGGCGTGCACTTCATGGCGGAGACGGCCAAGATCCTCAACCCCACGCGCAAGGTGCTCGTGCCCGACATGAGCGCAGGCTGCTCCTTGGCCAACAGTTGCAAAGCCGAGAAGCTCGCTGAATTCAAGGCGAAACACCCCGACCACAAGGTGCTGGCGTATGTCAACTGTACGGCGGCCGTTAAGGCGCAATGCGATCTGATCGTCACCTCCGGCAACGCCCTGAAACTCGTCAACCAGCTGCCCAAGGACGAAAAGATCATCTTCGTCCCTGACGGCAACTTGGGCGACTACATCAACCGAATGACGGGTCGCGAGATGATTTTGTGGGACGGTGCCTGCTGCGTACACGACCACTATGAAGTGGAGGATTTGGAGAAGGCGAAAGCCGAGCATCCGAACGCTTTGGTGGTAGCGCATCCTGAGTGTCGTCGTGAGCTGTTGGAGAAGGTCGATTTCATCGGCTCCACTGCCGCTATGCTCAACTTCATCGGTGAGAGCGAGGCGAAAGAGTTCATCGTAGTCACAGAGAGCGGCATCATCTACGAAATGCAGAAGCGCAATCCCGACAAGCAGCTCTACACGCTCTACAATGGCGCTGTCAAGCACGACTGCGTGAACATGAAGAAGAACAACCTCCTGAACATCTACGCCGCACTTTTGGAGGAGCAGCCCGAGCTCATCATGGACGAGGAGCTGCGGCAAAAGGCGTTGATTCCGATACAACGAATGCTGGAGATGAGTTAGCTGTTAGCAGTTAGTAGTTGTGGGTAAAGAACTGTCCTGATGTGATTGTTATGGACAGTTTCAAATAATATATTATGGTGTAGGGGCGAAAAAATTTTCGTCCCTTTCGTGTATTAAGAAAAAACGTATTTTTGCAGAGACAAAACAATCTGTTATGAGCACTGAAATGTTAGAGACCATCCGCGAGTATTTCAAGACCCAACCGGTGTTGAAGGCTTG
>JAGBPE010000126.1 GCA_017633495.1 Bacteroidales bacterium | reverse complement strand
GCATAATAGGTGGTTTCGGGAGTGAGACCGGTTAGATTGACGAATGTGTCATTTGCTGTCACAGAGGTGAAGGTGCTGAATGTTGCATCTGTACTGTATTGCAACACCCAAGAGGTGGCTGCACCGCTTTCAGTCCAACTGAGCGTGGCTATGCTGCCGTTCCCAGGAGTGAGAGTTGCGGTTAGATTGATGGGAGCTGTACAAGGAGCTCCGGTACCGAAAATAATGTTGTCCACAAAAAAGGCATCTCCTGTAGGATTTACACTGCTGTCCTTGGTGTATTTCCATACAAAGGTATGGGTGCCGGCAGTGACATTAAAAATGTAATTCTGCCAGCCTGACACCTGAGCACCGTAGGAAAACTTCTCTGTACCATCAATTGAGAAAATACATTTGTCCCATGAAGTAGAGGTTCCTTCTCCCATGCAGTTGGCATCGAAGGAAATGTAACCGTCAGAGGAGAAAGTGTAGGTGGCAGAAATGGAAGATGTTGACGATGAAACACCTTCGTTGGTGCTCTTCATGCAGAAAGAACTGCCGTTGCCGGGACTGGTAATCTCCCAAGGATAAGTTTCGCCTTGCACAAACGAAAATTGAGAGAAGTCGCCAGTCTCAAAATCGATGGTGACTTGCGCTTTCGCTGTCCACGACATGCACAGCAGCGCGAGCATAATGATTAAAGAATAAATTTTTTTCATACTGTATGAATTTGATTAATAATAGTTTCAGTTTATTCGCATCTGCAGAATGCGGAAAAAATAACCTGCAAAAATACAAACTTTAAGGTTATCAAGAATTATTTGTTGATAACTTGGCTGATGTTGTTGATAATTGTCGAAATGGAAATGCCGGATAAGCCCGTTTTTACCCTACTTTGCGTTTCTGAAAAAATTGTATTTTTGCAGTTTCATTTTTTAAAGCAATGAGAAGAGTATTTTTGACTTTCGTTTTGTTGTGTGCCTGCGCCGCGCAATTGCTGACCGCGCAAACCCCGGAAACCCCTTATACCACCCCGAAAGATACTGTCGATGAACCCCTTGTGGTCTTTCGCGACCGCTTTGTCATGGATGTCTACCATACCTTTTGGATGGGGATGCCCACTGAGGTGGACCACATGAAGTTCGACCCGGGTGTGAACTTCTCCGCCATTTGGGACTTCAAAATCAAGAAGAAACCCCTCGCAATCGGATTGGGTATTGGAGTGAGCTACTACACCCAATACAGCAATGCGTTGCTGCAATACGACAAAACTGAAGATCTGATGAAATACTATGTGCTGCCCGAAGGAGTGAGCTATAACCACATCAGCATGAACTACTTGAGTCTGAATGTGCCGTTGGAATTCCGCTACCGCCATCCCAACGGTTTCAAGTTCACCATCGGTGCCCGCGCCGGCTGGGTCGCGCTCATCAACCAGGATTACAAAGGCTCCGACCCCGCTGTCCCTTCCGATACAGCCGTCTACAAGAACAAGTTGGTATATCATAAGATGAAGTACAACATTGACTTCTACACCCGCATCGGTTGGAAGTTCGTGGATGTCTATTACTGCTACCAGGTGACGCCGCTCTTCGCCGACAACAAAGGACCGAAGATTCGCCCGATGTCGCTGGGTATTTCCTTTAGCTTATTCTAAAATTCATTAAAAATCATACCATTATGTTTTACTTAATGATTGTCATTTTTGTCATCGGCTATCTCTGTATTGCCCTTGAACATCCGTTGAAAATCAACAAGACGGCGTTTGCTCTGCTGACAGGCGTTCTCATCTGGACCTGTTTTATCATGGCAGGACCGGATATCTTCTCTTTCGCCGACTACGGAGCTGGTTACGAGGCGTTTAAGGCCGCGCATCCAGATGTGGCTAATCCCTTCGCAGACTACCTGGTCTCCCATGAACTGCTCCATCATTTGGGCGAAATTTCCGAAATCCTCTTCTACTTGATGGGTGCTATGACGGTTGTGGAACTCATTGATACATACGGAGGTTTCAATATCATCACCGACAATATCAAAACCACCAACAAGGTGAAACTGCTCTGGATTCTGAGCTTCATCACCTTCTTCTTCTCCGCCATCCTCGACAACCTGACCACCGCTATCGTGATGGTTGCCCTGTTGCGCAAGCTGCTTCCTGAAAAACACGACCGCTGGTTCTTCGGCGGTATGGTGATTTTGGCGGCTAACGCGGGCGGCGCGTGGAGCCCTATCGGCGACGTGACCACCATTATGCTTTGGATTGCAGGTGTGGTCTCTACCTACAGTGTTATCGTCGAATGCTTTGTCCCGAGCCTTGTTTCCATGCTTATCCCGTTGATTGTGGTCTCCTTTGTGGAGAAGGGCGAAATCGATGCTTCTAAACGCCCGAAAGACGATAAGAACTCCAACGTGCCTACCTGGCAGCGCAACCTCATCTTCTTTATGGGTGTCGCTGCGCTGGTGTTCGTCCCGGTTTTCAAGATTCTGACCCATCTGAAACCCTATATGGGCATCATGCTCGGCCTCTCCATCCTTTGGATCACGACCGAAATTTTGCACAAAACCGGCCAAATCAACAATCGCAAATACACGATTACCGAAGTGCTTTCTCATATTGATATGCCGAGCGTTCTGTTCTTCTTGGGTATTTTGTTGGCCGTGGGTGGCTTGCAGAGCGCAGGACACCTTTCGATGCTTGCAGGTAGCTTGGATAGCGCCTTCAACGGCAATTATTACCTCATCGATATGGTGATTGGTGTGCTTTCCTCCATTATCGACAACGTACCGTTGGTGGCAGGTGCTATGGGTATGTACGATTTCCCGATGGATCACATGTTCTGGATCTTCCTGGCCTACTGCGCCGGTACGGGCGGCAGTATCCTTATTATCGGTTCCGCCGCTGGAGTGGCTGTGATGGGTATGGAGAAGATCGACTTCATCTGGTATCTGAAGCATATCACTCCGTATGCGCTTCTCGGCTATCTCGCCGGTGCCGGCTGCTATGTGCTGATGAACATGCACATTTTCCACAACGCCGTCACAGCGGTTGCTGGATAATTAGCAGTTAGCAGTTAGTAATAAAGCAGGTCGTTCCGTTTGGAGCGACCTGCTTTGTATCGGTTACTCGCTGTCTACCACAACAGCGAGGCGTACGTCCTTCGGGCCAATGCCATGCTGCATTGGAACTCGTTGATCAGAAAGGCTTCATTGAATATATTCCCGAACAATTCGGGATTTTCAAGCAAAAACTCTTTTAGCACCTCATTGTTTACCAACTGATAGGTGGATCCGCAGTTATCACATTTATACCACGGATTGTCTACATGGACGCCGTTGACCCACACATGTTTCACCTCGTCCGACAGAATCGGCTTCTGCCCAGGAAGTGTCAACTCCAAACGTATTGTTGGAATCAGGTTGGACATATAATACAAGGGGCTTATATCCATGAAATAATAACGGGGATATCGAATGAAAAAATGGATAGAATAACTTTGGTGGGCTCGAAGTGCATAATAGGCATTGTGAACAGTACATCCTCCTTTCATACGGGAATCGTCATGAAAGGGAGACCAACGAGCCTTTCCTTCCCGGTTAGTATAGTAACATATCATCAAACTGTCCACCTCGAATATTAGCGTGGAATCGTTGTTGTTGACCACAGCGCCCTCCACTTCCAGCTCCACTTCGGGAAAATCGTCTGTGGATTTCAACAACGAAATCAAATTGGCTGGCTTATAACACCTCTCCGTAACATTCCTTACCTTTACCGAATACAACTCAACTGCGACCTGTGCCGCGCATATTTGCACGCATGCGCAAAACGTAAAGGTTAAAAAGTGTACTACGTTACGGTTCATGAAACTAGAAAATTTCTGCAAAAATAAAAAAATATCATAACAAAACAGGTCGCTCCAAACGGAACGACCTGCTTAATTACTAATTACAAATTAGAAATCACTAATTTCTAATTACCTTCACCCCGCGTACAGCCCAGCGCGTGCCGTCCACGCTGCCGCTCTTATGGTAGCGCAGCGCGATGCGGAACTTCTGGCTGCCGATAGCGCTCAGGTCCAAGCCGTTGCTGAGCCCGAAGTTGCTCGGATAGTTGTTCAGGTTCGGGTTGAAGGCCGTCCACTCGCTCTCGTTGAAGGCACCGCCGCTGTAGGTGGTGGAGTAATAGACCTGGTAGTAGGTCGCCGGACTGCCGCCAACGTTGTTCTGGTGGTCGAGGAAGAGCAGGGCGCCGGTCACGTCGCCGAGGTTCAGCTCGGGCGAAATCAGCCAGTCGTCGCACGCCTCGGAGGAGGTGTTGTGGTAGAGGAAATTGTTGCCGTTGTAGGTCTGGAATTTC
>JAGBPE010000125.1 GCA_017633495.1 Bacteroidales bacterium | reverse complement strand
TGGATAGGGATTGCATCCAACATCCTATGAAGGAGGAAATTGTGGTGATTCCAAACGGGGTGGATTTCTCCAAATTCAGTCATGAGGAGATTCCAAAGACCCACGATCTCATCTTCTCAGGCAATATGAACTATCCACCCAACGTGGATGCGGCCGTCTATCTCGTCAAGGAAATTCTGCCCGAACTGCGGAAAAATCACCCTGATGTGCGGCTGATGCTGGCCGGCGCCGACCCCGCCAAGAAAGTCCGCGCCCTCCAAAGCAACAACGTCACCGTCACCGGTTGGGTTCCTACAATGACTGACTGCTACGCCAAGTCACGCATATTCGTTGCGCCGATGCGATTGGGCACCGGACTGCAAAACAAGCTGTTGGAGGCAATGTCTATGGGGTTGCCCTGCGTGACCTCGCCGCTGGCTGGCAAACCGCTGAGCCCCGCCGCAGAAGATGGTGCCATCGCAACCTGCAGTACTACTTGGCAATACGTTGACACCCTAAGTAAACTGCTCACGGATTCCGCTTATTACCAAGAACTTGCACAGCGTGGTAAAGATTTTGTGCACGAACGCTACGATTGGACCAACGCCACCCGGAAATTGAGCGACCTTTTCTGAAATTTATTAATAAAAGCGCTTCCTTTTTTCATTAATCAAGAATACAGCACTATGTGTATTCATTTTTTATGTACTTTTGCCTTTCATTTTTTACGGCTAAAAGTATTAATAACAAACTGATAATCAATATGATAATAAAAGATGATTTTGTGTGCAGACACAATGGTCCCGCTGTTGACGAACAACAGAAAATGCTGAATGTCATCGGTGTCAAAACGTTAGATGAACTGATTGAGAAGACGGTTCCTGCCGCCATCCGCCTGCCCAAGCCGTTAGATTTACCCGACGGCATGACCGAAGGCGAATTCCTCAACCACATTCACGGTTTGATGGCGAAGAACAAGATTTACCGCTCCTACATCGGTATGGGTCACTACAACACCTACACTCCGGCGGTGATTTTGCGCAACATTTTCGAGAATCCGGGTTGGTACACCTCCTACACCCCGTACCAGGCTGAGATTTCCCAAGGTCGTATCGAGGCGTTGCTGAACTACCAGACGATGATCAGCAGCTTGACGGCCATGCCGCTCTCCAACGCTTCTATGTTGGACGATGCCACCGCAGCTGGCGAGATGATGCTGATGTTCTTCCGCAGCCGCAGCCGCGAGCAACAGAAGAACAACGTGGTGAAATATTTCGTGGCTGAGGGCGTGTTCCCGCACTGCATCGGCGTGATGAAGACCAACGCTGCTCCTCAAGGCATTGAGCTGGTCATCGGCAAACCCGACCAAGTGGAACTCGACGAGACCTTCTTCGGCGCAATGATCCAATACCCGAGCTACTGGGGCAGCATTCACGATTATCGTGCATGGGTTGAGAAGGCACACAGCAAGAACATCTTCGTGGGCGTTGCCACTGATCTGTTGGCACTTACGCTGCTCACACCTCCGGGCGAATGGGGTGCAGACTGCGTGACCGGTTCCACCCAACGTTTCGGTATTCCGATGGGTTACGGTAGCCCTGCCGCTGGCTTCTACGCTTGCCGCGAGGAGTTCCTGCGTCAGATGCCGGGCCGTATCATCGGTGTGACCGTTGACGCTCAGGGCAACCGCGCTGTCCGTATGGCTTTGCAGACTCGCGAGCAGCACATCAAACGCGAGCGCGCAACCTCCAACATCTGTACCGCCAGCGCTTTGACCGCCATCATGGCCGGATTCTACGGCATGTGGCACGGTGCAGAGGGTTTGAAAAACAAAGCCGTCAAGATCAACGTTTTGGCTGGCGTTCTCGCTGAAGAAGCTGCGAAATACGGTTTCAAACAATATAACGAGCACTATTTTGACACCCTTTGCCTCGAAACTCCCGAAGGCATCACCTGCGAGGACGTGAAGAAGGTGGCGCTGTCGAAAGAGATCAACCTCTGCTACCACTGCGAGCGTTGCTTCACGATTTCTTTGGACGAGACCGTGACCCACGACGATGTGAACAACATCCTCGAAGTGTTGGCTATCGCCGCTGGCAAACCTTTCACCCCGCATGTTTGCGACGGCAAATGCGGCGTTCCCGATCTGCACATTCCTGCAGAGTTGGCTCGTAAATCCGCCTTCATGCAGCACAAGATCTTCAACCAGTATCACTCCGAAACCGAGATGATGCGTTATATGAAGATGCTGGAAGTCAAGGATTTGTCTCTGAACCGCGCTATGATTCCGCTGGGTTCCTGCACCATGAAGCTCAACGCTGCTGCTGAAATGCTGCCGCTGAGCTGGGCTGAGACCTGCAACATCCATCCGTACGCTCCCGCCGACCAAGCCGAGGGTTATCGCGAAATGTTGGATGAGGTCTGCAACTGGCTGGCTAAGATCACCGGTTTCGCAGCCATCTCCTTGCAGCCGAACTCCGGTGCTGCTGGCGAATATGCCGGTATGACCGTGATTCGCAACTATCACCTCAGTCGCGGCGAGGGTCACCGCAACATCTGCTTGATCCCCTCTTCCGCACACGGCACCAACCCTGCATCTTCTGCCAAAGCTGGCAACAAGATCGTTGTGGTGAAGGCTACGGAACACGGCGAGGTAGATATCGACGATTTGCGTGCAAAAGCTGAACAATACAAAGACAACCTCTCTTGCTTGATGATTACCTATCCTTCTACGCACGGCGTATTTGAGGAAGGCATCCTCGAAATCATCAAGATCATCCACGAGAATGGCGGTCTGGTCTATATGGACGGTGCAAACATGAATGCACAGGTGGGTCTGACCTCTCCTGGCACCATGGGCGCAGATGTCTGCCACCTCAACCTGCATAAGACCTTCGCTATGCCTCACGGCGGTGGCGGTCCTGGCGTTGGCCCGATCGGCGTGTGCGAAAAGCTCGTTCCGTTCTTGCCGAACCACGCTACGGTGAAGGTTGGCGGCGAACAAGGCAGCCAAGTCGCTACCGCTCCTTACGGCAGCGCATACCTGATTCCGATTACCTATGCTTACCTTAAGATGTTGGGCGGCAAGGGTTTGACGGAAGTCACTAAGACGGCTATCCTGAACGCAAACTACATGCGCGCACGTTTGGAGAAAGACTACAAGATCCTCTATACGGGTACGCAAGGCATGTGCGCACACGAGATGATTCTCGACTGCAATGCTTTCGACAGAAGCGCTGGCGTACAAGTGGGCGATATCGCTAAACGTTTGATGGACTATGGTTTCCACGCTCCTACAGTGGCATTCCCGGTGCACGGCACCTTGATGGTGGAACCCACCGAGAGCGAACCTCTGAGCGAACTTGACCGCTTCTGCGACGCAATGATTGCTATCCGTCAAGAGATCCGCGACATTGAAGAGGGCAAGGCTGACAAGGCCAACAACCTCATCAAGAATGCTCCTCACAGCATGGATGTGGTTTGCGCCGACGAATGGGATCGTCCTTACACCCGTAAGCAAGCGGCTTTCCCGCTGCCGCACACCGAGAAATACTGGCCGACCGTCGGCAAGATCGACGACGCCTTCGGCGACAGAAATCTCGTTTGCGTGTTGAGCGAGTAGTGCTGAATAATACTATTAATAAGCAAAGGGGAGGACGTGAAGTTCTCCCTTTTGCTTTTTTCCTGAACCCTGTCCGGCGCATTCAAAAAAAGTGTATCTTTGCCGACTTTTTTTAACAAACTAAAAATTTAAATTTTATGGCAACAAGAATCAGATTACAAAGACGCGGTAAGAAGAACCAACCCTTCTACCACCTTGTAATTGCGGATGGTCGAGCACCCCGTGACGGACGATTCATCGAGGATCTGGGTACCTATAACCCGCTGACCAACCCCG
>JAGBPE010000124.1 GCA_017633495.1 Bacteroidales bacterium | reverse complement strand
TCTTCGTTGTTCTTTTTCCACTGTTCCATTTCCGCTTCGAACTTCTCGTCGCGTTCCTTGCTCCATCTTTTCCGTTCCTCTTCATTGTCCTTCTTCCATTGTTTCCGTTCCTCTTCATTCTCTTTTCTCCGCCTTTTCCGCTCTTCTTCGTTGTCTTTTTTCCATTGTTTCCGCTCCTCTTCATTCTCTTTTCTCCACCGTTCCAAGTCCGCTTCGAACTTCTCGTCGTGTATTCTCGCGCGTTCTCTGAGTTCCGCCATGTACTTTTCGTGTTCGAGACGGGATTGCTCGTTGAGGCGCTCCATTTTCTCGAACCATTCGTCGTGTTTGCGCATCCTTTGGTCGAATTCCTCTTTGTCCATACGCATCTTGTTTATTTTCAATTCGTTTCTGTTTATTCGTTTGGTGTTCTCCATCACCATCTGTCGCAACTGCGGCGATTCCATCTCTGCTAATTGGCTTTTGTTTTCCATAAGTTTTGATGTTTTGATTGTGAGTCTATAAATTTAAATTTAGTTTCTTTTTGTTTTTATGAATACTAATTTTTTAACGCTGCAAATATACAAAAATATTGATTAAAATATCAATAAAGATGAAATTTTTATTTATTTCTGATAATCAATGGATTGCGACTGAAAAATTACAATCAATTATGATAAAAATAACTAAATATTTTATAATTAGGTGCTGTTTGTCGGTTTGGAGGTGTTGCTTTATAAGGTTGGCCTGCGGCCAGTCTTTTTGCGTCGCTACCCCCGCCCTGCGGGCACCCGTTGCAGGCAAGCCTGCTTTTCCTCTTCGCTCGGCATAGCAAAAGCAAGCTTTTCCTCTGCACTCGCTCGTCCGTCAAACCTAACAGAAGGGGAATTCTCCGTGGCCAGCACTGTCCTTGGGGCAATCGCAACGGTTTGCGTGCATAAGACAGGAGCGGCGTCAGCGTTGCGCGGCGAGGACTTCCTCTTCCGTGAGTCCAGTGATGCGGATAATGGTGGGAGTGTCGAAGCCGTTTGCTATCAAGCTGAGGACGATCTGTCTCTCCTTTTCGGCACGGCCCTGCTCGATGCCTTCTTTCAACGAATTCTCTTGGGCGCAGCGGATGGCGTCCTGCACATCGGCGTATTCCAGTACGCTCTTTTTGTATTTTTTCTTTTCCATAACGGTTAGTTTTGCGTATTTACCATCCTCGAACAGCCCGCGGAAAACCTCGTCTTCCTGCGACAAATCCTGCACTTCCATTTGTCCCATGTTTTTCAGTATGTAGGCCCACTTGTGCTTGTCGTCGGGAAATTCCATGTCTTTAAGCTGACCGGGTTTTGACGCGGCAAATTTACTCAATTCTAGGAAGCAAAAGATCATTCTGTCGGAAAATACTTCGTTGTGTTCGTCTTTGAACTGAACAACATGAAAATAATTGCCGTTTTCGCACCCCTTAAACCAAGTCGGGAGAAAGTCCAGTATACAGAAAGAGATAGTCATCGGAATGTTGTATTCCATGTCGCCCCGCTCCACATTCTGGCTGATAACCCTGCAGTTATAGGTGATGGCTCTGTTGTTGAAAAAGCTCTGTTGTACGCGCTGCATTTCCACGATGACATGTTTCCTGTCGTTTGTGACTCCGTAGATGTCGAGCGTGACGCGCTTGATGTCTTCGGTATCGCCGAGTAGTTCCGTTGGCAGGAAGGTGATGCTGGTGACCCCTTCCATCTTGTCGGGTAGGAAAGTCCGGAGCAGTGACAGCAATCGTTCCGCACCACGTCTGTCGTTGCAGAACAATTTCTTGACGCCGAAGTCGGTGAGCGGGTTGATGTAAACCGGAGCCGGTTCTACTTTCCTGGCTTCCGAAAGCTTCTTTACTTTGTTTTGTGATTTTTCTTTGGTCATAAAATTCTAAGTTGTTTTGTAAGTTCTTTCCGCTGCAAATATACAAAAATATTGATTAAAATATCAATAAAGATGAAATTTTTATTTATTTCTGATAATCAATGGATTGCGGCTGAAAAATTACAATCAGTTATGATAAAAATAACTAAATGTTTTATGTTTTTGCGCTGTTTGTCGGTTTGGAGGTGTTGTTTTATAAGGTTGGCCGCAGGCCATCCTTGGAAAAAGTGCACAACCCCCGCTCCATCCCCATCTTTGACAAAATCCTCGTTGCATCATGACGTTGCCCTGGTGTAAAATTCACATTTATTAACATCTGTATTCTATTGTAAATCAGTATTATAGCTAAAAATTATAGCCCGCTATTATATATAAGAATTACAATATTGAAAAAAGTGTATTTTTGCCGCTTCGTTTGATTGCCGGATTGCGGATTGAAATTTGGGATTTGAGACTTAAGATTTAAGACTTGAGATGGCGAGAGAACGAAAGAGGAAAGAGTGATTAATACATCTTCCTTGAGCAGCCCCGTAGGGGCAAGAGCTTGGTAGCCAGGGGGAAGGCGTGAGGAACGAACGCCGCCACCCCTGGGACAAAACGAAAAAAGTAAAAAAAATTAACAATATGAACCAAATGTACCATTTGAACCCAACAACCAACCAGGAAAACAGAAAGACGGTAACCGCAAGGGATTGCGGAGGCGCTGTGTTCGCGCGCGCGCGGGCGCACGCACCTATATCCGCGCCTATACGCGCGCATACGCGCGAAGGCGCTAAATCCCGTTCCCGAATCTCCCTCCTCCCTCTGCTCGTGGCTTTCGCCGTGACGATGATTGTTGGAGTGGGGAATGCGTGGGGACAAGCGCGAGATACCGTGGTGAATTTTCAAACTAGTACTACACCAAAAAACACCAATATCCCCATAGGTACGTATAAGATTAAAGTGGAATGCTGGGGTGGCGGAGGTAAGGGTCAAAATGTTAGTGGTAATAATACTGCGGCCGGTGTTGGTGGTGGTGGTGGTGGATATGCAGTGGGTGTTTTTAAGCTCACTAATAGTTCCACGTTGAAGGCTGGTTATCAGTTGGATGTTACAGTAGGTGTAGGTAGTACAACCAGTGGAAGTAGGGGAGGTTTCAGCAATGTGAAGTATGGAACAGAGATGACTTTAGCGCAAGGTGAGGGGGGCAGTTCAGCTTCTAATTATACTTCTTCGGGTAGTTCGACTTCGAATGCTTCGGGAGGCGGTGGCTCAGTTGATTCATCAGCTGATTCATCTGACACTAAAACAGGAGGTCGAGGATTTACTGCTAATGGTAATAGTAGAGGCGGTGGCGGTGGTGGCGCTGCTGGTCCAGGGAATGCAGGTGAAGGCTATATCCAAAACAATCAATCTCAACAGAATGGTGGTACTGGCCATGCAGGCATTATGATAGGAACTACGATATACAACGGCTCTGGTGGAAAAGGATCTTATGCTAACAATGACAATGCAAATAGTAATCCTGCTGGGGCTGGCGGTAATTTTGGTGGCGGCGGCGGCGGCGGTTCAAGAGATTATTCAGGAGGTTTGTTTGGTTGGGGATCCCATAATTATTATAGAGAAAGTGGTAATGGTGCCGATGGTTATGTTCGAGTTACATATACTATCCTTACGCTAAATGTCACATTAAAACCCAATGGTGGTAACGGTAGTGATAAAACATTCCCGATGCTTTATTTGACACAATTCACAGCTGATACGTTAGTAAATCCGTTCACTCGGGATGGTTATACTTTTGCAGGTTGGAACACCCAGGCCGACGGCAATGGAACCACGGTGGCGGCGGGCGACGAGTGCGAGTTCACGGCCGACCAGACGCTCTACGCACAGTGGACCCCCCGCGAATACACCATCACCTTTGATGCCAGCAGACCGACTGGTGTGACGGAGAATGTGACGTGGAACACCACCTGCTTCAGTGGATATAACACGACACTGAGCACGGACAACACCCGCGTTTTCGTGAGAAACTATAGCGACAACGAGCACGTCTATGGCAATGAATGTGTGGAACATGCGGATGCGGTCACCCTTGACGGTTACGTGATCACGGGATGGTATGCGGCTCCTACGGGCGGCACTCCCGTCAGCTACAATGATGCCATCACGGCGGGCACGGGCGCAGGCAATATCGATTTCCCTGCCGACGAGACCCAAAGGGGCAGCATCACGTTCTACGCCCATTGGCGCGAGGCCTACTACTGCTTCCTGCACGCCGATGGCGGTGTGATGGATGCAGCCTGTGTCACCTCCTGCGGCTTGAGCACGACAACCGACGGCTATTCGTTTGAGATTCCGGAGACAGGAGCCATGAATTCCGGGTTGGCAGGCGATTGCGGTACTGCGGCGAAGATGACTCGCGAGGGCTACACTTTCGGCGGCTGGTACACCGGGGTTGGCGGCACTGGAACACTGGTGGACTTCAGTCAATCAAACGCAAGTACCGGCAGTATGCAGGTCTATGCCAAGTGGACCCCGAAGGAGCATACGCTGACCTTCAACGCGAACAGCGGGAAGTTTGACGGCGGCAGCGCCACAACCAAGGAGACGCACATCATATATGATTCGGCTTACAACACGGCGAAGTATAACAATGTGAAAGGGTGGGAGACCTTCGGCGTGGCCCGCACGGGTTACAACTTCGTGGGCTGGTATTCCACAACGGAGGAGGCTGCCACAGCCAATCCCGAAGCCAAAATCAAAGGCAGTGATCTTTTCAAATATGACGGTGACGACAAGGTGGTGTATGCGGGTTGGTCCCCCATCGACTACGAGCTCTCCTTCCACGCCGATGTGAACAGCACCACCACGGCGAGCTTCCCCGGGGATGCTGGCAGTGTGACGGCGGACATCACCTTCGACTCGCTGTACAATACGGCGAGGGTGGCCGGTGTGAAGGGCTGGAACAACCAGTTCGGCCTCCTCAAGACGGGATACACCTTCAATGGCTGGTGGAAGACCGGCGCCGCCGATTCGGTGAACGGCGCACAAGCCCACTACATCACCCCCGGCAGCGACGACTTGTACGCCCATTGGACAGCGAACAACTACACCTGCACGTTGGATGTAAATGGCGGTACGCTCACCCCGGGATGTGCTGCTATCTCGAACAACAAGTTCACGGTGACGTATGACAGCCCTATCAACAGCGCGATATCCGGCTGTAGTTTAACAGCCATGACCCGCACGGGCTACACTTTCGACGACTGGTATGAAAAGGACGGCAGTTCTACGGGGATATGGGGCGTTAAAGCAAATTTCAATAACGACTATAGCCGTGACGGCGACACAACGTTTTATGCCAAGTGGAACCCGAAGAAGGTTACAGTGATATTTGAAGGCAACGGCGGATTACCGGAGACACAGTCGGACGAATACACTTATGACGCACAATACGTCACATTGCCCACAGTGACAAAACCCGGCTACAGCTTCAGCTGGTATAATGGAACTACACAAATCACCACGGACAGTAAGTGTAATCAGACGAACATCAGTTGGCCTGCCGACGAGACTCAACCCGGCACACTGACACTCACGGCACAGTGGTCGCCGAAGCAGTATCAGCTGACGTTGAAATCCAATGGAGGTGCTTTCAATACAAGTCCTACCTCATCGCATACCGTTTATATCACCTATGACCAGCCGTATAACAGCCTCAGTGGTTGGGAACAGCTCGGTTTGGGAAACCGCACGGGTTACACGTTTGCGGGTTGGTACACCGATGCTACCGACGGGGAGAGAAGGCTAGGTAACCGGACGTTCACCGGTGATGACACTCTTTCCACAACGCTTTACGCCCACTGGACCCCGAAGACCTACACCTGCACGGTGGAGGACTACACTCAAGGCGATGATGATCACCAAGCCACGGTAAACTGTTCTGCATTGGTGAACAGCACCTTCATCGCCACTTTCGGGCAGACTTTCAATGCCAGCCTCGGCTGCGACCTTAACACCGACATCTACTGCAAAGGTTTCACGAAGAGGTGGCAGAGAAAGACAGGGAACAACTGGTGGAATTGGGAATATTTCGACCCAGCTACTACAATATGGGAGTGGGAAAGTAATCAGACAATTCGGGCTGTTTGGGAAAAAGATGAAGATCTTGAAGTTACAGTTTATTTAGATCCTAACAATGGTGTAGTGAATCGACAGAGCTATACGTTGAAGTATTGGTATGGAAACAGTCTCAAAACAAACCGATATGGAATATATAATTGTAATGTTTTGGGGTGTAATAATACAAATTTCTTAACTCAGAATGTCTCAATATCCCGCACAGGCTACACATTTGACGGATGGTGGTATAACGAAGAACGAATTACTAACGATACACCTTTGCGCAGCGCAGAGACTCATACCCTTACGGCGAGTTGGATTGCCAACGACTACACCGTTACCGTTCATGCCAACGGCGGTACTTTACCCAATTCTTGCACCTCCTGCATGACCACGCCCACCACCTTCAAGGTCAAGTTTGACCAACCCATGAATTATTACTTCTCTGAATGTACTGGATGTAATATAAACGATGTCACTCGTGAGGGTTATACTTTTGGCGGTTGGTATATGAACGAGTCTTGCACGGGTGATGCGTTGGATTTTACAGGCACATGGCAGGCAGCATATAATGCGCATATCTATGCCAAGTGGATTCCCAACGAATACACCGTCACCCTTCACAGCAACGGCGGGCATTTCAATACGGAGGATACGGTCTTCACCGCCACGTTCGACCAGGCGTACGGCAACTACCTGAACTCCACCGCCGTTCAGAAACCGGAACGTGACGGATGGACCTTCCGCGGCTGGTATCATGAGAACAACGCAACGGCGGCCAACACGGAGGTTTTCTCCGGCACTCCTTGCACCACCGCAGAAGACCATACTCTCTATGCCCGTTGGGAAAAGAACATCACCGCGTCTGTGACCATGGACAGTGTGAGCTGCTATGGATATGGAAATGGTGTTGTCAAGATTGACGATATTGTTGGCGGCGAGGGTGACTATTATGTGACCATCAAGAAAGGCGACACCGTCTTTACCCAAATTGTTTCGCATCCTGCAGAAGGGACGGCATCGGTTAATTTCGATGGTGCAGCTGCCGGTGTCGATTGGCATGATTCCATCACTACGGGTAATTGGGACGTGTATATATATGATGCATCCCACTACAGCACCTATCAGTGCGAGATTCCTTCTTACGTCCAGAACCCGCACAGGGATGATTGCGACAGCACCTACGCCGGCACGGGTTTTGACGTATGCCGGTTACCCGTCTTCCGGATTAAAGTCGAGGAACCGGAACCGTTGGCCTTCACCGCCACCGCCTCTCCGCAGACCTGCTACAACCAGGGCAGCGTGCTGGTGAACGTTTCCGGCGCTAACGGACAATACACCGTCTCCTGGGAAGGCTCCACCGGCATCTCCTCCCAGTCCGGCTCCCGCGAGGTGGCCGGGCAATACGGCACCGGCTGGTCCGCCTCCACCAACATCACCGGCCTCCTGGCCCAGGAGGTGACCCTCCATGTCACCGACCAGAAAGGCTGCCCGGTGGCCGACCAGACCGTGACGATTGGACAGCCGACCGAATCGGTTCCCGCTATCGATAATGTTGAGAAAACAGTCTGCAGCGGCCAGGAATTCATCCTTCCGGAGAATCGTCCCGTCGGCGTGCGCTACTCTTGGAGCACCCCTGCCGGCACAGGATGCAGCGGTGGCGAATCCGGCGACATGATGCCCTCCGTGAACGGCACCCTCACCAATACCACGAATCAGGAGCAGGTTTATACCTATCAGGTGACTCCCTCCATGGGCGTGCACTGTACAGGCACTCCCTTCACTGTGACAGTGACCGTGGGTCCGAACCGGACCGAAGCCCCCACCACCGTGGAGGTGACCTCTCCGGCGCAGGGCTGTGCCCGCGCCGAACGCACCCTCTTGGCCGAGTTCAGCGGGGCGGTCAGCAACGTCACCTACCAGATTGACGGCGGTTACGGCAACGGCTCCATGACGGCCGCCACGAACCCCGACAATACTTATAATGCCATTATACAATTGCCCGATACCTGCCGTGGCGACATCGGATTCACCGTTACGGCGAAGGATGCCTACGGTTGTGATGTGACGGGAGAGGGCACTCTGAAGGTGCGCATCGCTCCCTGGAGCATCGAGGCAAGCACGTACGGCACCGGTGAGGTCACCTGTCTCGCCGAGGCCGTGGAGCCTACGACTCATGTGCCTTCCAACATCACCGACGGCTGCGGCAATGCCCTCACCGGCGAGCTGACCGCCACGGAATACTCCACCGACAATGGCGCCCATTGGACGGCCAGCCCGTTCACATGTGCCGGTCAGGTGCGCTACACCTACACCTTCACCGCCTGCGACAACACTTCCGCCGTTTGGACCTACACCTACACGGTGACGGGCATGGCGGCCGACAGCGTGGTGGTGAACGAGCCGCTCACGAGTGTCGATGCGGATGTCGATGCGACCCGTTGTATCTTCCAGGTGCCGAACCTGAAAGATGCCTTCCTCAGCCGCATCGCCGCCGCCTCCACCTGTACCGCTCCTTCCGAGGTGGGCTTCCAGCAGACCCCGCAAGCCGGTTCCTTCATCAGCGCCAACACGGAGGTGTCAGTGACCCTCACCGATGGTTGCAACCGCGTCAGTCGCTACAAAGTCACGGTGACGGTGCCCACGCGCCCGACGCTCCAGCAGCCCATCACCCACGGCTACATCCTCTGTCATGGCGGCACCACCTCTGCCACGGTGGCCGTGACTCATGGAACGGGCACCCCGGGCTACACCTATCGCTGGTCGAACAACAGTGAGGAGGCCACTGCCGAGAACCTCACTGCCGGCAGCTACACGGTGACCGTGACCGACGCCAACGGCTGTATGGCCTACGGTTTCGTGACGCTGACCGAACCCACCGAAATCCTATTCGACATCGTGCTCTCCGACGACACCATCTGTTATGGCGACAATGTGGTGGTCTCCGCCAACGTGAGCGGCGGCACCTATCCCTACGTCTATCATTGGAACCAAGGCATCGTCGGACCGGTCTCCCCGATCCAGACCCTGACGGAAAGCACGGAATACACCCTGCAAATAGAGGACGCCAACCACTGTATGACTGCGGTGAAGAAAGACACGGTGATCGTGAACGCGCTGCCTCAGGTGGCCATCACCCCTGCCGACACGCACATCTGCGCTGGCGGTACGGCCACGCTCACGGCGGTGACCGCTGACGCGGTGACCTACAGCTGGGGCTCTTCCGACACCTATACGGTGAAACCCGACTCCGTCGCCGGCGTCTATCCTTATTCGGTGACGGTGACGCAGACCGGCGGCCAGCACTGTGTGAACACGGCCACCGTGAATGTGACTGTGCACACGCTGCCCACCACCACCATCATGAACCATCCCGCCGCTATTGCCGTCAATGATAGCGCGGTGATAGGCGTGCGTCCGCTGGAGGATGGCGAGAGCGTCACTTGGATCATTGAAAGAAATGTGGAGAACAGTGGTGGCAATGCCAGCATCCTC
>JAGBPE010000123.1 GCA_017633495.1 Bacteroidales bacterium | reverse complement strand
TTCCCTATATGCATTTTTGTGCCGATTTTGGTTCGGCTGCAAAGATGCAAATTTCAAAACCCGGACAGGGTATTTGCAGTTTAAGTGTTTGTGCATAAGGTACATATAAGTAAAATTAACATTTTTTAGTAGACACTAGTGTTGGGTATATCTTCTTTATCATGTCTTGACGTTTCTGTTTTGTGCCGCGAAAATACAATAATTTCAAAATCGCCCAACTGGTATGGTATTTTTTATATTTTTGCCGTGAATTTTATAATCAGATAACAATGGCTACTATAACGTTAAAATACGATGGAAGAAGTAGTAAGATGCGCGCGCTCATTTCAGCCATGCTTGAAAACGGTGCAATACAGGAACCTGCACAAAAAAAGGCATTGTCTGGATATGATCTTACCCTTGCCGCTCTTGATGAAATCGAGAACAAAGTGGGTATAGTTTGCGAATCTTTTGAAGAGTATAAAAAAAAAGTACACGAACAAGAGTAATCGTCTTTTCCTCTCAATATAAAAAAGACCTCGCTCTATCCATAAAACGGAAACTGCCTGTAAACGAATTAGATAACATTATCAAACTTCTGGCAGAAGACAAAATGCTTCCCATTAATTATTACGACCATCCACTTTCAGGTCAGTTAAAAGGTTGCAGAGAGTGCCATATTCGTCCAAATTGGCTTCTGATATATCGCAAAAGCTCTGACAACGATGTTGAACAACTTTCCCTAATTCGTACCGGTACCCATACTGATTTGTTTGGAAGAAATCGAAAATAACTAAACTACTCAACACTTTTTAAATGAAAACTATTCAACGATTCACTTTTTTTCTATTATTATCCCTTTGGTCATTGTCTCTTTCCGCTCAAAGGACAACTATTCTTTACGCGGTTGACGACGATGGCAAAGTTTACACTTCGCTTAACGAGGCGTTGCAGTCGGAAAAACCAGTGTATCGGTTGAAAATCAAGAAGTTGGCAAACAAAGACTCGTTGCCGGAGGAGCTATTCCAACTGACAGAATTGCGGGAGCTCACCGTGAAGGGCTGCAAGCTGAACCTGCTCAATCAGCACATCGGACAACTCGTTCATTTGCAATATCTTAATGTGGACCACAACAAACTTCTGCGACTGCCTGAAACCCTCGGCAATCTCACGGACTTGCGCACGCTCGTGATTTCCCGCAACATGATCGAGACCCTGCCCGAAAGCATCGGCAATCTGCACCAGCTCGTCACCATCGACGCGTGGGGCAATCCTCTGTTTGTGCTTCCTCAATCCATCAGCCACATCAGTAAAACATTGCAGGTCTTAGATTTACGACAGATTCCACTCACCAAATGGGAATACGAGGCAATGGAGCAACTGCTTCCCAACACTGATATCAAATTCACCGATATCTGCGAATGCGAGAACCGGAGGGATCATGATTGACATAAGACTTGAGACTTGAGACTTAAGATTTGAGATTTACGGTTAGCGACGACAATCTAAAGTCTAAAGTCCAAAATCTTAAATCTTAAATCTAAAAAAGTGTATATTTGCCGCCCGAAAATAATTCATCAAACATCAATAAAAAAACATTATGGCATTCAATTTAAGAAACAGAAGCTTCCTGAAACTGTTGGACTTCACTCCGACGGAAATCCAATTCATGCTTGACCTGGCTCGCGATCTGAAACGCGCCAAATACGCTGGTACCGAGCAACCTCGTCTGAAAGGCAAAAACATCGCCCTGATTTTCGAGAAAACCTCTACCCGTACCCGCTGCGCTTTTGAGGTGGCCGCTTACGACCAAGGTGCACACGTCACCTACCTCGGCCCCACCGGTTCTCAAATCGGCGTGAAGGAGTCTATGGAAGACACCGCCCGCGTGCTCGGACGTATGTTCGACGGCATCGAATACCGTGGTTTCGCTCAGGCTACTGTCGAGAAACTGGCTCAATACGCTGGTGTTCCCGTATGGAACGGTCTGACCAATGAATTCCACCCCACTCAGGTGCTCGCCGACTTCCTCACTATGAGCGAACACGTTGATAAACCCCTGAACCAAGTGACCTACGCTTACCTCGGCGATGCCCGTTTCAACATGGGTAACTCTCTGATGGTCGGCGGTGCCAAGATGGGCATGGATGTCCGCATCGTGGCTCCCAAGGCTCTCCAACCCGACAAAGCTTTGGTGAAACAATGCCAGGAAATCGCTAAGCAAACCGGCGCGAAAGTAACTGTCACTGACGACGTTAAGAAGGGCGTCAAAGGTTGTGACTTCCTCTACACCGACGTTTGGGTCTCTATGGGCGAACCCGTCGAAGTGTGGGCTGAGCGTATCAAACTGCTCAAACCTTACCAGGTGAACAAGGAGACGATGGCCCTCACCGGCAATCCGAAATGCAAGTTCATGCACTGTTTGCCCGCTTACCACAACCTCGAAACGCAGGTGGGTCGCGACGTGAACAAACAGTTCGGTCTCGACGGCATCGAAGTGACCGAGGACGTTTTCGAATCCGAGAACTCCATCGTGTTCGACGAAGCCGAAAACCGTATGCACACCATCAAGGCTGTCATGGTTGCCACTTTGGGTGACTAAACACGTCTGTTTCCAACGAAAAAACGCGGTTGCGAACATTGCAGCCGCGTTTTTTTTGCCCGTTTTCTACCGAGCTCTTGCCCCTTCGGGGCTGCTCAAGGAATCTGTTTTTTTATCCACCTTGAAACTTGAAACCTGAAACTTGAAACAAAAAAATCCTACTTTTGCAATCTAAAAAAAAACAGATCCGAAACAATGAACAACATCACCCATATAGCCTTCGACATGGGCGGCGTGGTGCTCCATATTGACCACGAGCAGGCCGTCTCCAGATTCGAGGAAATCGGAGTGGCGGACGCGCGGAAGTACCTTAACCCCTACCACCAGCAGGGACTTTTCGGTCAGCTGGAAGGGGGACAGATTTCGGCGGAGACGTTTGTCACCGAGTTGAGCCGCCTCATCGGCAAGCAGCTCACCCACGAGCAGTGCCTCTACGCGTGGCTCGGTTACCTCAAAGGCATCCCGCAAAGCCATTTCGATGCGCTCAAACGTCTACGCCAGGAAGGATACCGCATCTGTCTGCTCTCCAACACCAACCCCTTCTTCTTCGAATGGGCGGAAAGCGAGGCGTTTGACGGACAAGGAAACTCCATCAGCAGCTACTTCGACAGCATCTACGTCAGTTTCCAATGCAAATTGCTGAAACCCTCGCGGGAAATCTACGAGCACGTGCTGCGTAACGAGGGCATCCGTCCCGAACAACTGCTCTTCATCGACGACAGCGAACGCAACACCGAAGCGGCCGCCGCATTAGGCATACAGACGCTGCATGTGGTAACGAATGAGGATTGGACGGGGATATTGACGGAACAATTAAATGCGACATTGTAGAGACGCGATTAATCGCGTCTCTACAGTTTCCCCACCAAATACTGCGCCGTATAGGATTTTTCACACTTCATCAAGTCTTCCGGGGTGCCTTCGAACACGACGTAACCACCAGCATCACCGCCTTCGGGACCAAGGTCGATGATCCAGTCGGCACACTTGATGAGCTCGGTGTTATGCTCAATCACCAACACTGTGTTGCCATGCTCTATTAAGCGGTTGAAGGCGTCGTAAAGTTTGTGGATGTCGTGGAAGTGCAAACCCGTGGTAGGCTCGTCGAAGATGAAGAGCTTGTGCTGCTTGTCGTCGTCCTGCGCCAGGAAGTTGGCCAGCTTCACACGCTGTGCCTCACCGCCAGAGAGCGTGGAGGAGGACTGACCCAGCACCAAATACTCCAACCCCACATCCTGCAAGGGTTGCAAACGGCGCAAAATATTGGCTGTTATATCATTGGGCGTCAAACTCTTGAAGAATTCCAACGCCTCGTTCACTGTCATATTCAGAATGTCGTTGATGTCTTTGCCCGACACTTTGATATCCAGCGCGTCGTCGCGAAAACGCTTGCCCTGACACGACGGACAGATCATCTCCACATCGGCCATAAACTGCATGTTGATATGAATGATACCCTCTCCCTCACACTCCTCGCAGCGGCCGCCCGCCACGTTGAAGGAGAAGAAGCCCGCCTTGTAGTTACGCTGTTTCGACAACGGCTGTGCAGCGTAAAGCTCGCGGATGAAGTCGAAAATCTTGAGGTAAGTGGCTGGATTAGAACGCGAAGAACGTCCAATGGCGTCCTGATCGACCATCACCACACCGTTCACCTTGTTCATATCGCCGGTAATACCGCTGCAACGGCCCGCCTTCTGGACATTACCCTCTCCCAACAACTTCGCCACACCGGGATAGACAATGTCGGTCACCAGTGAACTCTTTCCCGAGCCGCTCACACCGGTAATCACCGTAAAGCACTCCAACGGAATCTTCACGTCGATATTCTTCAGGTTGTGCTCTTTCGCACCGTGCACCTCGATATAGTTGCGCCATTTGCGACGGTATTTCGGCAACGGAATGCGCATTACGTTCTTCCCTTCGGCATCCGGTTCCATACCTCGCAAATAGCTGGCGGTCAAGTTCTTCTTTTGCTGCAACAACTTATCGAAAGTGCCAGAGAAGACCACCTCACCGCCAAACTGACCGGCATTGGGACCGATGTCCACAATGTAGTCGGCGGCCTTGATGATAGCCTCGTCGTGTTCCACCACAATCACCGTATTGCCGACGTCACGCAGACGTTTCAGCACGTTGATCAAGTTCTGAGTATCACGCGGATGCAGTCCGATACTGGGCTCATCGAGAATATAGAGCGATCCCACCAGGCTGCTGCCTAACGATGTCGCCAAGTTGATGCGCTGCGACTCACCGCCCGAAAGCGTGGAGCAGTTGCGGTCGAGGGTGAGGTAGCCGAGTCCGACCTCATCGAGCAGTCCAATGCGGGTGTTGATTTCCCGCATCAGGATTTTGGCAATCTCGCGTTCGTTATCGTTTTGATACTCAAAGTTTTCAAAGAATTTCTTCAACTCCGAGATCGGCATATTCTGCAGCTCCGCAATCGATTTGCCGTTCACCTTCACGTATTGCGCGTCCTTGCGCAAACGGGTACCGTGACAATCGGGACAGAGTTCACGCCCACGATAGCGCGCCTGCATCACACGGAACTGTATCTTATAGGTGTTGGCCGCCACGAAGTCGAAAAACTGGGTGATGCCGTGTACGTCGTGCTTCACGTCACCGTACCAGAGCAGGTTGTACTCCTCTTCGGTGAGGTCGTCGATGGCGCGATAGACCGGGAAATCGAGTTTGGAGGCGAAACGGATGAAATGGCGTTTCCACTCGCCCATCACCTCCCCGTGCCAGCAGGCCACTGCGTCTTCCGCCACCGACAACGAGCGGTCGGGGAAGACCAGATCGGGGTTCACGCCCTCGATCATGCCTGTACCTGAGCACGTTGGGCACGCGCCGTAAGGGTTGTTGAAGCTGAACATATTCACCGACGGTTCCTCAAAGGTCATCCCGTCGGCTTCGAAAAAGTTGCTGAACGACCGCTGGGTGATCTCCTCCCCCTCGCGTTGCACCACGCAGGTGCCCTTGCCTTCCGAAAAGGCCACATTCACCGCATCAGTCACGCGAACCTGCTG
>JAGBPE010000015.1 GCA_017633495.1 Bacteroidales bacterium | reverse complement strand
TGTTGCTCTCGAAAAAGTGGACACGGAGGGGGTGAAAAAGTTGTATCTTTGCGAGTCCGTTGGAGTTCCCCCTGAAAGGAGGGCGTAGCCCGACTGGAAGGGGGAACTCCAGGGCCGGAAACCATACGGCTGAACGCCACCCCGGAAAGGAGAATCTATTATGCCAAAACATCTTAATCCACTTGAGAAAGAGTTCCTGATCCGCCAGTACAGGGGCAACCAGCGGATAAGCATCAACGATTTCTGTGATGCCAACCACATCACGTCACAGTCCCTGAGGAAATGGATGCGCCAGTACGACGAGGGCGGCATCGAGGGGCTGGCGCGTGCCGATTCTGAAATCAAGGCCATCGTGCCGGAAGGGTTCGACCGGACGGAAGAGGCCTACAAACGGGAGATTCTGAGGCTCCGCATAGAGAACGAACGGCTAAAAAAAAGCTATGCCGTTCAGACGAACGCGGATGGGGAACCGGAGTATGTTCGTTTAAGGGAGAAGAGTTCGAAATAATCGAGCTGCTGTCCCGCGACTACGACATCAACGACCTGTGCGGAATGATGGGCGTGAGCCGGTCGGGCTTCTACAAATGGAAGAAGCGAGATCCGTCAAAGCGCGACATCAACCGCGAGCAGATGATTGCCACCGTGAAGGAGGTGCACCAAAAGCACCGCACTCACGGATACCGCTGGACGGCGGCCTTTATCAGGATCAACATGGGAATCAGCATCAGCGACAACTACGCGTACAAGTGCTTCCGTTTCCTCGGGATACGGTCGGAGACCACGCACAAGGTGCGGCGCATGCCGCGCAAGGTGAGGGACAAATACCCCAACCTGATCTACTCCACGTGGGAGACCGTGGACAGACCCCGGCAGGTCGTCGTCTCCGACATGACCGTCTTCAAGCTCTGGATATTCTACTTCGAGGTGACGTTCTACTTCGACGTGTTCACCAAGGAGCTGCTCTCCCACAAGGTGGCCGACCGCAGAGGTTCCAGAGACCAATACATAGACGGGCTGGACGACGTCAGGAAGATGCTGAGAGGAAGCCAGGAACCCACGATTTTGCACACCGACCAAGGCAGCGTGTACGCATCCCTCGCCTACAACCAACTGATAAAGGACACGAACATCATACGCTCCATGTCCAGGGCCGGGAAGCCCACGGACAACCCCGTCAACGAGTCTCTGAACGGCTGGATAAAAGAGGAGCTGATCATAGACTTCAACATCGAGCAGTGCCGCAGCAGGGAGGAGTTCAAGACCGCCATCGAAAGGTACCGCAAGTTCTACAACGAGCAGCGGCCGTGCTTCGCCATCGGCTACGACACACCGCTGAATTACAGGAGACGGTTCGAAAGAGGGGAACTGACGCATAAAAACACTTTCGCTGACAGAACCCCGTCACCAGAACCGAAGTTCGTAAGAGAGAGGCGAAAACTATCTGACAAAGAGAAAGATAAACCTCCCGACGGCCACCCTGCCCACTTTTGAAAAAGAAAAATGTCAATAAATGCGAAAAATGTCTACTTTTGCAAACGAAAAATATCGAAAAAAAACGGATATGTCCACTTTTGAAAAACATTAATCACCAATAATATTTTTCGTGTCCACTTTTTGGAGCTGGTACACACTGCGTGCGTGTCGCGCAACAAGGATGCAAAATACCGTATTTGAAGGGACGATTTATTGCATTTTATCGTAATCCAATAAAAATTTTTCTGCATTTTATCGTAATTCAATTTTTATTCGTATCTTTGCACCCGAAAATTATCCGGTTATGATAGACGAAAAAATCATTCTTCAGGTACTGGCTGAGCAACAGGAGGAGATCAAAGGATACAAACCTCAGAAATGGGTGTCGCGCAAGGAGGAGTCACTCTTTGAGTTCGATACCAAGATGGCTCAGGTGGTGATTGGTGTGCGTCGGAGTGGAAAATCCACGCTGTGCCATAAAGTGCTGCTGGAACGGGGTATCAGATACGGCTATGTCAACCTCGACGACGACCGTTTGGCCAATATGGAAGTGGGCGACCTGAATACGGTTCTCTCCTGTGTGTATCAACTCTATGGAACCGACGTTCCCTATCTGGTGCTGGACGAGATACAAGATGTGGATGGGTGGTACCTCTTTGTGAACCGTCTGCTCCGAACAGAGCTGCGTATTTTCGTCACGGGGAGCAACGCCAAGCTGCTGAGCGGAGAATTGGCTACACATCTGACCGGTCGTTACAATGAGATTCATCTCTATCCATTCTCATTTTCGGAGTATTGCCAATACCACCATATCGACACACAGGGCATCACCACCAAAGCCGATGCCGAGCGGAAACGTGCCTTTATGGATTTCATCCACGACGGCGGTTTCCCGGAAATGCAGGGACTCCGCAACAAGAGGGCATACGTCCAGAGCTTGATTGAGGCCATCCTGCGCAAGGATATCCAGAAGCGTTTCAAGATTCGTAACATCGAGGCATTGCGCAAACTTGCCCATCACTTGATCAACAACGCCTGCCAGGAGGTGAATTATGATGAGTTGTCAAATTTGTTGGGCATTGCCGACAAAACGGCGAAGAAATATGTCGACTATCTCAGTCAGGCGTTCTTGATACAGTTACTGACAAAACACTCATTCAAAAGCACGGAACGCATCCGCAACCAGAAAGCGTATATTGTAGATACAGGTTTGGAGGGGAATCGTGAGAATGCTCTGGCTCCCGAGAACCTGGGGTGGCGATTAGAAAATGTGGTCTATATTGAATTGCTGAGACGTTGTGCCCATGATTTTCTGGATGTGTACTACCACAAGCCTGCTCCAAGAGCAAAGGAGATAGACTTTGTGGTATGCGACAAAAACAGGGCAGTGGAGTTAATACAGGTGGCATACGAGATTGACAGCAGACGGGCCTACCATCGCGAGACCTCATCGCTTGTGAAAGCAGCGGATACATTCTCTTGCAATCATCTGACCCTCATCGCATTCTCGCCGACGCGCGATGTGGAGATTGAAGGGAAAAACATCCATATCGTTTCGGCATTGGAGTGGTTATTGCAAAGATGACATGAATGTGGACTCCGGCAATCGACAACCGCAAACCATAAATCAACAATTCCTTTTGCCACGCGCGTTCGATGAATTAATCATCCGATTATAATCCCACACATTCCCCAAAAAATTCTATTTTTGCACCATTGTTTGAAGATATGGTAAAAAAGGCTGGCATATCGTCCTTCCGGGAAAGATTATTTTCGCTCCTGTACATGGTGGCATTGACGGGATGCCTGCTCGTTGTCTCTAATTCTTGCAAGAACAAAGCAAAAGACAAGGGGAAAACGCAAATTGAGGAGGTAGGAGAGGCGGGGAACGTTGGCTTTGTGGAGGATTTGGAATATGCCGACTTCTCCTTCTCCAAAGTAAAAGGGTATTTTTGGGGCAAAATCGATGGGCGTTTGTGCGTGTTGAGTATCGAGAGTGCCAATAAAACCAAGGTGACCGGGAAATATTACCCCATTGACTCGCTGGCCAACAGCGCGGTCCCTGTTCCGTTCAAACTGCTGAAAGATAACGACGGCTACCGACTCGTGGCCGGAGCCACCAACGAGCAGGCCACCTTCTCCATCTCTGCCGATTCTACTGCTATTCTCGGCACTATCACCACCCTTGGCGAACAGGGGAAAACCCATCAAATCTCCTTTCAACACTACAAAGCGCCTGCCTTCAGTGATCCCAAATCCAGCCGCTACCGCAAGCCGCAGTTCACCTACACCATGACTTCCGATGTGCAATACGGGCAAGCCAAAGGCTTCTGGACCAGCTACCCTATGGAGAACGACATCAACTTCACCAAGGTGTTCCTCAAACTGCTTCCCAAGACCATCGCTCCTAAACAGCAGGATCTGTTTCTGGACTTATATCTTCCTGAAAACGACAGCGTTGCAAAGCACCCGCTCTTTGTGCTCCTCCACGGCGGCGCCTATTTCGTGGGCGACAAAAGCACCAAGAACATGCGGGGGTGGTGCGAGTATTTTGCCAAAAGCGGCTATGTGGTGGCCTCGGTGAACTACCGGATGGGATTTTCCATCTCCAAAAGCTCCATCCAACAGTGTGGTTATCAAGCCATTCAGGATGCGCACGCTGCGCTCCGCTATTTAGTGGCGCACGCTGAAGAGTACCACATCGATCCTGACTACATCTTCGTGGCGGGAACCAGCGCGGGCTCCATCACCGCTTTGTCCACCGCGTTCATGAACGACAAAAACTGCCCGCCATTTGTGACCAAGCACAAGCTTCGGAAAAAATGCGGTACGCTGCACTCTTCCGGCAACGAATGTGCTGATAACGTGAAAATCAAAGCTATAGCCAATATGTGGGGCGCCGTTTACGACCTGCACGAGCTGGACGGTCACCCCATTCCGATGGTCTCCTTCCACGGCACCGCCGACCGCATTGTGCCCTTCGACCGCGGAGTGCCGTTTTCGGAGGTGAAAAGCAAAATCGGAGAGATGCTGTTCGACGAAATGTACGGTTCCCAAGCTATTCATGAGTACCTCGACTCGCTGCATGTGCGCAACAAGCTCTACCCGCTGGAGGGCTGCGGTCACGCCCCGCATCAGGAGAAAGACGGCCGGCTGAACGCCCACTACCAGTTCATCCAGGAGAAGATGCAGGAGTTTTTCTATCCTGAGCTGAAGTCGAGCGGCACTCTGAAGCACGACGACCACAACCCGCAACTCTACTGTCTGGAGGAAGAGGGCTATACGCAACTCAGCTGGCAGGCGGAGGGCGGCATCATCTTGAGCGCCTCCGACGGCGGTGTGCGCGTGGTTTGGCTCACCGATGCCCCCAAACATGTGTTGCGTGTCAGCGGATTCAAC
>JAGBPE010000122.1 GCA_017633495.1 Bacteroidales bacterium | reverse complement strand
TGAAATTATATTCATAATAAGAGAATAACGGCAAGTAAGGAGATGTCTCATCACCAGTCACATCATACTCAAACTCAGCCTCAGGCTCCATATAAGCCACATGCTCGGCTTCTGTAATAGTTTTCACAAAACGGATGTCGTCTCTGTAAAAGACTCCAGTATTATTAAGTTCACTGCCAGAGATTGTCTTAATATTTTCGTTGGTTAAAGGATAATCGTCTCTATAATAACGTTTAGCCATACGAGCACCCCAAGCAGGACTACTAGCAGAACCTGTAGGAGTAGTATAGAAATAACGCATTGTAGTATAACTTCCCGTTTTGTCGATGACCGTCACCAACAAGTTGCTGTCACCGACCTCAGTATAGTCGAAAGGAGTAGTGAACTCTAAATCCTTCCATTGGTCTGACACAAAAGTAACCTGACCGTCAAAAACTTTCACTTTGTTGCTGGTTACGGTATCCCAATCTGAACCAGAGTTGTTAAAGAATGATTTCGGCGTCTTGGAGAGCCAAATCTCAATATTGCGAGTCAGGCTGTTTCCACTATTCGGAGCATAATGGAAGCCTAAACTGGTAATCGTACCTTCACCGACCTCATCCTTAGTGTAGATTTGCTGAGAATAGCTATAATCATAATAATTATTTAACGGCAGGGATCCTTGAGTTGTCACATGAGTATTAGGATTGAAGACATTCACCGTTGTTTCGTAAACATTAATTTCATCCGCAGCGTCAATGCCCTTCCAATAGTAGGTATAAATCGGATCCACCTGAAGCGGATAGTTGGTGATGCTCACATGCATCTCGGAGGTAGAACCCGGACACAAGAGAGATTCGGGGGTAACAACAGCCTCCAGAACAGGAGTCTGATGGAAAGTGATCGTGAAAGGAACAAGCTCATTGCCAAGGCAGCCTTCCTTGTAAGGAGCGGCGAAGAAAGTCACCGTGCCGTCCAAGTTGGCAGCAAAGTTATAGTTGGAGTGAGCAGCAATGAATGCGCTGTCAATCGTGAGCACATCACCTTCGAAGATAACATCGTTGAGAATAGGATCGCCATTGGCGTTAGCGGCGAACCAGCGAGTGGTGGTAGCGCAGCTATCAACATGCTCGGCCTCGACAACCAACTGGGATGCACCCGTGAAGTCAGCCACGCAGTATTCTGCATTGTAATCAGAAATAGTCACCTGCATCGGGACGATGGTCACCGTGAAGGTATGAGGTTCACCCGTACAAACGATAGTGTCGTATTGAGAACCATCCAAAACCAAGAAGTTGTTATAGACATTCGTTTGACGCACTGTATATTCGTATGTAGCAGCAGTGTCAGAAACATAGACGAGAGGTTCGTCATACCAACCCTCTTCCAAAATGCTAAAACGGACAATGTTACGGTATGCTACACGATTGCAACTATAATAACCCTCAGTAGCACCGTTCTCTATTGTGTAAGGAGCTTCATCTCTATATTTGTAGATAGACTTATAACCCGTACAAGGAGCCTGCCCCCAATTGTGATTATATGTCCAACTATCATCGCCTATCACAGTCACAAGCAGATTGCCCTGGCCATCATAGTTGAAATTTTCCACATTAAACGGGAACTCCACCCAACCCTGAGGACCTACGGTCACAGTACCTTGATAAACCAAAGTCTTGGGTGATGCCGTCTCCCAGTCAGAGGTAGAAGTGAATTGAGTCTTTGACGTTGAAGAAAGATAAACCTTTACATCAATATTCTTGTTGTCATTGGAGCTGCTATGATAGAAAGAAATACCATTAAGCAAACCAGTGCCCACCTCTTCAGCAGTAAAAATCTGCTGAGTAAAGGAATGATTATAAAAAATATACAACGGCAGAAAAGTAGTAGTACCAGTACCTTCACCAACTTGAACAGTTCTGGAAGAGCCGCGATACCATTCGAGATAGCTGGTATCAGCAACATCAAGATCAACCGGATCATAGGTCACCATGTTGATAATGCTTTGAGCGGAAACATCGTTGCATTGACATACAAGAGTATCCTTCACAATAGCTTCGGGAGTATTTCTCTGATAGAAGTGGAAAGTATAGACGCTGTCCACCACGAGGTGGTCGCAGCAATGGGCTTGCATGTAAGTACCGAAGAGAACCATGGTATCTTCAACGGTAGAAGTAAACACATAAGTGTTCGACGTGCTATCGCAAGTGTTGTTGATAGTGCCGAAGCCGTAAGGTTCGTTTTCACAAACTTCCTTGGAGAAGTCACCAGTCACAAGATAGTGGATAGAGTCTTGAGCCAGGATTTGGCCGCAGCAAGACATGTGACCACCGCATTTGTCGATTTCAGGGTTCTCACCCCAACCGAAGTCATAAGCAGTACCGCCGTTTTGTTGACGGATGCGCATCACGAGAGAGTAGTTACCGACTTGTCTCCACTTAATACGAACAACTGTTCTGGTTTGAGTGAAGAAGTCCATGTAGAAGTAGTCAAAATTGTTAGAATAGATAGAGAATTCGCCTTGAGCAGGAACCTGCAAGCCAAGGGGACTGAGGACAGAACCAGGGGTACCTTGACCAACCTGCATAGCACCAGGATAGTTGGTGGGGTTGCAAGAGGTCACGCCGGAGAACATGTCAGCCGGAGCTTGCGGGGTGCAGAAACCCCATTCAGCTGGGACAGCACCGCCGAGCCAATGAATTGACTGGCATACACCCTGTTGGTTGAGTTCCGGATAGAGCGTGTAAATCTCGAACTGATCTACATAATTGTAGAGGTTGTCGTTTACCAGCTCGCCGTCGCGGTACAGCAACCAGTCCACGGAGATCTTGGTTTTAGGATCCAGACCGCACGGGCAGAAATGCAGCTCGTAAAGGTCTGTATTACCAACTACGGCAGTATTCAGAACATTGTTCAAAACCAATGTTCCATCGCCGCTGGGCGAATTTGCCACGCCTGTCAGGGTCACTGGCTGGAGATTCTCTATCCAGAAACCACTACAGTTGTTGCTTTGCGCCCTTACGCCGAAGCTCAGAAGCCCCAGCAGAATGCTTAGAAAGCAAATTGATAATAGTTTTTTCATACTGTTTTTTGTTTAATTTGTAATTTATATTATTTATTTTTCTTTAATTTCTCTCTTTTTCTCTCTTTAAGTCAATACTATACATTACATTACACTATACATAATTTTTAACCTGCAAAAATACATTTTTTTTTCATTGTTTGTTCATTCATCTAATTTTTTTTGATTTTTTTTAATTTTTTTCATAATACACTTATTATCAATGCATTACGAAATAACACAAACATGAAAAAAAATTTCAACAGGCTATTAACAGGTATTGACAAGTTATAAACAACTTTTTTTACATAGTATTTGGGTTTTATTTGGTTATACGAGGGACACGAAAGTTTGGTTACAATGATGGCCTTCGGCCAATTGCTTATATTACTACCCCGCCCTCCGGGCACCGTTGCAGGCAAGCCTGCTTTTCCTCTTCGCTCGGCATAGCAAAAGCAAGCTTTTCCTCTGCACTCGCTCATTCGTCAAATCTAAAAGAAGGGGAATGGTGCCGTTGCCAGAAACGACTATCTTTTTATTGTTGTATTATACCACTCAGACACAATTCCCCTTTTTAATATCCTCTCGAGAATCGAACGACGCGTATAAATACACGAATCGCGCCGAAATTTTCAATTCTCGACGCGATACTATGTAATTCACTAATACTCAAATAGTTTCATCCTGAGTATTACGTATCATCCCCCCCAATTATCAATTATCAATTATCAATTATCAATTACCTGATGATTTTAAACTCCGTCCTCCGGTTCGTCGCCCTGCCCTCCTCGGTACTGTTGTCGGCAACCGGCACACGCTTGCCGTAACCCTTGTACTGCAGACGCGCGGCAGGGATGCCCTTCGACACCAGATAGTCATACACCGACTTGGCTCGGCTCTCCGACAAACGGTCGTTGTACTCGTCAGTACCCTGGTCGTCAGTATGACCGCCGATCTCAATCCGGATATTGTTGGTACGGAGATAGTCCACCAACTTATCGAGTTCCACGTATGACTCAGGCTTCAACTCCGCCTTGTCGAAATCGAAGAAGACATTCTTCAGGGTCACCACCGTACCTACATCGGTAGGCTGCAGGCGAATCTCTTTCAAATAGGGGGAAAGCTCGGTGTAGGATTTCTCGATTTGGAAGTTCTCGGAGTAGAAGGGATAGTCGGGATGGGATACGTTGAGCAGGACGTTGCCACCTGTATGGATGCAGGCAAGGTAGCTACCTGTCTGTGCATCAGAGGTGGTAGAAGTCATCAACTGCTTGGTATTCAGGTCGATCATCTCAATACGAGCAGCTAACGGATCGCCCGTGAATGCGTCGCGCACATGTCCCTTGATGTAGGTGACAGGGTTGGGACGCAACTGATCGTCGAGCACGAAGCTGTAGAGGTCGAGTCCTCCGAAGCCGCCGTCCTTATCGGAGGCCACGTATGCCATCGTACCCATAGCATTGATGAAAATGTTGATCTCGTCGGCAGGCGAATTAATGGGATAGCCCATATTCTTGGGCTCGCTCCATGAGCCATCAGGTTGGAGGGTAGCGTAGTAGAGGTCGTAGCCGCACATACCCACACGACCGTTGGATGCGAAGTAGAGGGTGCGGCCATCACTGTGAATGAAAGGTGCGGCATCGTCACCCGGGGTGTTGATAGCAGGACCGAGATTTTCGGGAATCGAAAACTCGCCTTCGGCCGTCATGGTAGTCTTCCAGATGTCCATACCGCCATAGCCGCCCGGACGTGAAGAGGCAAAATAGATGGTCATGCCGTCGGCAGCCATCGTAGGCTGACTCTCCCACGCCCCACTATTTACAGGCGCACCGAAGTTTCGGGGCCGCGACCACTTGTCGCCCATACGTTTTGCCCAGTAAAGATCGCAACTGCCCATGCCGAAATCAGCATCGCACATGGTGTAGAGCAAGTACTTGCCATCGGGGGAAAGACACTGCGCCCCTTCGTTATAACCCGTCTTGATGGGCGGACCGAGCAGTTGGCGCTGTCCCCAATCTCCGTCGGGAGACTTGGTACTACTGTAAAGGTCTTCTTCATTAAGACAAAAAGCACAAACCGTACCATTATCGCGAGGGTGTTTCACGGTAAAAACAATCTGCTCGTCATCGGCAGTGATGGCGGCAAGGAATTCGTCCCAATCGGAATTGACATTGGATCCGAGGTTCACCAACTCGTAATTCATCGGATGCTTGATGGCTTCGATGGCAAACTTGCAGTTGGCGATGGTCTTTTGTGCTTCGGGATGAACGGAAGAATACTGCAACCCCTTCTGGAGAAAGAGTTGCAAAGTGTTGAGAGCATACTCGTAGGCACCGCACTTCGCACCTTCGTTACCTGCAATGAAATAGAGCATCGGGTCAGGATCACCGATAAGATCGATGGCACGTTGGTAGTTGAGCATGGCGGAGTCGGACTGCAAACGGAAGTTGAAGATGTCGCCCTTCATGATATAGATGTCCGAAAAATACGGATCTTTCGCTTGCGCCTGGTAAAGGTACGTCAATGCCTTGTCGAAATCGTTGCTTTTCAGACACTGCTTCGCCTTTTCGCACAACGGCGCCGCCTTCGAACCCTTCTGCGCAATCGCTCCCGTCGGCATCATCGCGATGACAATACACATTAATATTATATATACTATATTTAAATTATGTCTCATTTTTGAGATTTTCTGTTTGCAATGTACGATTTTGCGGTTTACGATTTGCGGCCCTAACTGCTAACTACTAACTGCTAACTCTTTCTTCGCTCTCTCCCAATAAACGTCCATCTCCGCCAGCGACATATCCGTAAGAGAACGTCCATCGGCCTTCACATATTGTTCGAGAAGTTGGAAACGGCGCATGAATTTGCGGTTGGTCTTCTCCAAAGCATCTTCAGGGTGGACATTGATAAAGCGGGAGTAGTTGACAATGGCGAAGAGAACGTCACCGAGCTCCTCTTCGATGTGGGCTTGGTCGGGAGTGGGATTGTCCACTTCGGCTTTCAGTTCACCGAGCTCCTCCTGCACCTTGTCCCACACTTGGTCGCGGTTGTCCCAGTCGAAACCCACGCCACTCACCTTGTCCTGAATACGGTAGGCCTTAGTGATAGCAGGCATACCGGAAGGGATGCCGCCCAAGACGGAGCGGTTCCCTTCGGTCTGCAGTTTGATCTTCTCCCAATTCTCGTGCACCTGATTGGCGGAATCAGCCTTGACCTCGCCATAGATATGAGGATGACGACGTATCAGTTTGTCACACAGCTGATTAACCACATCCTTCACCTCAAAGAGATTCTGCTCGGAAGCAATCTTCGAGTAGAAGACGATGTGGAGCATCAGGTCGCCGAGCTCCTTGCACATGTCGGGATAGTCCTTCTCGATGATGGCATCTGCCAACTCGAAGGTCTCCTCCACGGTGAGGTTGCGCAACGTGTCGAAGGTCTGTTCACGATCCCACGGACACTTCTCACGAAGCTCGTCCATGATCTCCAAGAGGTGACGAAAGGCCGCAAGAGATTCGGCATATTTGTCGTTTTTTTCCATGTTAACTTAGGTTAGATTTAAGTTAGACTTAGGTTAGAGTTAGGTTAGAGTTGGAAATAGTTTGAAATATAAATTTTATATTAAATTTCAGTTATTTAATTCCTAATATGCGCGGGCAAACAGCACTCTCTCGTGTGACGGTTTGCCGGTGAGGATGCACTTGCCCTCCTCTTGCGGGTTGTTGAACGGGATGCAACGGATGGTTGCCTTGCAGAGATCCTTGATCTTCTCTTCGGTCTCGGGCGTGCCGTCCCAGTGTGCATAGACAAAACCGGGCTTGTTGTCGAGCAAATCGACAAATTCGTCCCAAGTATCAGCCTTGAAGGTGTGTTCTTCTCTGAATTTGAGGGCTTTGTTGTACAAATTCTGCTGGATTTCCTCCAAAAGCTTCTGGATATGCTCCACCAAAGTGTCGAAGGAGACGTTGTACTTCTCCATGGTGTCGCGGCGGGCAACCTCAGCCTCGTTGTTCTCCATATCTTTGGGTCCGATGGCCACGCGCACAGGCACACCCTTGAGTTCGTATTCGTTGAACTTCCAACCGGAACGCTTGGTGTCGTCGTTGTCGAACTTGACGGAAATGCCAAGAGATTTCAGTTGCTGCACAAGTGTATCTACCTTAGCAGCAATCTGTTCGCGTTGTTCGTCGGTCTTGTAAATCGGGACGATGACCACTTGGATAGGAGCCAACACCGGAGGCAACACGAGACCGTTGTCGTCGGAGTGGGTCATGATGAGCGCACCGATGAGTCGGGTGGAGACGCCCCAAGAGGTAGCCCACACATATTCGAGCTCGTTCTTCTGGTTGAGGAACTTCACGTCGAAAGCTTTGGCGAAGTTCTGTCCGAGGAAGTGGGAAGTACCGGCCTGCAGTGCTTTGCCATCCTGCATCAAAGCCTCGATACAGTAAGTGTCGAGGGCGCCGCCGAAGCGTTCGTTCGGGGATTTCACACCCATGATGACGGGGATAGCCATGTGCTTTTCAGCGAAATCAGCATAGACGTGAATCATCTTGTCGGTCTCTTCGAGAGCTTCCTCGCGGGTGGCGTGAGCGGTGTGACCCTCTTGCCACAAGAACTCGGCAGTGCGGAGGAAGAGGCGGGTGCGCATCTCCCAACGAACCACGTTAGCCCACTGGTTGCAAAGAATCGGCAGGTCGCGGTAGGATTGGATCCAGTTTTTGTAGGTATCCCAGATGATAGTCTCGGAAGTGGGGCGCACGATGAGCTCCTCTTCCAGTTTTGCGTCGGGGTCCACGACAACACCGCCGCCGTTGGGATCGTTTTTCAGACGATAGTGGGTCACCACTGCGCACTCTTTGGCGAAACCTTCCACGTGGCTGGCCTCGCGGCTGAAGAAGGATTTCGGGATAAAAATCGGGAAATAGGCGTTGGAATGGCCCGTATCTTTAAACATTTGGTCCAGTTGACGCTGCATTTTCTCCCAAATGGCATATCCGTAAGGCTTAATTACCATACATCCGCGCACGGAAGAATTCTCAGCCAAATCCGCTTTTTTCACAATGTCATTGTACCACTGTGAATAGTTCTCTTCTCTTGAACAAAAATTTTTAGCCATAAATTTTCTGTATAATTAACTTTTTAGTACTTTTGCCGTCTAATTGAAAATTAAGGTGCAAAAATAACAAAATAAGAGATAAGGAGGACATTATGAAGAAACAAATTTTTATCGTACTAAGCGCAATAACTTGCTTATTAGCAGCTTGTTCCACAGCGAACTTCGCCTACTACGATGACATATACACCTCATCATCGGACGAAATGAAGGCTATGGCCGCCAATCCGGCCGCACCCAACGCCACTGTGGAGCCCGATTCCATCATTTACGAGACTGACGAAAACGGCAACCTCCTCCGCACGCTGACCTACTATCCGGGAAGCAGCGAACCCGTGATCACCACCTACATGGAGGTAGTAGACGATTCCACAGCCGCCGTCAGCAGCTATGGCTATGATCCTGACGACTATTACGATTACAGCTACAGTTCCCGACTCAGCAGATTTCACACTAACGTTTCTCTGGGTTTCGGTTACTACGATCCCTTCTTCACCAACATGTACTGGTATGATTACTGCCCTGCCAGCTTTGGCTTAAGCATCTACATGGGTTACAACTGGTGGTGGCCGAGCTACTACTATCGTCCCTACTACTACGATCCCTTCTGGTACAGCTGCGGTTTCAACTACGGTTGGGGTTGGTACCGTCCTTATCCCTACTACGCCTGGGATCCGTACTATCCAGGCCCTTACGGTCCCCATGGTCCTCACGGTCCCGCTTCCATCGACTGGTATCACAACAACCACGACCACAACAATAGCTACTTCTATGGTCACCGCAACAACATCGGACCCTCTGTGGGCAACGGTGGCAACGGCAATGGCGGTCGCGGCGAACGTCCTGATCACGATGGCGTAAATGGTCCTATAGCAGGTGGTTATGGCAACGGTGAAACGAACAACTACTACTCCACTACCGCCACTTCCTTCAACCAACGCTACGACCAAATCGCCGGCACCACGGGCGGTGGCAGCAGCTTCAACGGCAGCTCAAACAACGGCACCACCACCACTACTTCCACGTCTGCAACTCCTTCTGGCAAAACGGTCTCCAGCGCCCGCACCGATATGAATCCTACGAACTTAACTGCAGGATCTTCCTCTAACGGCTCTGCAGCTCCTGCTACCGTAAACGCTCCTACCTCTACTACCACCAAGCCCGCAACGGCAAATCCGACAACGGTAACTTCCGCCAGAACAAACAGTTCCGGAAACAGCAGCACCACTCCAACCACTACGACTACAACTCGCCCGACCACTACCACTACGACCACGACTCGTCCGACGACCGTAACCCGCACGGTGGTAACTCCTTCAAGCACGACTACCCGTCCGACAACGACCAGACCGACCAACAACACTCGTCCGAGCACCGGCACCACGACAACTCCGACCACTACTACCGCTCCCCGCACCACTACAACCACTCGCACTGTACCGTCCACCACGACCAGACCGGCCTCTCCCGCTCCTGCCAACACCCGCTCCAACTACAACAACCCGTCGAGCAGCAACAGCCGTCCCACCACGACCGCTCCCTCCAGAAGCAACAACAGCGCTCCTTCGAGCAGCAGCCGTCCCGCCTCTTCCAGCAGCAGTCGCTCCAGCTACAGTTCCTCTTCCAGCAGCCGTTCCTCATACAGCAGCGGCTCTCACAGCAGCTCCAGCTCCTCCCGTGGAGGTGGCGGCTCCTATAGCAGCGGCGGCTCCCACTCCGGCGGCAGACGCTAAACCTGTAAACCTATAAACCTGTAAACCTGTAAACCTATAAACCTGTAAACCTATAAACCTGTAAACTTTAAAAAAATGAAAAAGATAACAACCTTCATCATCGCAATATTAGGCATCATCGGAATGGCCAACGCGCAAGGCGACTACGAAGCCTTCACCTTTTCGCAAGCCGACTACTGGGGCACGGCACGTTTCATGGGAGCCGGCGGCGCATTCGGAGCCACGGGCGGCGACTTCTCGGCGCTCAGCACCAACCCCGCCTCCATCGGCCTCTTCAAACGCCATGAGGTGACCTTCACCCCGATGAACCTCACCTTCACCTACAACGACTCTTACTACTACGGGAATCACAACATGACCCGCAAGACCAAATACACGGTTCCACAGGCTGGCATTGTCTCCGTACACAAGATCAAAGGCGACAACAACTGGAAAGCCTGGCAGTTCGGCTTTGGTTACAACCGCATCATGGACTTCAACAACACGCTCCGCTTCAGTGCCAACACCCACACCACCATGATGGATCAAGTGGTGAACCACGTGAACGGAACCCCCTACAACCTTCTCACTGGCGACGGTCAACTGGCATGGAACAGCTGGCTGATTGACACACTTCCTGGCACTAACAACCAGTATTACAGTCTGTTCGACGACCAAGACCTCAAACAGAATGCGGTGGTCAACCGTTATGGTTCCATTGACGAAATGGTGATCAGCGTGGGCGGAAACTACAACGACAAGTTATTCTTGGGCGCCACCATCGGCTTCCCGTTCCTCAATTTCAAAGAGACCACCATGTATACCGAAGAACCTGCAGAGGGAGGCAACATTTACGGCATCAACTACTATGACTGGTACTCTGAACAGCGCAATTCCGGTACGGGTGTGAACCTCAAGTTAGGTTTCATCTACCAACCCGCCGATTTCGTGCGCATCGGTGCCGCTTTCCACACGCCCACCTATTACTGGACCATTCGCGACAACTTCTATCGCGAGATGACCACCAGCTACAGCAGCGGCGAGCGCAACACCAATTACTACAACAACGCTTACCGTTACTCGCTGACCACACCGCTGAAATTCAACGTCAACACTTCGTTCCTGATTGCCAAACGCGCCTTCATCGCGGCGGAATATGAGTTCGAAAACTACGGAATGGCCAATTTATACGCCGACGACTACGATTTCGTGAGAGAAAACGAGGCCGTTTCAACAAAATTCGGGGTTGCACACAATGTACGTGTGGGTGCGGAAGTGAACATCACCCAAGGTTTCGCCCTGCGCGCCGGCTACCGCCTGAAGACCTCCCCTTACAAATCAGCTCCCCAAGATTTCAACAACACCACCCACTTCATCTCTGGCGGTCTGGGTTTCAGAGGCAAGGTGATGTTCGCCGACTTGGCTTACGTATTCCGTTTGAACAAAGACAGTTACTGGTTGTATGATCCCCAAGGCGAACCAGGACTCTACACCAGCAAATCCCACAGCGTTGTAGCCACCATCGGCTGTAAGTTTTAAGATTTGAGATTTGAGATTTGAAACTTGAAACCTGAAACTTGAAACTTGAAACCTGAAACTTGAAACCTGAAACCTGAAACCTGAAACTTGAAACCTGAAACCTGAAACTTGAAACCTGAAACTTGAAACAACTCATCACCATCATTATAATACTTTCAGTCGCCCTGAGCGTGAGTGCCCAGGAGCGACTTTTTTTTGCGGACAAGCTGTATGAGTACGTCACCACCGACCTGCAGGGCAACGTCTTCCTCACGATGGGTTCGACTTTGGATTCCTACACAGCCGACGGCGTCAAACTGCAGAACTTCAGCGACCCCACGTGGGGCAGCATTTCGCGGGTGGATGCCGGTATCGCTTCCAAAATCCTCGTCTTCTACCAAGAGAGCGGCACCGTACTGCTGTTGAACAACGAATTGTCCCCAATCAATGGTCCGCAGAGCCTCTTCGACAAAGGGTTGATGACCGTCACATTAGCAGCTATGGGCAACCCTAACAAGATTGTACTCTACGACGAGACCAACCAAGATCTCATCATCACCGACTTGAGTCTCAATACGTTGAGTCAGACGCACATCACCTTCCCCGGCGAGTTCCATCCTACCGACATGCAAGTCGTCCCGGAACACCGCATCGCCCTCCTCGACACTCTCCACGGCATCTGCCTTTTCGATTTCTTCGGCACTTACGAGAAGATGATCCCCATTCCCGAAGTGCAAACCATGCAACTGATGAAAGACCAGATCATTTATCTGAAAGACAAAACGCTATACCGATACACACTGCCAACGGAAACTTCGCCTTTAAGCATCCAAGAAATCAACATTTCAATCCCCGAAATCTTTGCGTTTCAACTTAGTCATAATTATTTATATTATATTGATAACGAGAATATTGTTTGGAGAATTGAGGTGAAAGAATATTAATAACATAAATTATTCATGAATAAGCATAAATTTTTCATAAATATCATCAAGGCGTCGCATATCTTTGTCAACCATGAAACATTCGTTGGCGGCCTCAGAATAAAGATATCTCTCTCCTTGTAAACTTGGTTGTCCGAAATTAATTAGAAGACCTACTGACTTTTTTGTCAAGCGCATATAATTGAAAAGTTGTGCTCGATGTGCAGGCACCAATTCACTGACAGATTTTAATTCTACCACTACTTCTCCTACAACAAGATCCATTTTATAATACTTTTCCAATTGGTGATGCTTATAAAAGCATGGTAAATACTTTTCTGATTCGTTTTCAATACCTCGATCAAGCAATTCAAGATGTAATGCTTCATTATAAATGGGTTCAAGCAAACCCCAACGCAATTCATTATGCACTTCCATTGCTGCTCCGATAATTTGGTACACTGTTCCTTTAATTTTTTCTTTATCAATATTCATTTTCATTTAAACAATAATTAAAAAAGAATCAACGGAACTCACAATAAATTATTGCAAAAAAATAACTGCCGAAAAATCATCGGCAGTTATTTTTTAAATGATTTACTATCTTAACAAGAATTATCCCCCAAAAAAATTCTTGTTTATTCTTGAATAATTCTTGTTTTAAAAAAACATTACTCGTGAGCATAAACGGGCAGCGGCTGATCCACCTGCTCGTTCCACGGCAGACCATAACCACCGATCTCCTTCATGAACGGATCCGGATCGAACTGCTCGACGTTGAAGACGCCCTTGCCTTGCCATGTGCCGGTGAGGATCATCTTCGCACAGAGCATGGCAGGCACGCCGGTCGTGTAAGAGACTGCCTGTGCGCCCACTTCCTTGAAACACTCCGCGTGGTCGCAGTTGTTCCACACATAGTAGGTGCGCTCTTTACCGTCCTTGATACCCTTGATCTGACAACCGATGGAGGTCTGTCCGTGGTAGCCTTCGCCCAGAGAGGAGGGTTCGGGCAGCACAGCCTTCAGGAACTGCAACGGCACGATATCCATGCCCTTGTAGTTGATGGGCTTGATGCTGGTCATGCCGATCTCTTGCAGCACGTTCAGCACGGTGAGGTATTTCTGTCCGAAGGTCATCCAGAAACGGGCGCGCTTGATGGTCGGATAGCTCTTCACAAGAGACTCAAGTTCCTCATGATAAAGCAGATAGGATTCACGATCGCCAATATTCGGGTACTCCACGGGACGGTGAATCGACATCGGATCAATCTCCACCCATTGACCGTTCTCCCAATATTTACCGCGTTGGGTGATCTCACGGATATTGATTTCGGGGTTGAAGTTGGTGGCGAAAGCCTTGCCGTGGTCGCCGGCGTTGCAGTCCACGATGTCGAGATAGTGCATCTCGTCGAAGTAATGTTTGGCGGCATACGCAGTGTAGATGCTGGTCACGCCCGGATCGAAACCGCAGCCCAGCAACGCCATGATACCTGCCTCTTTGAAACGATCGTGGTAAGCCCACTGCCAGCTGTACTCGAACTTCGCCTTGTCGCGAGGCTCGTAGTTGGCGGTGTCCATATAATTGGTCTTGGTGGCCAAGCAAGCATCCATCAAGGGAAGATCCTGGTAAGGCAGCGCCACATTAATCAGCAAATCAGGCTTGTAGCTTTCGAGCAGACGGATGGTTTCCTCCACATTGTCGGCATCCACCTGTGCAGTTTGAATGCGGTTGCCGCCAATCTGCGCAGCGATGGCGTCGCATTTCGCCTTCGTGCGGGAGGCCAACATGATTTCAGTGAAAACTTCCGGTACGGAAGCGCATTTGTGAGCCACGACGGAACCAACGCCGCCCGCTCCGATAATTAATACTCTTGCCATTTGTCTATTATATTAATGATTACTCAATTTGAAAGTGCAAAAATACATAAATTATCATTCTCAATGACTAAAAAATCGTACTTTTGCCCTTTCAAAAAACGAAGAACCTTATGAGAAAGAACCTCTTATCCATCCTCTGTATCGTGCTGATTATCTGTATGGGATGCACAGGATGCAAGAAAAAGAACACTTCTGTGGATGTAGCAAAACCCACACTGACCGCAGAACAGGTGAAGAAAGCCAAAAATGTTGAGATCAAGATTTTGCGCTATGAGCAAGATCTGTTCAGCATGGACAAGAACAATATGGCCGAAGGTTTCAAAGCACTCTACGGCAAATACCCGGAAAACATTATCGCCAACGGCGCTTGGGAGAACACTGAGATGATTCAGTCGATGAAAGGGTACCTCAACGATCCCGTCATCCAAGAAATTTACAAAGATACGCAAGTGCAGTTCGCTGACCTTTCAGGACTTAAATCCCAACTCAAATCGGCCATGAGCATTTACCTCACCCACTTCCCGAACGACAACGTTCCCGATTTCTGCACGCTGGTTTCCGGTATCAACTTCGAGATCCCTCAGGTTTTCGGTTACGAGAACACCATCTTCATCTGCCTCGACATGTACCTCGGCAAAGATTACAAGCACTACGGACAAGCGGGCATGCCAAAATACATCGCCGCACGTTGCGACAAAAAGTACATGGCCACCGACTGTTTCTCCAAAGCGCTGGTCTACAGACACCTGCCTGACAAAACGCTGGTCACCCTGCT
>JAGBPE010000121.1 GCA_017633495.1 Bacteroidales bacterium | reverse complement strand
TCGATGTGACCGCAGTCGTTGCAGACGGTGTTCGGGATGTTGAAGGTGAAGTAGTTACAGCCTTCCTGTGCCGCCACGCGGAGCAGCTGGCGGTATTGCGCCTGTGAGAGGTGCTCCTCCAGATTGGCGTGCAGAGCGGAACCGCCGGTGAGGTGCGCAATGTAGCGCGCGCCATGCAGACGGAACTTGTCGATCAGGTTCAGCGAGTCGTCCTCCACACGGTAGAAGTAGCTGTTATAGCAGTCGCGCGGCACACGGTAGCCGTCTTCGCGGTCCCACTTGGCGTGCTTCACACCCACGTTCTCGGCGGGAATCATCTCGCAGTTGAAGAGCAGCTCTTTGCTCTTGTATTGGTGGTTGTACTTCTCCACCAAACCGAGGATGTTCTCCACGAAGTGTTGGTATTGCGGGTTGTCGTCAATCGGGATGCTGAGGAATTCGGCAGCCTCCACCAGACCGTTCACGCCGATGGTGAGATACTGGCGGTTGATGGCGATGTAGCCGGCATCAAACAACGGCAGCATGCCTTTGGATTGCAGATATTTGAGGTTCTCGTTGTAGGCGATCTGCACCTTGTGCATCAGGTCGATCACCTCCTCCACGAACTGGAATTGCGGGATATTGTTGCGGCATTCGTACTGGATGCAGCGGTTAATGTTGATGGTGAGCACGCTCTTGGAACCGGTGGAGACACCGCCCGCACCAAGCGTGTAGCTGAAGCCGTTGTCCTGGATTTCGTTGCGCAGACGGCAGCAGCTGCTCAAAGAGTCGGCATTGTCGCTCACGTAGGTAAAGAAAGAGTGGCCGGCAGCGTACATCTCTGCGGTGAAATCGGCATATTCGGTGTCGATGATGTCGCCATCCTTGCTGAGCAGCGCCATGGTCTCTACCGGGAAGGTGAGCACCGAGCGGAGGCGTTCCTGGTTGAACCAGCGCATAAACCGTTTTTGCAGCCAGCTGAGGGATTCCCAGATGGGTTTGGTGCCGTCGGGGAAGCGGAACTCACCGAAGAGGCTCTGGAAGTAGTAGCGGTCGTAGTAGGCCACGTTCCAGAAGACGGACTGGAAGTTGCGCGCACCGGTGGGCTGGTTGATGGAATAGACCACCTGTTCGAAGCTGTCGGTAATCATCTTGTCGATGGTGCGCTGACGCACGGAGAGATCCACCACCTTGTCGCTGTGTTCGTAGTAGTCGTCACCATATTCCTTGCGGATGAAGTAGTCCATGTACATCAGGAACTCTGGGGTGGCGCAGGCACCGCTGAGCATGCTGGAGACCATGAAGACCATGTTGATGAAGCCGCCGCAGTAGGACTTGAGGTTCGTGGGCGCGGAGGCGTTTCCGCCGATGCTCTTCGTGCCGTCGAGCAGCCAGGGGTACATGGTGATGGAGGCGCAGTAGTTGGCGATGCTGGTCTCGTCGTTCTTATAGATAAAATGGTGGTTGAGCAGGTATAAGTATTTGTCGGACAGTTCTTTGCCGTACAGGTCTTTGATACGGTCGCAGAGCATTCTGCGGTTGAGGCGGATGAAGTTTGACTTGGGCAGTTCGCCGATGAGGGTGGCGATGTTTTTGCGCTCCACGTTGGCGTTGGCGTCGTATTTGGAGCCGGTGGCGGCGTTGGAGGCGTTGCAGTAGTTGATGAGGAAGTCGAGTTTCTCCTTCACCTCGCGGTCTTCATAATGGCGTTGTCTGTACAAGATGTAGGCTTTGGCCACCTCGTAGTAGCGTTCGGCCATGAGGGAGATCTCCACTTGGTTCTGGATCTCCTCCACGGAGATGCCGTCGTGGATTTTGAGGCGGCTCATGACGTTGATGAGCACGTCTTGCGTGGCGAAGCTGTTCACGGAGAGGAACGCTTTCGCGATGGCGTTTTTGATTTTGTCGGCCGAGAAGGGTTCCCGCTTGCCGTTGCGCTTGATGATGTACAGTTGATCCATTAATGGTTAAGGTTTTGGTGGTTAATAAAAACAGCTCAGGGAGAAATTGCACTAATCTCTGCTAAATCTCGTCGGCTCTTAGTCCCGAAAGCTACGATCTATGGTTGCAGGCAGGTCTTCTGGCTCGTTCCCGCTTTTCCCCGCCTTCCCGACCCGAAAAAGTCAGTGACATCATGGAGAAAGCGCAAATCGGAACTCACAGCTACGGGTATAGCCGCTGATTCTCACAGCGTTCCCTTTTCATCCGTTCAGAACCTGAACCGCTGCAAAGATAGAAATTCCATTTGTAGGTTTTCAACCTCTTTGGAATAGTTATAAACAGTGTTATTAACATTGCTGATTTTCAGTGGTTTAAGGTTTAAGGTTTAAGGTTTAAGGTATAAGGTTGACTCCCTTAAACTATAAACCTTAAACCTTAAACCATAAACCATAAACCTTAAACCTAAAAGGCGTAGCCGATGGCCAGTTTCAGACCTTGGGCGAAGGTCAGCGGATGTGGAGGTGAGAACCATTTCAGGTTGATGACACGGCCCTGCTCTTCGATGCGGGTCGGGTCGTAGATGGGCAGTGCCCAGTCAAGGCGGATGACGAAGAAGTCGAAGTCGAGGCGCAGACCCACGCCCACGTCCACGGCGAGCTCCTTGTAGAAGCGCTTGAAGGAGAATTCAGCGCCGGGCATGTCCTCCTCTTTGCGGGAGAGCCAGATGTTGCCCACATCGGTGAAGATGCCGTATTTGAAGGAGCGGTAGATGGTGCCGCGGTACTCGAAGTTGAACTCGATTTTGATGTCGCCGGTATAGAGCGTGTCGGCTCCGTGGTGGTAGCTGCCGGGACCGAGACCGCGGTAGCTCCAGCCGCGCATACTGCTGCTCGTACCCATATAGAAGCCCTTTTCGTAGGGAACGTAAGACTGCTTGTCCAATGGGATGATGACGCCGATGTCGGAGCGCATCGCAATGGCATTGTCTTTATTGATGGTATAAGTGTAGTTCCACAGAACTTCGACCTTCTCGAAGGTGGTGTAGTCGTAACCTGTGCTGTCGAGCCCGTTCTGACCGATCACCCAGTGCTCTTTGGGGTTGAAGAGCGCGTTTAATCCCTTCAGCAGCAAGCCGGAAGATTCGCATGCCAGATTCAGGTTCATGTTGTGCTTACGCGATTCTATGAATTTGGGTACCAAGTAGTTGAAGGTGTATTTGGTGGAGAAAAGCATGAACTTGCCGAACTTGTTCTGGTAGGAAAGCGGATATTTGTCGTAGTTCAGCAGGTAGGTGATGCGCTTGTCGCTGTTGTTAATGGTGCTCACGTCAATCGGACTGAAGCTGTGGGAGACGTTGTAGGAGGGGACCCAGCGATAGGTGAGGGAGGCATTGTAAATCAATCGGTGGTAGAGTCCGGAGTAGTTGACACCGAAGTTGAAAGAGGTGCTTCGGGAGACCGCGCCGTCGCGGATATGTCTGTTGAAGAGGAAGATACGGTTGGGCATGTCGAGCTTGGCGGAGAGGCCGAATTCAGGGTAGGAGTAGGCGTTGGTGCTCTTGAAGAGATTGGTGAGCGAGTAGTAGAAATAGCCGCCCGACAGGTTGATGGAGAGGTGTTCGGCGCCTCGAAAGATGTTGCGGTTGGTGTAGGTGAGCGACAGCGCGGATTTGTCGTTGCGCAGCTCTAACTGACCGCCTATGCTGTGCTGCTTTTTAGGAATCAATTTGTAGATGACGTCCAGATAGCCGGTCTTGTGGAGGGAGTCGAGGAGCGCTTCGTTCTCGCGGAAGGCAATGCTGACATAGTCGTAATTGTCGAGGCTGTTGAGGGCACGGTTACTGCTACTTCGGGCCATCTGGGTGTAGGTGTCGCCAGTGCGGGTGTAGATGGCGTTGGAGATGGTTTTGTAGGAGATATAGGGCTTGAGCTTCTCTCCGTTGAAAAGCTCTTCGATGAAGTAGAGATTGGAGGTGTCGGTGCGGTTGTGCCAACGGTAGTAGGTGGTGTCGTAGATTCGCTCCTGCTGCGACAGCGTCTGCTCGTCAGGATTTATATAAATGTTATTATATTGATATTTGTAGAGGTAGCGTGCGGCGTTCTCATGTTGGGGAATCTTCATCATGATGGTGAGTCGCACCGTCTTAGGGTCGTTGCCCAGCGTGTCGACCGGGTCGTACTCCACCTCGCACCGGATAATGGACTTCTCCACGTAGTAGTAGCCCTCGTTGCGAATGAGGTTGATGATGCGGGTGAGCTCGTCGTTGATGATGGATTCGTTGTACTGCATCCCGTCATACAACAGCTTGTCTTTCTGGTTGATGACCACGATGCGCTTGTACTCGGGAATGGTGATGTCATACTCCACATGACTGATGAAATAGGGGTCGTGGGCGGTGACGAAATAGTCCACTTTCGACTTTTTGCGCTGTTTTCCCGTGTATTTCACTTGGTAAGCGACCTCCGCGTCGAAGTAGCCGAGCTGTTTCATGACGATTTTCAGCTGGTCGATGGAGTTGTCGATTTCAGTGCTGTCGAGCAGGACGGGGGCTTCACCCACCTTCTCGCGCAGGAACTTGCGGAATTTGGTGTCTTTGGTCTCCCCGTTTTTCATGACTTTGGGCGTTCCCCAGTCGTAGAAAACCGTTTTGATACGGAAAAGATCGATGAACTTTTTGTTTGTGACGGGGCGTACGTAGGAGTTAAGGTTGTCGAAGTCTTGGCTTTTGGTATCCACCACTTTCACCTTGTTTCTCACCAGCATGCTTTCCCCTTCCGGAAGATGCCGGACGGAGCTGCACGAGAACATGCATATACTGCTGAAGAACAGTAAGATGAAAAGCTTAACCTTACGCTTCATTCTTCGTATGGGAATGGAAAATATATTCGATGCAGAGGATGACGAACACGGTGAAGACGATGTTGCCGAGGATGACCAGCAGGGTGTGACCGAAGTTCTTGAAGGTCATGGTTTCGAGCATCACGGCGGTGATTTCGTAGATGGAGGTGAGGATGAGGGTATAGAGGAAGACCCAGCGGAAGTCTTTGACGCCTGGCACGGGTCGGTCGATGTTTTCGAAGGCGTTATTGTTGTTGCCGTTCAGCCAGTGCGCGATGTAGGGGCGGAGGAACATCATCAGCGTGCAGGCGAAGGAGGAGACGCCCAACGTGTGTGCAAAGGCGTCGACCACAAAGCCGGAGGCAAAGCCGATGAGATACTGCAGCGAGAGCGGCAATTCCAGCGGCAGCAAGAAGAGGGCCAGCAGGAAGAGCGCCGGGGTGAGATAGCCAAACAGACAGATATGCTGGCAGATGGTCACCTGAACGATGAGCAGTATCAGAAACCGTAATATGTTGGCTATGACGTTATTCATCTTTGAAATTTGCTTTCAGGGAATCGATTTCATGTTTGAAGAGGTTTTCCACGAGGTAAACCGTGTAGAGGTCTGTGTATTGTGTTGCCAGTTTGATTTTGATGGTGAGGAAGCTGGCGTTGTTGCCCACCTGCACCTCTTTCACGGTGCCGATGAGGAGTCCTTTGGGGAAGATGTTGGAGAATCCGTTGGTGAAGACGGAATCGCCGATGTTGATGATGGAGTGTTGCGGGATGGCTTCGAGGTAAGCCACGCGGGGATCACTGCCCTCCCAGATGACAGTGCCGTTCTGGTTGGCCGGGGTCACCACCGCACTGATGCGGCTTTCGGGGTGCAGGATGGGGCGCACCGTGGCGAAATTGGTGGAGACGTCGGTGACGACGCCCGCCACGCCGTTAGGGGAGAGCACCGCCATGTCGCGGGCAATGCCGTCGTTGGCGCCCTTGTCCACAATCATGTAGTTGAAGGCGCGGTCGGTGGTCTTGAAGATGACGTGCGCGTAGGTGTAGTCGTAGAGGCGCACCCGTTTCGTGTTGATAGAGTCGGGTTTGCTCATCTCCGTCAATGTCGTGTCGGTTTTTTCGATGAACATGTTCTCATGCTCGCGCAGCAGTTCGATGTTCTGCTGCACCAATGCTTCGTTTTCAGGTCCTAAACGAAAACGATGTATCATCTCGGCACCGCTCTTCTGAATCGGTCCTACGATGCTTTGGACGGCTCTTGATAGTCGGTAGTCGTTGAATGACAACGACTTGCCCAGCATCACGACACTCAGAATCAGAAGAACGGCGAGTACGATGATATGAAATGCCCTTTTGAAAAATTCTATGAGATTATTCATCAGGCAGGGAGTAGACTATTTCTTTTCGGCGAGTTCGCGGCCGGCCTTCATGCAGGCGAGGTTCACGTTCACGATGTCTTCACCTTTGCGGGCGAAGTTTTCGCGTACGGCGTTCTCGATTTCCTCGTAAGGCAGTTGCAGATAGGGAGAAGCGGCACCGAGGATCACCATGTTGGAGCTGCGGGCAGAGCCGAGGTCCTTGGCGATCTGGTCGGCGTTGATGGCCACGCAGTTCTGCACCTTGGCCAGTTCAGCCTTCAAAGCGTCGAAGTCGGGATAGTTGGGGATGTTCACGAAGGGTTGGTCGTTGGTGATCAACCAGCCGTCTTTCTTCAGCCACGGCAGATAGCGCAGTGACTCCATTGGCTCCACAGAGATGATCATGTCGGCCTTGCCCAGCGGGATAAGGTCGGAAGCGATGGGTTGGTCAGAGAGACGGAAATGGGACTGCACATCGCCGCCGCGCTGGCTCATGCCGTGCACTTCGGCCTGCTTCATGTACATTCCTCTTTTGATAGCGGCTGCGCCCACGATCGTGGCGATGGAAAGGATACCTTGGCCGCCTACACCTGCTAATATAATGTCAATTTTCATTTTTTAATTCGTTTTTGTTTGAAAAATTATTTTTTCGCAGCCTGTTGTTTTTTCATTCTGCGGCTCAAGGTCTGGATACATTCGCGGGTCGGAATGATCACGGAAACGCCTTGATATTCAAGTTCTTTCTCGATGATGGCCACGTTTTCTTCCAAATGACCCTTCAGCGGGTTGATGCGGTGGATGTGGTCTTCCTTCACGCCGAGGCCCTTGCAGATCTCGCCGAGCACGCCGAGAGCGTGGGAATCCTGACCGCCGGTCATACCGGTGGTGCTGTTGTCGAGAATCAACACCGTGATGGGGGTGTTCTCGTAGATGGCATCCAACAGGGAGGTCATACCGCTGTGGGTGAAGGTGGAGTCGCCGATGACAGCCACGCACGGGCTGAGACCTGCGTCAGCGGCACCCTTGGCCATGGTGATGGAGGCACCCATATCGACCGTGGTGTAGATGGCGTTGTAAGGAGGCAGAGCACCGAGGGTGTAGCAACCGATGTCGGAGAAGACTTTGCCCTTGCCGTATTTCTCCATAGCCTTGTTGAGGGCGGTGTAGGAGTCGATGTGCGGGCAGCCCACGCACAATGCGGGCGGACGCGGAACGACCAGTTCGGGAACGGGTGCGCCGTAGGTGTCGGGCAAACCGAGGGCCTTGGCCACGAGGTTCGGGTTGAGTTCGCCGTCGCGAGGCAGTTCGCCGCTCAGACGACCCATGATGTTGCCGGTGCGGTTCAGCACGCCGCGCACTTGCTCTTCGATGAAAGGATAACCCTCCTCAGCGATGAGCACCTTGCCGCATTCATCGACCATCTTGGCGATGAGCTTCGTGGGCAGCGGGTATTGGGAGATCTTCAGCACAGGGTAAGGACAATTGCCACCTTCGAAGTTCTCCATCAGGTAGTTGTAAGCGATACCGGAAGCGATGATACCCATGCTCTTGTCGGCACCGTCGATGTATTTGTTGAACGGAGAGTTCAAAGAATCGTTTTCAAATTCGGGTTGCTTGTCCAACAGCTTACGGTAGTGACGGCGGGCGTTGGCGGGCAGCAGGATGAATTGTTTCGGGTCTTTTTCGATGTTGAGCGGGTTTTGCGGACGCTCAGCTTTGCGCTCCACGCCGGAACGGGAGTGGGAGAGACGGGTGGTGAGGCGGATCAGCACGGGGGTGCGGAATTTCTCAGACATCTCGAACGCATAGTAGGTGATGTCGTAAGCCTCTTGTTGGTTGGAGGGCTCGAAGCACGGGATGAGAGCGAACTTCGCATAGTAGCGGGAGTCCTGCTCGTCCTGGGAGGAGTGCATGGAGGGGTCGTCAGCGACCACCACCACGAGACCGCCGTTAGCGCCGGTGATGGAGGAGTTCATGAAGGGGTCGGCAGCCACGTTGAGACCGACGTGTTTCATGCAGACCATAGCGCGTTTGCCAGCGTAGGACATGCCGATGGCAGATTCCATAGCGGTTTTCTCGTTGCCAGCCCAGATGCTGTGCACCTCGCCGGCCTTGCCCTGCTTGGAGTTTTGGATAAATTCGGTAATTTCAGTGGAAGGAGTGCCTGGGTAGGCATACACTCCGGATAATCCGGCATCCAAAGCGGCCTGAGCCACCGCTTCGTCGCCTAAAAACAATGCTTTTGACATAATCTAAAGTACTTTATTGATTGTATAATAATAACTTAAGTTTCTAAATAAGAAAGGGCAAAGATACAAAAAATACGCTTATTGTTCCACGTTATTTTTGCTGTAATAATTGAGGTCCACGCGCTCGGTCCAGCCCTGCATTTTCCAGAAGGTGTTGCCCACTTCGTTGTTCTTCAAAACCAGCAGACCGTTTTTCTTGATTCCTTCGGCTTCGATGGCGTGGTAGACCATGCCGAGCAGCGCTTTTCCGATGCCGCGTTGACGGAGGTCTTTGCGCACGACGGTGTGGTAGATGTAGGCGCGGCGGCCGTCCATGCCGCACATAATCACGCCCACGATTTCGCCGTCCATCACGGCCACAAAATTGGAGGTGGGGTTCTTTTTCAGGAACTTGGCGATGCCCTCCGCGGAGTCGTCATAGCCGCGCAGCGCCATGCCTTCCGTTATCGACCACAACGCATACACCTGGTCGTAGTCCTCAATGGTCATCAGTCGGATTTGGTATTCTTGCATGATTTTACCTTTAGGTGATTCAGGGCGCAAAGATACGATTTTTTGGTTTAGGGGTTTACAGGTTTAGAGGTTTAGGGGTTTAGAGGTTTATTCTGAAAAAAGTGTATTTTTGCGATTCATATTGAAGTGTAGAAAATGGCAAGCGATAAAGGAATGTATATCCCTGTGGTTGAGGAGTTTTATTCGTTGCAGGGTGAAGGTTATCATACGGGAAAGGCGGCCTATTTCGTGCGCGTGGGCGGATGCGAAGTGGGCTGTTCCTTCTGTGACGAAATGCGGGCTTGGAATGCCAATAAGTATCCGAAATTGGATGTGGACGACATCGTGGCGCGCGCGGCGAAGGTGCCGGCTCGTGCGGTGGTGGTCACCGGGGGTGAACCGATGCTTTACAATATGGACTACCTCTGCTCGAAGATGCATGAACACGGAATTAGCTGTTTTTTAGAGACTTCCGGCTCGGAGCCGCTGTCAGGCGATTGGGATTGGATTTGTCTCTCCCCGAAATATGGTGCCGCTCCGAAGCCCGAAATGCTCGCCAAAGCCAATGAACTCAAGGTGGTTGTCGGTTGCGACGAGGATCTTGATTGGGCCGAGGAGAATGCGAAGAAAGTTTCCAAAAACTGCCTGCTCTTCCTTCAGCCCGACTGGAACCGTTGCAATGCCATCATCGGTCGTTTGGTGCAATACATTTTGGACCACCCCAAATGGCGCATGTCGCTGCAAACGCACAAGTATATGCAGATATTATAGATGAGGAGATGAAAGATAGTCACGAAAAAAATTTGAAGGAGCTGATTGGACAGTTTGTGAGCCAGTCGGGGAAGCAGCATTTGATGGACAAGCAGATGTTGTTCGACCGTTGGCCGGAATACGTCGGGCCGATGTGCGCCCAGTTCTCGAAATGCGAGGACCTGCGCAACGGCATCCTCTATGTGCGTGTGCAGAATGCCGCCCTCAAATTCGAACTCTTCGGACACAAATCTCAGATCCTCAAGAAGATTGAAGCGGACTTCGGCCCAATGGTCCGGGATATTATGTTCAAAAGTTGATTTGAGATTTGAGACTTGAGACTTGAAACTTGAAACTTGA
>JAGBPE010000120.1 GCA_017633495.1 Bacteroidales bacterium | reverse complement strand
TCGCCTTCACTAATGATTATGCAATCACAACTTACCTTGGCTTTATTTTTGACAAAGGGGTATGCGCATTTATATTGCGGAGCAATGACTATTTGTCCATCTGTAGTAGCATATCCAATCAAACCCTCATTATTTACTATCCGAAACAGACCTTCACTTGGAAAATCAGGACCGTTGTCATACGGAAAAACCTCAAAAAGCATGTTGTCACGCGCATCAATGGCGATGAACCCCATACTGTCTTTTAGGACTATGCCCACCTTTTTGATGGTATCAGTAAAACAAATACTATATTTCCCTACCGGTATGATAGTGTCTCCGTTTGTGTTTAAATATCCGCATTCATAGTTGTCATTGCAGAAGCGAAATAATAACGTGTCGTTCATTTGAGCTTTCATTTGAAAAAATGAAAGTACAATAATCAAACCAGATAACGCTGTTTTTTTCATTTTGATACATGATGATTTTTTATTTGTTATTGACCATCCAAGAACCATAAATCTATTTCATATAGAGATGCTTTTCCAGATGGATTAAAATATTCTGAATTTTTCACAGAATGACCGTTCCACATATCAAAATGACCAACAGCATCATCCCAACCTGAAACTCTAAAAAAAATAATCCCCGTTTCATTCTGAATAATTTTTCTAATATCGTTCTCTCTCAAATTTGTGCTGTTAATAGTCAAATCAGGGGGGCCAAATGTTCTGTTCAAATAAGAATTCAATTCTGTAACCCCATAATAATACCATTTCTTATCCGCACCTGTTCCTGCCCGTCCTTTCGTCTTTTCAGTAGGTAGTGGTGTTACCGGGGAGTTTGAATAATTTAATGCTCTTGACATTCTTATCGCACATGTGTTGCTAAAACTCTTTGGATTATTGTCAAAGTTAAATTTGACCATTCCTCCTATTAAATCAGGAGCTTTTATATTCTTTGATGGCAAATTACCCCACATGTCTTCAAATTTTGGTCTATTGGGCCATTCTGTAATCCTGTTTTCTTTTGTTCCAATAGTGTTCCATCCATTCTTATCATAGTACAGATGTTGGCCAATATCAAAATAGTTGTTGCCATTGAATTCTGTCATTGAAACATTATTGAAATCAATGTCACCGAAAGAAAGGTTATATGTTCCATCAGAATTTTCGTAAGCCTCTGGATTAACACCAGAATTGTTGACAGATATGAATTCTAATCCCTCCAACTCCCTTCCGTCCACAACCCTGTTCTCCGCAAACGCATACACACTGTTCCACGGGAACTTCCCTGCCAGCGGGTCCACGCTCCAAAACCGCCCGATGCGGGTGTCGTGCATGCGGTACTCGAAGGCGTGCAAAGCACCTTCTCCAAGCACCTCATTGTCGCCCTCCTGCCCGTTGAAGAAGTACCGATAACCCCCGTTATCGTAACGAGGGGGCTGGGGCGGGTATGTGGCGGTGCGGATCATGGCGCGAAGATAGGAATTTTTTGGTTCGGGGACGACAATATGTATTTGTTTTTGGGGACGACAACGGGGACAACTTGGGACAACAATTTTAGGGTCACCAGGAAGAAACTATCACCCGTTGGCCAAGCGAAGAATTAGAAGTTGGACGTATTGAATCAGCTTCAATAGGCTGGGAATAAAACATATAGTTGATAGAATAAAAATCAAGTTGCTTATATGTCATAACAAATAAAACATGATTGTTTCCGTTAATTCTCTGAATCCTACAACAATTGGTCTCTTTAAAATTCGAATAGAGTTTCTTCACAGTTTGATAGTCAATTCCGATGGATTGCAATATCTGTTGTTGTTCTGGACATATTTCAACGTTAGAGTCCTTAATTGGGAATAACAATTCCCATTTGTTTTCCATAGGGAAAAATAGATCGAAGACGAAATTTTTGTGTGAATCGTCAATATAAAAACGTATGATTTCCCAAGTTGAATCTGAAATCGAACAGCAACGAGCTATTTCCAAAAAGCAATCTTCCGTTTTTTGAAAATAACGTTCATTCGTGATGAAATTTTGCCGGTTCTTTTCATACGATGGTTTGTAGCCGAAAACGTTAAAATGTATGGACACAAAAATAACACTAACAATAAACAATAATGTAAGAACAATTTGTAACAGATGGTGTTTCATTAATGCTTTCGTGGCCCATTCGGAAAGATGTTCCTTGCCAATAATTTAAAATAAGTAGAGACGCGCCCCGTGGCACGTCTCTACGGGGAGGGGAAATGTAAGGGATCAGTTCTTCATCGCGGCAATCTCCTTCACGGCTTGGATGCACGCGTCGATGTCGGCTTCGGTGTTGAAGGCGCCGATGCTTAAACGCACCGTACCGTCAATCTTCATCGTGCCGAGACATTCGTGCACCAGCGGGGCGCATTGCAGACCTGTGCGGCATGCGATGTCGTAATCGACGTCGAGCATGGTGCCCACGTCCATGGCTTCGAAACCCTTGATGTTGATGGAGAGCACTGGGTTCTGGTTCTCTACGGAGGTTGCACAGTAGATGATCACACCGGGAACGTCCTTGATACCGTCGCGCAGACGTTTCCACAAAGCCATCTCCTGGTTGTGGATGTTCTCGATGCCCTTCTCGGTGATCCACTTCACACCTGCGTGCAGACCGCTGATACCTAACATGTTGATGGTACCTGCTTCCAAACGATAGGGGAACTCTTCGAGGTGGTCGCGAACGGCGGATTTCACGCCGGTGCCACCAAAACGGGTGTGACGCACCTCCACAGTGTCGCGCACGTAGCTGCCGCCGATACCGGTGGGTCCCATCAAGCATTTGTGGCCCGTAAAGGCGTATGCGTCAACGTTATAGTCGATCATATCCATCTTCACCGCACCGGCACCCTGGCTGCCGTCCACTACGAAAATGAGGCCGTGTTCCTTGCAGACCTTACCTATTTCTTTAATAGGTTGCACCGTACCGATGACGTTGGAGCATTGCGTGCAGACCACCATCTTGGTGTTCGGACGGATAGCCTTCTCGAAATCTTCGGGATGCACGTAGCCAGCTGCGTCGAAAGGCAGATAGGTGACTTCGATAATGCCCTCTTTCTCTAAATGGTAGAGCGGACGAAGCACGGAGTTGTGCTCCAACATCGTGGTGATCACGTGCATACCCTTCCGCGCCAGACCCTGAATCAGGATGTTCAAAGAATCGGTGGCGTTGTAGCTGAAGGTCAGACGTTTCTCATCTGTACCGCCGTTGAAAAGTTTGGTGAGCATACGGCGCGTTTCGGTCAAAACCTCGCCGGTTTCGATGCCTGCGTCATAACCTGCGCGTCCCGGACTCACGCCGTGCACGCGATAGAAATGGTCCATAAACTCGTAAACCTCATTGGGTTTCGGGAAAGATGTTGCTGAATTGTCTAAATAAATCATAT
>JAGBPE010000119.1 GCA_017633495.1 Bacteroidales bacterium | reverse complement strand
TCGTTCATGAAGAGCAGGCTCGACATACCCTTGGCGGTGTAGGCGCCCAAATTGGCGATGGCCTTGCCCATCATCGGACCACCGGAAATGATCTTGCCAGTGTCCTCAGGAATGCCCACTGACTGCAGCACGCTCAAAATCGGGGTGCCGATACGCAGACGGTAGTTCTTGCACTGATCGGGCGTCAAGGAACGGCCAGAGACGGTGGTGTAGGTTTGCACAATTGGTTTGTTCTTCTGCACCGCCAAGTAGATGGTGTACATCGTGGTGATGTTGTTGACAATGCAACCCACGGAAATCGGCAGTGCACCGTTCGGCACGCTTCTGCCGGTGATGGCCTTGATGAGCTGTTTCTCAGCACCTTGCGGGTATTTGATGCGCAAAGGTTGCACTTCGATGTTCGGATAACGCTTAGCGGTTTCCATCAACAGCTTGATGGCGCGCGGCTTGTTGTCCTCAATGCCGATGATGGCTTTGGGTGCGCCGGAAGCGATGAGCGCGATCTCGATACCGATCATGCACTGCTCGCAACGCTCCAGAATCACGCGGTTGTCGGTGGAGATGTAGGGCTCGCACTCGGCGGCGTTGATGATCAGGTATTCGCACTTCTGATCCGGTTTCAACATATATTTAATATGTGTCGGGAAGCAGGCGCCGCCCAGACCCACGATGCCGCGGTCCTTCATGCGCTCGATGATCTCTTCCTTGGTCTTCAGCTTGATGTCGTGGATGATGTCCAACGAGGTGTCGATGCTCTCGTCCCATTCATTGCCTTCGCGTTTGATGACGACGGCGGGTTTCTTGTAGCCCGTGATGTCGGCCACCTGGTCGATTTTGACGACAGTGCCGGAAATGGGAGCGTGGATGTTGGCGCAGACAAACGACTCGGCCTTGCCGATGAGCTGACCCACCTTCACCTTGTCGCCCTTTTGCACGATGGGGGTGGCGGGGGCACCGAGGTGCTGCGTCATATAGACGACCGCCTCATCGGGCAGCGGGAAGGTCTCCACGGGTGCGGAGTGCGCGAACTTGTTGGCGTCGGGGTGCACACCGCCCATGTGGAAGGTCTTGCGACTCATCTTTTTGATATATTGTGCGCTCTCTTTGATGTTATCTTCGATTCTTTGTTCAATAGATGCGACTTTATTTTCCATTTGATTGTTGTTTTTCGTTTGTTAACCCCTCTCTGGGGATTTAATTAAACCTCTAAACCTGTAAACGTGTAAACCTCTAAACTCCTAAGCCTGTGCGGGAGCTTCGGCAGTTTCGGGTTGCGGCTCGGGCTTCGGGGCCTCTTTCTTAGGCGGGAAGCCTACCGTGAGGATGGCGCCGGAAGGACATTCGTCCACGCACTTGCGGCACGCTTTGCACTTGTGGTAGTCGATGTAGGCGAGGTTGTTTTCCACGGTGATGGCCTCGAACGGACACACCTTGGCGCACTTGCCGCAACCGATACAAGCGGATGAGCAGTTCTTCTTGGCCACAGCACCCTTCTCCTTGTTGTTGCAGGCCACATAGACACGGCGGTGGTTTTTGCCCTTGTCGCGGATTTCGAGCACGCCGCGCGGACAAGCGTTGGCGCACGCCTTGCAACCCACGCAGAGATCTTCGACGACCTCCGGAAGGTGCGTCTCGGGGTTGAGGTGGATGGCGTCGAACTGGCAGGCAGCCACGCAGTCGCCGCAGCCGAGGCATCCGAACGGACAAGCCTTCTCGCCGGCAAACAGGGTGTTGGCGAAGGCGCAGGTGAGTGCGGAGTCGTAGAACGACTTCATCGGCGCATGCTCACAGGTGCCGTTGCAGCGCACCGTGGAGACCTGCGGTTCGTGCAGTACGCGGTTGAGGTGCATGATCTCGGCAATCTTGTCGGTGTCGCTGCCAGGACAGTAGGCCACGCTGAGGTCGTTGTTGGTCACAATGGCTTCGGCCATGGCGCGACAGCCAGCGAAACCGCAGCCGCCGCAGTTGGCGTTGGGCAGGCAAGCTTGCACCAAATCGATGCGTGGATCTTCTTCCACATGGAAGAACTTCGATACAAAATATAAAATCACCGCGGCGATAAGACCCGTAAGTCCCACTGTTAGAGCCGCATACAAAATGGTTGTTGTTGGCATAGGTTTGTTATTTTTTCAAACTGCAAAGATACAATTTTTTGTTTTACGTTGTCACCACAATATTATCACATTCGCAATTTTGCTTTCTCTTTGTGATTGTTCCCGGTGTTTAATCATTGTGGATAAAAATTTTTTTTCGGACATCCCCCTATCTTATTTATATATATTATATTTGCACCCGCTAAAAAATTTTGGTTTTTTGGCGTTAAAATGTTTATAATTAAAAAGTTAGTATATGAAGATTTCTTACAAGTGGCTGAAAGATTTAATGAAATTCAACTTAACAGCGGAAGAAACCGCTGCTTATCTGACCGATTGCGGTTTGGAAGTTGAGGGTGTTGAGACCTTCGAGACGGTGAAAGGCGGTCTGCGCGGTCTGAAAATCGGTGAGGTGTTGACCTGTGAGGCGCATCCGAATTCCGATCACCTGCACGTGACCACCGTCAACGTGGGCGAAGAGGAACCGCTGCACATCGTCTGCGGTGCGCCCAACGTGGCTGCCGGTCAGAAGGTGGTGGTTGCCACCATCGGCACGGTGCTCTACAACGGCGACGAGTCTTTCACCATCAAGAAATCGAAACTGCGCGGCGAGCCTTCCGAGGGCATGATCTGCGCGGAAGACGAAATCGGCTTGGGCAACTCCCACGACGGCATCATGGTGCTGCCCGAAGAGGCGGTGCCCGGCACACCCGCTGCGGAGTACTTCCACGTGGAGTCCGACACCATCTTCGAAATTGGTCTCACGCCGAACCGTTGCGACGCTATCTGCCATTTCGGCGTGGCCCGCGACCTCTACGCTGCCCTGATGCAGAACGGCATCTCCTGCTCCGCGCTCGTGAAGCGCAATGCCCGCGAGGTGCAGCCTGTCTCTGGCGTACACTCTCGCGTCGAAATCATCATCGAGAACAAAAAAGACTGTCCGCGCTACTCTGGCGTGCTGCTCGAAGGCATCAAGGTGCAAGAGTCTCCCGAATGGCTGCAAACGAAACTGAAATCCGTGGGCGTGCGTCCCATCAACAATATCGTGGATGTCACCCAATACATCATGCTGGAACTCGGTCAGCCGATGCATGCATTCGATGCCGACAAGATCGAAGGCAACAAGGTGATCGTCAAGAATTTGCCGGAAGGAACGCCCTTCGTGACGCTCGACGGCAACGAGGTGAAACTGAGCGAAAACGACCTTATGATCTGCAATGAGAAAGAGGGTATGTGCATCGCTGGCGTTTACGGCGGTCTGCACTCCGGTATCACCGAGAACACCACCCGCCTCTTCTTGGAAAGCGCTTACTTCAATCCGGTCAGCATCCGTAAGACGGCCAAGCGTCACGGTTTGAAGACCGACGCTTCGTTCCGTTACGAGCGCGGCTGCGACCCCTCTATCACGGTTTACGCACTGAAACGCGCCGTGGAACTGGTGGTCGAACTTGCCGGCGGTTATCCCGTGATGGATATCGTGGACCGTTATCCCGTGGAGATTGAACCTGCCCAAATCACCCTCTATTACGACCAGGTGAACCGTGTGGCTGGCAAGGTGATTGATAAACAGACGATTACCAATATCCTCATGCTGTTGGATATGGAGGTGAAGCCGGTGGGCGAAGAGAAAATCATGGTGACCGTGCCGCTGAACAAGGCTGATGTCACTCGCCCGATCGACCTGATCGAAGAGATTCTCCGTATTTACGGCTACAACAATATTGAAATTCCGACTACGCTGACGTATGATATGTCCTGCTTGCGTCAGAATGACAGTGCTTACCAGATGCAGACGACTATTTCCAAATATTTGGCTGACAACGGTTTTTATGAGGTGATGAACAACTCCCTCACCCGTGCCGAATATGCGCAACAGTACGATTTCCTGAACGAGAACGAGACGGTGAAGCTGTTGAACCCGCTGAGCAGCGAGCTGAACGCTATGCGCCAAACGTTGCTCTTCTCCGGTTTGGAGAATGTCTCCCGCAACGTCAACAACAAGGCTGCCGATTTGCGTCTGTTCGAATTCGGCAAGACCTACCATTTCAACCCGCAAACGGCTCCCGGCGACGATGTCACGCTTCGTTACCAAGAGCGCAACATGATGTCGATGTTCGTGACGGGCAAGCTCGGTGAGGATAACTGGGAAGGCAAAGCCGCTGCTGCCGACTTCTTCTATTTGCGCAACATGATCGATAACTTCTTGGAGCGCATCAACTTCCCGATGGAGAAGGTGCAGTTGGTTACCGACAGCGAGCCGCGTATGTTTGCGCAGCACATCTCTTACAAAGTGGGCGACCAGATGCCGGTGCATGTCGGCGTGCTTCGTGGCGACATTCTGCACAACTTCGACCTGAAGAAGCCGGTCTATTACGCCGAAATTGATGTGACCATGCTGAGCGGGCTCATCAACGCCCGTCCGGTGGAATACCAGACCATCAACACCTTCCCCGCTGTGCGCCGCGACTTGGCCTTGGTGGTGGAGAAGTCTGTCAGCTACGACACTTTGGAGAAGATTGGCTACAAATACGCTTCCAAGCTTCTGAAACAGATCAACTTGTTCGACGTGTACGAAGGCGCTGGAGTGGGCGAGGGGATGAAGTCCTATGCCCTCAACTTCGTGCTGCAGAGTTCCGACAAGACCCTCACTGACGAGGAGATCAACAAGGTGATGAACAAGCTGATTTCCGCTTACGAGCGTGAGGTGGGTGCAAAATTACGCTAATCGTTCCGTAGCATTTCAGAGATGCAGATTTTCAAGGGAATAGACCATTTGCCGAATTGGGAAAAGCCAGTGGTGGCGGTCGGCGCGTTCGACGGCGTACACCTCGGGCATGCCCGCATTTTGCGCTTCCTGCGCGAGCAGGCGGCGAAGGTGGGCGGCACGAGTGTGGTGATGACCTTCGATCCGCACCCGCGCACGGTGTTGCATCCCCATTCCGACTTCTTTGCCATCAATTCTTTGGAAGAGAATCTGCAGCTTATTGACAAACAAGGCATTGACGTGGCTGTGGTGCAGCCGTTCACCCTGGAATTTTCCAAGAAGAGCTATCAACAGTTCATCGAAGAGGTGATTATGGACACGCTGCACGCCCATACGCTGGTGATGGGTCCGAATCACGCGTTCGGACACCAGCGCGAAGGACACCACGACAATATCAAGGAGTTCTGCCGCGACCACAATCTCCAGGTGGTGGATATCCCCGAGGAGATGTGGCATTCGGCCGGCGTTCACTCCTCCGTCATCCGCGAGCATATTCGCCAAAAAGACTGGGAAACGGTCAACGAAATGTTAGGCTATAACTATAATGATAAGATGATTTGAACAATATTCCTTGAGCAGTCCCGAAGGGACAAGACGCACGAAGTGCAATTAACCCCACACAAGCGAAGCGCAGTGTGGGGAGTATAAAAAAGATAAAAATAAACCTATAATATGAGCAAAAACTTAATCATCGTCGAGTCTCCGGCGAAGGCAAAAACCATCCAGAAATTCATCGGTAAGGATTATACCGTGATTTCAAGTAAGGGTCACGTGCGTGACCTCCCGTCCAAGGGCATGGGCATCGACATCGCCCATGATTTTGAACCCCAGTATGAAATTCTGGACGACAAGAAGACCCTGATCAATGACATCAAGAAGAAAGCCGCTGAGGCGGACACCATCTGGCTCGCAACCGATGATGACCGCGAAGGTGAGGCTATCTCATGGCACCTGATGGAGGTGACCAAAATGGATCCTGAAAAGGTGAAACGTATCGTGTTTCACGAAATTACTAAATCTGCTATCGAAGAAGCGTTATCGAACCCGAGAACCCTGAACGTAGACCTGGTGAACGCCCAGCAGGCACGCCGTGTCCTGGACCGTCTGGTCGGTTTCGAGCTGTCACCGGTGCTGTGGCGCAAGGTTCGTCCGTCGTTGTCGGCTGGCCGTGTGCAATCTGTGGCCGTGAAGCTCATCGTGGAGCGCGAGCACGAAATCGAAAAGTTCAACAGCACCTCCTCATACAAGGTGGATGGTCTGTTTACCCCGCTGCGCGACGCGAAGGTGGAGCTCAGCGCCGAACTCAACAAGCGTTTCGCCGACAAAGACGAGGCCATGGCATTCCTGACGCATTGCAAGAGTGCCGCCTTCCATATCTCGGCTATCGAGAAGACGCCCGGCAAGAAGAGTCCCGCTCCGCCGTTCACCACCTCCACGCTGCAACAAGAGGCCGCCCGCAAGCTCGGCTTCTCCGTGTCGAAGACCATGGTCGTGGCGCAGCAGCTTTATGAGGCCGGTTACATTACCTACATGCGTACCGACTCTGTGAACCTGTCGAACATGGCTCTCGCTGTGGCCAACAAGGTCGTCTCCGAAAAATATGGTGAGGAGTATGCTAAAACCCGTAAGTACGTCACCAAGTCGAAGGGTGCGCAGGAAGCCCACGAAGCTATCCGTCCCACCGACATTACCCGCGAGACTATTCCCGGCGATACATTCGCCAAGAACCTTTACGAGCTGATTTGGAAGCGCACCATCGCCTCCCAGATGAGCGACGCGAAGACGGAGAAGACCACTATCTCCATCCCTGTGGAGGGTCGTGCTGAAAAGTTCGTCGCAACCGGCGAAGTGATTCTCTTCCCCGGATTCTTGAAGGTTTACACGGAGTCCAAAGACGATGACAATGAAGAAATCAAAGGCATGCTCCCGACGATGGAGCTCAACGAGGCCCTGAATGCCAAACAGATTTCCGCCACCCAGCGTTTTGCCCAGCCGCCCGTGCGCTACACGGAGGCCAGTCTGGTGAAAAAGCTGGAGGAACTGGGCATCGGCCGTCCTTCCACCTACGCGCCCACCATCTCCACGATTCAGAAGCGCGAGTATGTGCGCAAGGCAACCCGCCAGGGCAAAGAACGTCAGTATGAATGTCTTACCCTGGCCGGTGGCAACATCAAAGAGGAACTCAAAAAGGAGAAATACGGCTACGAAAAGGACAAACTGATTCCTACCGATGTGGGTATTGTGGTGAATGATTATCTGCAGGAGAACTTCCAGGATATTATGGACTACGGCTTCACCGCCGATGTGGAGAAGGAGTTCGACGATATCGCTGAAGGCAAGGCCAACTGGCAGGAGATGATGCACCGTTTCTATGGCGATTTCCACCAGCAAGTCGACACCGCCATCAACTACTCCACGAAGGCGAGCGGTGAACGTCTGCTCGGTTACGACCCGAAAACCAACGAGAAGGTTTTCGCGAAGTTGGGCAAATATGGTCCGATGGTGCAAATCGGCGAATCATACGCAGATGCGAAGCCGCGTTACGCCCGTCTGCAGGCCGACCAGTTCATCGACACCATCACCTTGGAGGAGGCACTCGACCTCTTCCGTCTGCCGAGAAATCTCGGTGAGTGGAACGGCAAGGAGGTCTCCGTGGGCGTGGGTCGCTTCGGTCCCTACGTGCGTTGCGACAACATGTTTGAGTCTATTCCGAAGACCGAAGATCCCTATTCCATCACCTTGGAGCGCTGCATTGAGCTGCTCGAAGGCAAAATGAAGAAGACCGCCGAGCGCACTCCGCATCTGATCGGACACCTCGACGGCAAGGAGATTCTGGCCGCAGCCGGCAGATATGGCCCCTACATTAAGTATGACGGCAAAAACATTACTCTTGACAAAGGATTGGATGTCAATACTTTGACGGAGGAACAAGCGATCGAATATATTAAGAGCAAGGAGACGCGCAATGTGCTGTTGTCATTCTCTGAAGATGCGAATATCAAAGTGATGAACGGTCGTTATGGTCCGTACATCACCAACGGAACCGACAACTTCAAGATTCCGAAAGATCAGGTAGCCAATAAGTTGACCTATCAGGATTGCGTGAAAATCATCGAAGAGACCGCCCCGACAGCTAAGAAACGTACCGTCAGAAGAAAGAAGTAAGCTATGGATTTGTCACTCTATTTTGATCCTGTTACCGTGGAGTCGCTCCACGTGCCGGATGCCGAGTTGTTGACCGATCGGTTACTATATAATATAATATTGTATAACCCGGAGGCCTCTTTAGATATCCAGGAGGCGGACATCGCTATCTTCGGGGTGCCGGAGGTGCGCAACACCTACCGGAATCCTTCCTGTTCGCTCGCACCCGACGAAATCCGCCGTCAGTTCTATCAGCTTTACGGTTGGCGTAAAGAGGTGAGAATCATCGATTTGGGCAATCTCCGTTTGGGCAACAATGTGGAAGATACCTATACGGCGGTTTCCCAAGTGGTTGAATATCTCATTGAGAATAAGGTGATTCCGATTATCTTAGGTGGCGGTAACGATATAGCGTTTGCCAATTATCGTGCCTACGAGTTGATGGAGCGCGTGGCCAATGTGGTGGCCATCGATGCCTGCTTCGACCTTGGCAGCGAGACTGCGCCCATCCGTTCCGATGCTTACGTGAACAAAATGGTGCTGCAACAGCCCAACTTCCTGCTCAACTACGCCAATATCGGCTATCAGAGCTATATGAATAGTCCTGAATCGGTGGGCATGATGGAGAGTCTCTTCTTCGAAACCTACCGCGTGGGCTTGATGCGCCGCAACCTCGAAGAGGTGGAACCGGTGGTGCGCAACGCCGACATGGTGTCGCTCGACATCTCCGCTGTTCGCCGTCCCGATGCGCCCGGCTGTCCGCACAACTCCTCCAACGGATTCTACGGCGAGGAGATCTGCCAGATTGCCAAGTACGTGGGACTCAGTGACAAACTCTCTTCGTTTGGCATCTACGAGTACGACCCGACGCTCGACTTCAATAACCAGACCTCGCAACTGATTGCGCATATCCTCTGGTATTTTGTGGAGGGCTACATCTATCGCCAAAACGACGGTCAGTTCAAGAATCGCGCAGATTATCGCCAGTTCAACATCTCTGTTACCGGTGCTTTGGAAGAGATGGTCTTTTTCCAGAGCAAGAAGTCCGGTCGCTGGTGGGTGATTGTGCCTATGTATCAGAAAGATAAGGAACAGGTGCAGCATTATTACCTGCCTTGCTCCAAACGGGATTATGATTTGGCGTGCGAGGATAAAATCTCCGACCGCTGGTGGAGAACCTACCATAAAATCAATCATTAGAAATAAGTTTAACAAAAATAATCGTATTATGAAGAAAAGATTTTTACTGTTTTGTGCTTGTGCAATGGCTTTTTCCTTTGCTTATGCACAGGTGGATGAGAAAACCGCAGCCGATGAAGCGCTGAAGACGAAGGTTAAATCTGCCGAGATCGACAGTGCCAAGCATTGGAAATGCACCGGTGTCGTTGGGTTGAATGCTGCCCAAACCGCCTTGTTCAACTGGGCTGCGGGTGGTAACGACAACGTGACAGGTTTCGTTTTTGCCAATGTGACCTTGTCTTACAAGAAGAACAAGTGGACATGGGACAGCAACTTGGACACGGAATTGGGCGAAATGTTCTCCAGCGACTATCAAAGATACAAATGGAGAAAAGCCAACGACAAACTCAATTTCACCACGAAAGTCGGTTACCAGATGCATCCGCAATGGTATCTGACGTTGTTGGGAAGCTTCAGATCACAATATGCGCCTGGTTTGGATTATAAAGAGGTGGACGCTGGTACTTTGGATCCAGATGGTAATCCTGTGGATCCGACTTTGATTTCCAAGTGGTTGTCACCTTCTTACACGGACCTCGCACTCGGTGTCGAATATCGTCCGAACGACATCTTCACCATCGGTGTTTATCCTGTCGCCGGTCGTATGACCACCTGTACGGAAGAATCTTTGCGTGCCAACTACGGCCTTCCTCAAAGAGAGGACGGCACCTACAAGCCGGTGATGCTGAACATGGGTCTTCGTATCAACGGTGGCATCAACTACACGTTGGTGAAGAATCTGAAAATCATCTCCACCATTACCTTGTTCACTCCTTACACTGCCAAACTTCACGACAAGGAGAATGGTCAGCCGTTCGGCAACTTCGATGTGGACTGGGATATGGCCATCACCTATAACTTCCTTAAAGTCTTTAGTGTCAGCTTGATGACCTCCTTGAAGTACTACGACAAGGTGATGATTGCCGGCAAGGATTGGAACGGCAGACCCGGTTTCGCCGGTTATCCCGCTGCCCGCGTGCAGTTCAAGGAAGTGGTCGGTTTAGGTATCGGCTACAGCTTCTAATAGGCAAAAGGCAATAGGCAAAAGGGAATAGGGCATAGCGTTTGATTGCCTAAAGCCAAAATCAAATAATCCAATAGAAATTAATAATAGTAGGCTCTTTATTTACTTAAAATGAGACAATTAAGAATTACAAAGCAGGTTACGAACAGAAGTGAGACTCCTTCGTTGGACAAGTACCTGCATGATATAGGAAAAGTGCCCTTGTTGACGGCGGATGAGGAGGCAGAACTGGCGCGTCGTATTAAAAATGGCGACGAGGACGCTTTGGAGAAGCTGACCAACGCCAACCTTCGTTTTGTGGTGTCCGTCGCAAAACAGTATCAGAATCAGGGTATTACGCTTTCCGACTTGATTAACGAAGGCAACCTCGGACTCATCAAGGCGGCGCACCGTTTCGACGAAACCAAGGGTTTCAAGTTCATCTCTTTTGCAGTGTGGTGGATTCGTCAGGCCATCCTGCAAGCCATCGCCGAACAGTCGCGTATCGTGCGTCTGCCCATGAACAAGGTCGGCGTCATCAACAAGATTTACAAGACGATGGGTATTCTGGAGCAGGAGCTGCAGCGCGAACCGAAGGTTTCAGAGATTGCGGAGCGCCTCGGCATGACCGAAGAGGAGATCAAGGATTCGATGAAGAATTCCCCGAAACATCTCTCCATGGATGCCAGCCTCACCTCCGATGACGACACGAACATGTATGACGTGTTGCGCAACGAGGATACCGTAGCTCCCGATAAAGAACTGATTTACCAATCTTTGCAGCAGGAAATCGCCTCAGTCATCGACACTTTGCCGACCCGCGAGGCCGAAATCCTCAAGCTCTTTTACGGCTTGGGCAGCAAGCACCCGATGACTCTTGACGAAATCGGCGAGCAGTTCGACCTCTCCCGCGAGCGCGTCCGTCAGATCAAGGAGAAGGCCATCCGCCGTTTGCGCCACAACGCCAAGTGCAAATCGCTGCAAGCGTATTTATAGTTAGTAGTTAGCAGTTAGTAATTAGTAGTTAAACGAAACTGTCTCGGTCGAAGGAACATTCCCCTTCTTTTAGAAGGGGTGCCCGAAGGGCGGGGTAGTCAAAAAAATAAAAAAATGAACAAACTCAGATTAAAAGATATCATCAAAACGCCCGAGGTGGTCGGTATCGGCAACCCCGTGGACGTGAAGGGTTGGGTGCGTACCAAACGCGGCAACAACTTCGTGCAATTCATTGCCCTCAACGACGGTTCCATCGTCACCAACCTGCAGGTGGTAGCTGACACCGACAAGTTCGATGAGGCGCTGCTGAAACAGATTACCACCGGTTCCTGTATCCATGTGACCGGTAAGTTGGTGGAATCTCAAGGTAAAGGTCAAACCGTTGAGGTTCAGGCTGAAACGATTGAGGTTTACGGTTCTGCCGATCCCGAAATTTATCCTTTGCAGAAGAAGGGGCACTCCATGGAGTTCCTGCGCGAAATCGCCCACCTGCGTCCGCGTACCAACTACTTCGGTTGTGTGCTGCGTCTGCGCCACGCCATGGCATTTGCCATCCATAAATATTTCAACGACAGAGGTTTCTTCTACCTCCACACCCCGCTGATCACCGCTTCCGATGCGGAGGGCGCCGGCGAGATGTTCAACGTCACCACCTTCGACTTGAACAACATTCCGCGCACCGAGGATGGCCAAATCGATTATAAACAGGACTTCTTCGGCAAGCACACTAACCTGACGGTTTCCGGTCAGCTGGAGGGCGAGCTGGGCGCTATGGCACTCGGCAATATCTACACTTTCGGACCGACCTTCCGCGCTGAGAACAGCAACACTCCGCGCCATTTGGCCGAATTCTGGATGATTGAGCCCGAAATGGCCTTCTACGACATCAAGGACAACATGGACCTCGCTGAGGATTTCATCAAATATCTTGTGCAATATGCGTTGGACAATAACATGGACGACCTCAAGTTCCTCAACGACATGTTCGACAAGGAGCTCATCGCCCGTTTGGAGTCTGTGACGAAGGTTGATTTCGTCCGTTTGGGCTACACCGAGGCCATCGACATCCTTTTGCAGGCCAAAAAGAAATTCGAGTATCCCGTGAAATGGGGTATCGATTTGCAATCTGAACACGAGCGTTATCTCGTTGAGAATCATTTCAAAAAGCCGGTTATCTTGACGGATTATCCGAAGGAGATCAAGGCGTTCTACATGAAGCAGAACGAAGACGGCAAGACGGTTCGCGCTATGGACGTATTGTTCCCGACCATCGGCGAGATCATCGGTGGTTCCGAGCGTGAGGCCGACTATCAGAAATTGCTCAACCGCGTCCACGAACTGGGCATGACGGAAGAGCAATACTGGTGGTATTTCGACACGCGCAAGTTCGGTTCCGCGCCGCACTCCGGTTTCGGTCTCGGTTTCGAGCGTCTGCTGCTGTTCGTTACCGGTATGACCAACATCCGCGACGTGATCCCGTTCCCGCGTACCCCACAAAATGCTGAATTTTAATTGTTTATATGTCTTCCCAGAATAAAATCACATTAGAGCAAAAGAACGTCCAACGGCAGGTTGGTCTGCCGTTGACGTTGCAATTGATGCACCTCGTGGAGTTGCCCTACGCCTCCTTGGAGCAGGAAATCCGCAACACGGTGGACGATAATCCCGCGTTGGAAATCTATGATGACAATGCTGGGGAGACGGATAACCACGAGGAGTTTTCACCGGAGGAGTATGACGCCAACGGCGATCCGCTGGAACTGTCGAATGATCAGCTTCCTGAAGACGAGATTTTTAAGGAGGATTACTATCGCGACAACGACGATTACGACGATGGCTTCTCGGACCTGCAACTGGAGAACTATATCTCGAAGTTGAATGCGCCCGACGAGTTGCCACGCAATCCCAAATCCGACATCTACTATGAGTCGCTGCACGAACGTTGGCAGTTGCAGTTGGATGAGATGGATATGAACGAACGACAGGAGCAAATTGCGACCTATCTGGTGGGTACTTTGGACGATTCTGGCTATTTACACGCTGATTTACAGGCGATTGTAAACGAGCTGCTCTATACGGAGAATGTGCAGACGAATGTGGAGGAGGTGGAGTATGTGCTGACCCATTTCGTGCAGGAGTTGGATCCGCCGGGCACGGGCGCGCGCAATCTGCAGGAGTGTCTGCTGCTGCAAATCGACCGCATTCCCGACCATACGCCCGCGCATCAGACGGCAAGAGTGCTGATTACGGATTATTTCGATCTGTTGACCAAAAGGCACTACGACAAGATCCTCTCGGCATTGGAAATTTCCGATGAGGAGTTGAAGGCGGCGTTGGAAGTGGTGCAGAAGCTGGATCCTCGTCCGGCGGCACAGGACACCCCTTTGCAGAAAAATGCCGACATCATCATTCCGGATTTCACCATCACGAACAGCGATGGCAAGCTGATCCTCACCTTGAACAACCAGTACGTCCCTAAAGTTCGGATTAACAAGGAGTTCAGTAATGAGTACCGTTTCCTCTCGAAGGAGGAATATGACCGTCGCAAGACTGAAGCCGAGCGGTTCATGAAGAAATATGTGGACGATGGTCTTCAGTTCATCAAGACGTTGTCGTTGCGCGAGATGCTGCTCTACAACACGATGTACGCCATCATGCAGCATCAGCGCGACTACTTTATGTCGGGCGATGATAAAGATCTTAAACCGATGATTCTCAAGACGATAGCGCAGGAGGTCGGAGCAGATATCTCCACCATCTCCCGCGTATCGAACAGCAAGTATGTGCAGACCGACTTCGGTATCATCCCGCTCAAGCACCTTTTCTCCGAGGCGGTGAACGACGACGATGTCTCCTCCAAAGAGATTAAGAAGATTTTGGGCGATTTGATTGAAGCGGAGGACAAGAAAAAGCCGCTCTCCGATGACAAAATCTGCGCCATGTTGAACGAAAAAGGCTACAATATCGCCCGCCGCACCGTCGCGAAATACCGCGAGCAGATGGGGATTCCGGTGGCACGGCTGAGGAAGGAATTGTAAGGCAACAGCCAATAGTAGAGACGCGATTAATCGCGTCTCTACAGCCAATAGTCAATAGTCAATGTCAAAGTCATAGTTATAATATTATGGAAAAAATATTAAACGTATTAAAATCCAAAAAGTTCTGGGTAGAACTTCTCATTATGACCGTCGGTATGCTCATTACCGCCATTGCGGTCTATTATTTCCTGGTGCCGAGCAAGCTGATTATCGGTACCATTTCGGGTCTCTCCATCGTGATCAGCGGCGTTTCCGAGCAGTTGTTCGGGGTCGCGTTGCCGGTCTCCACGGTGATTCTGGTCGTGAATGCCATCCTCTTGGTGCTGGCTTACTTCTTGATTGGCAAGGAGTTCGGCACGAAGACGGTCTATACGGCCTTGATCCTTGGACCGCTGATGGCGTTGCTCGAAAAGTATTTCCCCTACACGATGTTCTTAGAGGAAGGTGCTACCTCCGTGATGGGCGACATCTGGTTCGACCTCTGCTGTTTCGTGCTGTTGCTTAGCGCTGCGCAGGCGGTCCTCTTCTCCATCAACGCCTCCACTGGCGGTTTGGACATCCTGGCCAAGATCGTTAACAAGTACCTGCACTTCGACATCGGTAAGTCGGTCACGGTCGCAGGTGCGTGTATCTGCTGTACCGCATTCGCTATCAACCCGTTCCGCATGGTGGTCATCGGTTTGATCGGCACGTGGATCAACGGTTTGGTGGTCGATTACTTCACCGCCAACCTCAACAACCGTAAGCGTGTATGTGTCGTTTCGAAAGATTGGGATCGCATCCGTCGCTATATCATCGACGAATTGGTGCGCGGCTGCACCTTGTATGAGGTCATCGGTGGCTACACCAATGAAAAGTCCATCGAATTGGAAACCCTCCTTACGAAGGACGAATTTTCCAAACTGATGGAATTCATTGGTAAAGAAGATATTAAAGCCTTCATCACCGCCGGCAACGTCAGTGAAGTTTACGGCCTCTGGTTCAAGGACAAGAAGAGAGTGAAGAAGCACGCGGAGTTGCGGTAGGAGGCAACAGGCAATAGGGTAGGGGCGTGTCGAATACGCCCCTATTTTTTTATACGCCTAACGTATTATATAACCCTTAATTCGACGCTACAGACGAAAGAACCTTCTTAAGTTCTTTGCGTTGAAGACCCGACAGTTTTTCGTTTTCCAGTGCCCATTGACAATATTGCAAAACCAGTGGGTGTTGTTCGCAGTTGCTGCGCATAGACCATGTCAAAGCGTTGTAAGTCAGCTCGTTTATGGCATTTTGGATCTTCTTTTCAGGGATCTTGTCCAAACCGTCTGACCACTTCACCTTCTTGAATGAGCCCTTGTATTTGGCATAATCCAGTGTTTGAATCAGCATTTTCACGGGTTCATATCCGCCGGAAGCCATGAATTTGGCCCAAAGCACATCCAGCTGGACGGGCGAGGTGATGGTACCTTCCCGTTCGGGGAAAAGGGTCGCCTTTAGTTCATCCAAAACAGAACTCACCTCTTCGTCCATAGATGGGTCAAACGTAGGATTCTCGATACCTAAACAATTCGTCAGTAGATAGATTGCAATTGTATCTTTTGGGTTCTCAAATAACTGTGGATAAAGAAAACGGTTATGCTGAAAGACTTCCACCATAAAGCCTAATAAAGGAATGAAAGCGTTTTCGTCATCTCCATATTTCTGATAAGCATACAGATAATCGGCTGTGATTCTTTCTGGATGGGGGTTCAGGTAATAATGGTATATCCGTTGCTCGAAATCGTTGGTGTCGGTGATGAGATAGTTGTTGTAAGGGGGAAGTTCCTTCAGCTCGACCTTTGATTCCAGCCGCTTGGTTTTGTTGGCTATTTTGTCAATGATGAGAAGCTCAATTTGGTAGGTTCCCAGCGGATCATTTTCCTCGAACGAAAAGTTCACAAAAGCGTTGCTCATCTGGAAATGACGCGGATCCTGCACCTTGCCTCGAATCAGCGGCAGGCTGTCTATCATGGTGTAGACGGAGTTGTCGGGTCTTAGAACCCGCACAGAATAGACCACGTCGGCGCATCCCTTTTTGTCCACTTGGTAGTTACAAGCAATGGCCGTAATGTACAGCGTCTGCCCTGGGAACACCGTGTCGGTCGTGCGAATGATAGCGACGGAGGAACTGTTGGTACACACCCACTTCTGCCTGACGGTGTAGTCGACAGTCTGCACCAGAATGCCGTCGATGGCGAAACACGGGAGCGATAAGGCAATAAATAGAAGAGATAGGGCCGTTTGTAACAAGTGTCGTTTTATTTGCATTGTTTTGAATTTTGAAATGTACAAAAATACGTTTTTTGTTGTTATTCATGATTCCCTTCCAGCCACTCCATCGTAAAATTGTAAAACACCGTTTCGTAACGGTCGCCGCCGTGGGGATCCTCCTCCACGTATAGGCCGATGGTGCCGTCGGGGAGGATGCAGAGGGAGGAGTATGCCGCGCTGTAGGGTACGATCACGCGTCCGAGAGACCAGGTTTGGCCTTCGTCATAGCTGAGCATCACGGATACATTTTCCCGTTTGTTGCCGAGGGGTAGCGAGTGGAGCAGCACGCTGGTGCCGTCCTCGCGGTCGTAGCGGATCATGTCGCCGTTGCAGGCGGGTGCGGTTGGGAAGTTCGTGGTGAAGACGGTGTCGCGCCAGGTGATGCCGCCGTCTTCGGAAATATTGAACCATCGTTCGCCATCGTGGCGGATGCTTATCAAAATGCGGCCATCTCGGAGTTCCACCAATTTGGCTTCGTCGCCGCCCACACTGGCGCGTTGCGAGCACTTCCAGCTCACGCCGTTGTCGTCGGAGTAGAGCACGTAGTCGTTGGCCGACCACGCCTCGCCCTCACGCACCGCTGCTACGAACATAATCCGGCCTGTGGAGGTGAGCAGTCCGTTGCCGGAGGCGCAGAAGGCACCCCACCATTGACGGCGCACGGAATCGGTGCAGTCGGGACCGTAGAGGTAGTGGGTGATATCGACGGCGGGCGACCAGGTGCGGCCGTTGTCGGTGCTGCGACGACAGTAGATGCGGAGCGGCTCGTTGGGACGGGATTGCCAAAAGCCGACACCGCCCGCATAGACGGCGATGAGTCC
>JAGBPE010000118.1 GCA_017633495.1 Bacteroidales bacterium | reverse complement strand
TGAACATTTTGGATTATTCATGATAGACAAGGACCACACCTACGACTTCGGACATATCATCGTTCGCGACGCCACCGAGAACAACCTCAAGCACGTCAACGTCAGGATTCCCAAGGGGAAAATCACGGTGGTGACGGGCGTGTCGGGCTCGGGAAAATCGTCGTTAGTGCTGGACACCATCGCGGCCAAATCGCGCCGTGAACTCAACGACACCTTCCCCTCTTTCACCCAGCAGTATCTGCCCAAATACGGGCGGCCGCATGTGGGCGACATCGAAAACCTGCCCATCGCCATTGTCATCGAGCAGCGCAAGCCCGCCTCCAACTCCCGCTCCACGGTGGGCACTTACACCGACATCTACGCGCTGTTGCGACTGCTGTTCTCGCGTATCGGGCAACCCTTCGTGGGCTACTCCGATGCTTTCTCGTTCAACCATCCTTCAGGCAGCTGTCCGCGCTGCGCTGGGTTGGGCGAAATCCGAGAATTGGACATCCACAAGCTGGTCGATTTCGACAAGTCGCTCAACGACGAAGACACCATCCACTATATCGCCTTCCACAAAGGCGGCTGGCGATGGATACGCTACGCCCATAGCGGTCTCTTCGATCTTGACAAGAAAATCAAAGACTACACGCCTGAGGAGCTTGACCTTTTTCTCAATTCGCCGCAAATCAAGCTGAAGAACCCGCCTTCCAACTGGCCCAAGACTGCCAAATACGAAGGCTTGATTCCCCGCATGTACCGCAGCATCATCAACTCGGAGGAGGGACTGCTGCATGCCGCAGCGCTTAACCCCATGCTGACGATGGGTACCTGTCCCGACTGCGGCGGCACGCGCCTCAACGAGAAGATACGTTCCTGCAAAATCAACGGGGTCAATATCGCCGAGGTGACGGCCATGAGCATCAGCGACTGCCGGAAGTGGATGGAGACCATCGACAATCCGCTGGCGGAGGACATCAAGCGGGCCACCACCGAGCGGCTGGCGGCGTTGGAGGAGATCGGACTCGGCTACCTCACCCTCGACCGCGCCATCGGCACGCTTTCCGGCGGCGAGGCACAGCGTTGCAAAATTGCCAAATACATCAACTCGCCCCTCTCGGACGTGATGTATATCCTTGACGAACCCAGCGTGGGCCTGCACAACCACGACATCCTGCTGATGCAAAAATCGGTGCAGAAACTCAAGAACCACGGCAACACCGTCATCCTGGTGGAGCACCACAAGGAGATTATCCGCATCGCCGACCATATCATCGACATGGGGCCCGGTGCGGGCATGAACGGCGGAGAGATCGTCTTCGAGGGCAGCTACGAGGAACTGCTGCACAGTCAAACGCTCACAGGCACCATGCTTAGTGTATCGAGTGCCATCAAGGAGCCGGTGCGCACACCAAAAGAGTTCTTCCTTTTAGAGAACGCCAACCTGCACAACCTGAAGAACATTTCCGTCAAACTGCCGTTAGGTGTGATGTGCGGTATCGCCGGTGTGGCGGGTTCGGGTAAGAGTTCGCTTATGGAATGTTTCCGTACCGCATGGTCCCATCACCCTGTAGGGGCGAATAATGATTCGCCCAACCAAGATATTGTCTTTATCAGCCAGAAGAACATCGGCATCAGCCTGCGCAGTACCCCGGCCACCTATCTGGACGTTGCCGACGACATCCGCAAGCTTTTCGCCAAAACTAACAAGACCAAAGCCGACCTCTTCTCGTTCAACGGCAAAGGCGGCTGTCCCGTCTGTCAGGGGAAGGGAGTCATCGTCAACGACATGGCCTTCATGGATGCCATCGAGACCACCTGCGAGGCCTGCGGAGGACTCCGTTATTCGCCCGAGGTTTTGTCTTACAAGGTTAATGGGATGAACATTGCCGAGGTGATGGACCTCACTGCCAACAAAGCCTCCGAGCTGTTCGCGGGAAGTATAATAGCAGAGAAGTTGGAACCTCTGCGCAAGGTCGGTTTGGGGTACCTCCATCTCAACCAGTCGCTCTCGACCCTCTCTGGCGGCGAGTTGCAGCGCATCAAGTTAGCCTCCTATCTGCGCGATGCCGGCAAGATCTTCATCATGGACGAGCCCTCCGACGGTCTCCACGCCGGCGACATCAAGCGCATCCTGTCGCTCTTCGATACGATGGTGGATGCCGGAAACACGATTTTCCTCATCGAGCACAACGTCGAGATGCTGAAATCGTGCGACTGGCTCATCGAGCTCGGTCCCGGCGGCGGCGCCATGGGCGGCGACATTATTTTCACAGGAACGCCTAAGGCGATGTCGGAGGATACGGGCTCTGTAACGGGGCCATATCTGCTCACGCAAACTCATACTGCAAAATAGCGATGTTCAGTGCATCTTCCAGCTTGCAGATAGTCTCGAGAGAAAGATTCTCTGTCCCTTTCAGCAACTTGGAAATGTATTGCGGCGAGCATCCCATCCTGTCGGCAACATCTTGCCGGGAAAGACCTTGCTGCTTCATCGCCACAGCCACTTTGATGGCAATTTTGCGAGAATACTGCAACCAGCCTTTGGATTTGGCATAGCGGATTCTCTCTTCTTCCACACGCCATTCAGAAGGCTCGTCGGATTGATAACGGCTTAGCCGAGCAATTGCTTCTTCCTGTGTCATAATTCTACCTCATGTTGATAATCTGTGAAACTGTCTTCATCAAAAACATGTTCTCGAATCAGAAAGTTCCTCACTTTCTCCATCTTTTCCAGTTCTTGCAACGTGTGTTCCCTTTCCTGCATTGTCCGTGTTAATTTAATGGCACCACCCGTAATGATATAAATGCCCATGCTTAATTTGATGGCATACAACCTAAGCCAACTTCTGCGGTGAGGACGGCCTTTTTCCTTTCCAAGAATCATTTCACTTATGCAGTTGTTGTCAAGTGGACGGAAAAAACGATCGAGATTGGCATCTGGAGAAATATCCATGATGATGCAAGCCAATTCGTCTCGGTCTTCCATGGTTTGATAAATAGCATCTTCGATACTCGTAATCCTGAAATAGGAGATCAAGTCATCAAGGTTCTGCGTGAAAAAATCGGCCAGCCACTCCGCATCACTCCATTGAGACATAACCTTTTGGAGTGCGTTTTGATTGTCCTTGTTAAAACGAACAGCCCAAAGCCGCCCGTCATCAATAATTTTATCAAATGTCATCTTCAGTAGTATTTTAAGATTCGTGCTGCAAAGATACAATTTTTCCGTATTCGCAACTTATAGGTTTCAAAAAAATATTTTCAACTAACTGCAACCTTTTCACTTTTCTGCATCCTGATAATAGAAAATTATTACCGGTGCGTTTATTATGCTAAAGAAGGCGGAGTATGTACTTCTCGTGCCGAAGGCACGATATCCTAATAACCCCACATAAGCGAAACGAAGTGGAGCGCAGTGTGGGGCGGAGGAGAACGCGGTATGTAGATAGCG
>JAGBPE010000014.1 GCA_017633495.1 Bacteroidales bacterium | reverse complement strand
GCACAGCGAAATCCGGTCGGGAAGTCCCATTGCGGCACCGTACTCAAAATAGAGGTTGTGCAGCCACTGTCGGGCGTTGGCGTTATTAATGTCGTCAATACCATACTCAAACAGCGGCTTGGCAGCATAATAGCCACCCGCCATCGCACTCACATTGGGGAAATATTTGGTGAACGCCTGCTTTTTGACCTCCTGCGCCGCCTCCACATCCAACGCAGCGTTCTTGATTTCCAAGTTGTTACGCAACGCCAACGCCTTGCAGCTATCCAACGAGAGTAGGCAGCTGTCGACGGGGATGGGCTGCGCGCCGGCTGCCACCGCCATCCACATTAGGGCTATATATAATATGTATCGTTTCATCATCAATTCTTAAAAACTTGCCAGTATGCCACAGGCAGAACCGTCACCACCAGAGGCAGCGAGAAGATGGTGCCGAAGCAGATCACCACCCCCATCGGCATCCAGAGGGCGGTGTGCGCCGCAATCATCGGGACCACACCCAACGCAGTGGTGGCCGAAGTGAGGAAAATGGGACGCATCCGACGTTTCCCCGCCTCGAAGCCTGCCTCTTTTGACGACAGCCGATGATTTTTCCGCAAATCTTCCGCGTATTCGAACATAATGATGGCGTTCCGGACAATAATGCCAATCAGACTCACCACGCCCAAAACGGCTGTGATGCTAAAGTCTAGACCGAAAATCCAGAGTCCGAGGCATGCACCGAAAACGCAAATCAAACTGGCTGACAATGTGAGGAATACGATGTCCAACCGCCCGAAATGGTAGAGCAGAAAAACAAACAACACCAATACAGCCGCCAAAAAGCTGAGCGCGATTTGCGGGATCACCTGGCCATTCACGCCGGTCAGACCGCCGTAGGAGACCTCCACACCCTCAGGTTGTGGATTCTCCTTGAGATACTGGTCGATTTTCTTCATCACACCGGGCTGACTGTAGCCGTATTTGAGATCCGCACCCACAGTGATAGTCCGGATGCTGTTCCGACGGTTGATGACCGCATCGTGCCATTCGGGTTCCACCTCAGCAACCTGTCGAACGGGTACCCAAGTACCTGGTATTGAGGTAGGAACGAGCAGGTCTTCAATGGCCTGATAGGTGGTGGTATCTCCGTGTTCGCGCGTGTAGAGCATCACCGGCACTTTATAGTCGCCCTCCCAAACATTGGTCAGACTTTGTCCGCTCAATGCTCCGGAAAGGTAAAGCGACAGAGCGGTTTGTGTGATTCCAAGACGGGTAGCTTCATCGCTCTTCAGCGAAATACGGATGTTCTGCGAGGTTTCATCCATGTCGGAATGCACCCATGTCAGCTCCGGGAAGGTATTCAGGTAGTTCTTCAGCGAATCGGAAGCTCTCTTCATGGTCTCGAAGTCATTGCCCGAGAATCGCACCTCCACAGGATTGTTTACCGCCTGATAGTCAATCTGTTTGAAACGTATATAGGCATTCGGAAAGTGGTTCTCGTATTTCGGACCATACTCGCGGATGATCTTCAGGGTGTTCTTTTCGGAAGTAGTGTTGACGATGAACTGTGCGTAGCTCTTGTGCGCCATCTGTGGAGCGTAGGTGGCGTGGAAACGCGGCGAGGAGCAGCCGATAAACGAGGTGACGGACTCCACACGCGGGTCAGCACGCAGGATCACCTCCATGCTGTCGGCAATGGCCTCAGTTTGGGAAAGTGTGCTTCCGTCAGCGAGATGCATCTCCACGGCAAAACAGTTGCGGTCGGCTTTGGGCAGCATCTGGATTTGCAGACGGGTGAAGAGGAAACCGCCCAACGTAATCGCGCCTAACGCCAGCGTGATGACGATGGCCGGATGGCGGAAACAGTGGGTCAGCACCTTCTCGTACAACCCTTGCAGGAAAATGAAGAAACGGTTTTGCGCTGCCTCAAAGCGGTTGGGCGCAATGCCGTCTTTGTTTCGTTTGATGAAAACCGTTGACAGATAAGGAATTACCCATACAGCGTAGAAAATGGAACAGACCAAAGCAAACAAGACCGTCCAGGGGAAAAGCTGCACAAAATCGCCCAACGGTCCCGTGATGATGCGGGTCATCGGGAAAAACATCCCCGAGATGGCGAGCGTGGCCAGCGACATAGGGACAAACAGGGCTTTGGTACTGAAAAACGCTGAGTACCAGCGGGAATAGCCGCGCTGCAACATATCCGTATAGCCGTCGATGACGATCACAGAGTCGTCCACAATCATGCCGAGCACCACGATAAGCGCGGCCAGTGTGACCGTGTTCAGCTCGATGCCGAAGATGAACATCAGTCCCAAGGTGACGGCGATGCAGACGGGCACGCTGGAGCCTGACACCAAGGCGGTTCGCAGCGGGAAAAGCAGCAACATCACGGAAATCACCACGAGGATGGAGAAGACCAGATCGCGCAGGAACGACATCACCGATTTGTTGACCACGTAGGGCTGGTTGGTGATTCGGTGCATATCCACGTCGGGCGGCAGGGTTTTCTTGCATTGGTTGATCTCCTTTTCCACCTTTTTGCCGAACGCCACGATATTGTTTCCCGGAGCCATCTCCATGGAAATCAACACGGTAGAAGCTCCATTGTATTTGATGTAGTTTTTGGGTTTTGCATAACGCCGCTGGATGGTGGCGATGTCGCGCAAGCGCACCACATTGCCGGTGGGATCGGCATAGACAATCTGCTCACCCACCTCATACTCAGACTGATACGGAATTGTTACATAGACCTGAGCCTCTCCCGCCTCGCTCTCCACGCTGCCGCCCATCGTCCGCAAGCCTTGCGTAGCAAGTTCCAGTAGCAGCGCCCGTTGACTAATGCCGTAAGCCGCCAACTTCTCCTGATCCACCGTCACGGCAATCTCCTCGTTCTGTTGTCCGAGGATCTTGATGTTGCCCATTTCGGGGATGTTGCGCAGTCGGTCGCAAAGCTGCTCGGCATAATCCTCCAGCTCGCGCGGCGTGCGCTCGGGCGATTCCACGGTCAGCAGCATCGACGACGTGTTGCCGAAATCGTCCACCACCACTACCTCCAGCACGCCCGCAGGCAGCGAGGTCTTCTTGAAGAGCTGCAGTCCGTGGCGGATTTTCGACCAAGCCTCGTCCTTGTCCCGCACCGACACGCGCAGCTCCGCATAGACGTACACAATGCCGTTCTCCGTCACCGAATAGGTCTTCTCCTTGTCGATCTCGGCGTAGGTGAAGAGGAACCTCTCCAGCGGCTTGGTCACCTGCTCCTCCACCTCTTGCGATGAGGCTCCGGGATAAACTGCCGCCACAATGCCCTGACGAATAACGAATTGCGGAAACTCATCCTTATGCAGTCGCGGCAACGCGAAAATGCCGAACAGCACCAAGCAGGCCACAATAAAGAAGATGATATTGTGGCTGCGCATAGCGGAGAGGATGTGGTGTTTAACGGACATTATTCTTTATTTTGACTGAGCCACCCCACATTGCGCTCCTTCGTCGCTTATGTGGGGTTAATTGCGCTTCACGCGTCTTGTCTCTTCGAGACTGCTCAAGGATTAATTTTCAATTATCAATTATCAATTCAGCGTTAGTATATAGCTTTTGCAGGCCTTCCGTGATAATGGTGTCGCCGGGGTGGAGGCCGGAGGTGACGAGCACGCCGTTGGCCACGAATTGGGAGGAGGTGATGAGGCGGTGTTGCGCGCGACCGTTCTCCACCACCCAGACCGAAAGGCCCTCGGGACGGGTTTGCACGCACTTGGCGGGCACCACAAAGCCTTGGTTGTCAGGCTGGTCGAGCATCACCTTGCAGACCATGCCCGGCAGCAGCGACTTGTCGGGATTGGCGAAGGCGATCTTCACCTGGTAGCTGTGCGACACTTTGGAGGCTGTCATGCTGCGTTCGGTAATCTTGCCGGTGAGCAGCTTGTTGTTGAGGGCTGGCACGAGGACATAAGCCTCTTCCCCGACCTTCACGGAGCCAATTTCGCTTTCTGGCACGGAGAAGGTTACGGAGACGCTGCCCATATCCAACAGGGTGACAGCGGGTTCACCGGGCAGCAGCGAGCCGCCCGCTTTGGCGTTGCAAGCCCCCACCACACCGGAAATCGGGGCTTTCAATGTGCAGTCGTCCAACTGTTTGCGCGCAATCTGCTCCATCGAACGAGCCTTTTCAAGGTTAGTCTGCATTTCCACCCATTTCACCTCAGCCAGACTGCCCTGCTCGTACACCTTCTTCAGTCGGTTATAGGCATCTTCGGCCTGCTGCAGGGTGGCTTTCGCGGAGTTGTAGGCGTTTTGCGCAGTGGCGCTGTTGACAACGACAAGCGTCTGTCCTTCGTGCACGCGGTCGCCCTCACGCACATAGACGCGCTCCACACGTCCGCCCGTGGGAAAACTCGCCGCCACCGAGAGGTTTTCCTCCACTTCGCCCACGTAGGTGCGAGTCATGTTGCCCGACACGGTGTCGGTCACCATCACCTGAACCGCAATGGGTGGTGCGGACGCCTGCTCTGGTGTAGCGTGCTTACAGCCCACCACAGCGAGACAGAACCCAATGATTACCAGTATGATATGTAATACCTTTTTCATCGTATCAGTTCTTTTCAGCCAAAATCATCATTTCCGGAGCGCGAAGGGTGACCGTGGGGTTGCCTGTCTGTTGTCCATTCCACGACTCCCTCAAAATCAGCATATTGCCGTTCAAACGTCCATTTCCCGAAGCCTTCACGGTATACACCATGGTAGGATTCTCATCTTGGTCGACAATGGAGATGTCAATGCCGTCGGAGCTGAGAATGGTGGTGGTGAAAGTGTATGGTGGCAGTACAAGCGTATCGCCGCTCAGTTCCGCCTGGAAGGTGTAGCAGCCGCCGTTCATCTCGTTCATCGTCACCACAAATCCCGTTTTCGAGGACTTGTCACGCAGAACGTTCATCTGTCCGACGCGATGCACAAAATGGTGGGTTTCAGAACCATCGGCATCCATGATGACCACATCGCCCGAAAGCTTGTAGCTATAATCGCCCACCAGTTGCCGCGCCTCCCGTTGGCACGCACTGAAAACCAGCAACATAACCGACAAAATCACAAATAGTTGTTTCTTATACATTTTACACATTGTTAGACATTTTTTGGTAATGGCTTACGCCTGAAGGAGGCCGTTTTCTTTCGGCCACATAGGGTGCAAAAATACATTTTTTTTGGGAAAGGACGGCTTACGCCGATTTGCCCATATCACTACCCCGCCCTCCGGGCACCCCTTCTCGGAGAAGGGGAATTGGCCGTGGCCGGTTCTGACTGTCGATGAAATTCGTTATTATTAGCCTTCGCAAGACACGACACGCCAT
>JAGBPE010000117.1 GCA_017633495.1 Bacteroidales bacterium | reverse complement strand
GGGCAGCTCCTTGCTCGTCTATGACAACTTGCGGGAGCTTTTCGAGCGTCCTCTGGAGGAGATACTCGATGACGGCCAACTGGAAATTCCTTTTTAACATTTTTTAGTAGACACTAGTGTATACCCAATGATTTTGCTGCTCTGTTTGGGCATTCTGTTCTCCAATGCTCTGCGGGCGCAGTCGCTATACGTCATACACGATTGGACAGGACGGCATGAGAAGATAGGATTGATTGACAGCTCAGGAACCATTGTGGTGAAACCCAAGTTTTCTGAAATCGGCTACCCTGATTTCCGGTTTGGCCCTGTTCCTGCAAAATATGGAAAGAAATGGGGCTATATTGACGAAAATGGCAACTGGGTGATAGGCAGGAAGTTCGATTGGGCAAGACCTTTTAGGAATGGATTGGCCAAAGTGCTGGTCGGTGAGAAATTCGGTTTCATCAACCAGACAGGAAAGTGGGTGATTCCGCCGCAATTTGATGGCGTGGACGATTTTGACGATACGATAGCGCCTGCCTTTGATGGAGGAAAATGGGGCGCCATTGACAGAACGGGCCGTTGGGTGATTCCGCCTCAGTTCGATTATATGTTGGGCGGATTGCCCTCCGACAGCGGATACATTAGGGTGGAGGTGGATGGACTTTGGGGGCTGATTCGATACAACGACACTTATGCCATCACTCCTCAGTACGAGAAGCTCAGCCAATATTTCGGAGGGCTTTCGACGATGCAAACGGATAAGGGCTGGGGATATTTGGACACGTTAGGGCGTTTTGCCATAGAACCGCAATTCGATGATGCCTATTCTTTCTTTTATGAGGTGGCCTGGGTGAAAGTCGGTGATTTGTGGGGATTGATCGACAAGACCGGAAAGTTTGTGGCTGAACCGTTTTGCGAAGATGTCGATATGTTCTATGCCGGTAGTAGTATTGCAGCCGCTCAGAAAGATAGTCTATGGGGCTACGTGAATATCAAGGGAGAATGGGTGATACCGCCGCAATTCAATTATGCTTGGCCGTTTTACGATGAGTTTGCTTTGGTTAACGTAATCGTGGACGAAAAAGAGAAATATGGCTATATTAACCAAACGGGAGAATGGGTTGTGAAGCCTGTTTATGACGACGCCTGTAATTATTTGTTAGGTTGGGCAACCGTGTTTCTCAAGGATCCTGGGAAAGAATCAGGCAAATTGTGTGCGATAAACAAAACGGGTCGGTGTGTCTGGGAAGAGAAAGTGAAATACATTCCCGATTTTATAAAGTTTTAACCAGGATGGCTTCAACAGCCTCCCTATCCCGATTCAACTGCTCCACCAACGCCTCCACGCTTTCGAATTTCTGCTCGGGGCGTATGAATTCCACGATTTCGAACGAAAGGGTTTTCCCGTAAAGATTTCCGCTGAAGTGCAGGAGATGCACCTCGTAGGTCTTTTCAGTAAGTCCTAATGTGGGGCGCGTCCCGACGTACAGCATCCCCTTATATGTAATATTGTCAACCTCTACCTGCGCCGCATAAACGCCATTTTCGATGTCGATGGGCGTGTCGAGTCGCAGGTTCGCGGTCGGGAACCCGAACTTGCTGCCGTTGCGGTAGCCGTGTATGACGGTGGCGGTGGTCATGATGGTTATGGGTTAAAGGTTATGGGTTAAAAGGTTATTGTTTATTGAAGGGTTTCAAGTTTCAAGTTTCAGGTTTCAGGTTTCACGTTTAATAGTCATAATCACAAGTCATAAGTCACAAGTCATAAGTCACAAGTCATAAGTCAATGGTCAAAGTCAAATAGCCAACAGCCAATAGCTAATAGCCAAAGGCTAGAACTTATACGTGAAAAGTAGTTTCAGATTCCAGTTGGAGAAGGAGCCACGGAAAGCGATGTCGTCCACGTTGGGTGAGATGGGGATGTCGTGGGGATTGATGGCTTGGGCGCTGTGGAAATAGAACCAATTGTAGGCGAACTGGGTGGAGATGAAAAAACGGTCTAAGGTCAAACTGATAGCTGAACTTCCGATGAAATTGGGCATGGGATAACAGAAAATGGTCGAGATGTTGTCTTCAATCGGTTCTCCCTCATCGTTATATTGGTAGGAGGTGGTTTTCAGATAGTTGAACGCTGTGATTACAGGCAAGAGGGTCAGGTTGATGGTGAGGTTGCGCAGTCCTTTGTCGCGAAGGGCAACCGGGTCTCTGTGCCAGCATACGAAGTTGGCTGAATAACCACCGCCCACGGAGATCTGCATGGTGGAGTAGCCGTCCAGCACATAATAGGAGTCTTCGATAGATAGCGGGGGATTGTAGAGCGCGCCTTGCATGTAACGCCCCGTGACGATCCAAGCCCCAGCCGTTTTGCGCTGCACCAATCCCGCCTTATACGTCGCAGGATAGGCGAACCGTTGGTTGTTGAACACATAGTAGCCGTCGATGTAGAGATATTGCATGAAAGCAGGATCGGTGGAGATGTAATCATCTTCCAAATGGTAGGGGTCGCCAGCGTTTCCAATGGCTATGTTTGCATTGAAAGTGTTGCTGACCTTGAAGTAATTGGAATGCAATCCCCAATTTTTGCCCAACAGGTTCAGTCCCAACGACTGTTTTTTGTACGCCCTTTTGGGACCGATTTCGATTCCGTAGCCAACCACAAACTTGCCGTAGCCCAATTCAAGACCCAATTTCGTGCCGGGTTTCTCGTCAAGATGGTATTTCGTCATTCCGGACTCCTGAATGCCCTCTTCTGTGAGATAATGGAACATGACCCTTGTGTCGAAACCCACCTGTTGAAGGGTGGAAAACATACCTAACGTGAAGCCCTGCTTGGGTTGGTAAATGTAGGTGGTGTCGATGTTTTTCACCTTAGTCAGAATATCATTGACCTTTTGCCAAAAGTTGTTTTCCTGCGCATGCACGGTGAGTGCAGCGAAGAAGACGGTGGTGGCGAAGAGGCGTTTCATTAGTATTGATTAACCTACAGATCCGGACAGGGTGATACTCAACAGCTTCTGCGCTTCCACGGCGAACTCCATCGGCAGTTTGCTGAGGACCTCTTTGGCGTAACCGTTGACGATGAGGCTGACGGCGTTCTCTTGGTCGATGCCGCGCTGCTGGCAGTAGAAGAGCTGGTCGTCGGAGATTTTGGAGGTGGTGGCTTCGTGTTCGAGCACGGAGCTGGAGTTGGCGCACTGCAGGTCGGGCCAGGTGTGCGCACCGCATTTGTCGCCCATCAGCAGCGAGTCGCACTGCGAGAAGTTGCGGGCGTTTTCAGCGTTTTTGTCCACACGCACCAAACCGCGGTAGCTGTTCTGACTGTGACCGGCGGAGATACCCTTGGAGACGATCAGACTGCGGGTGTTGCGACCCAGGTGGATCATCTTCGTGCCGGTGTCGGCCTGCTGATAGTTGTTGGTGACGGCCACAGAGTAGAACTCGCCCACACTGTTGTCGCCCTTGAGGATGCAGCCGGGGTATTTCCACGTGATGGCGGAACCAGTCTCCACCTGCGTCCACGAAATCTTGGAATTCGCACCCTTGCAGAGACCTCGCTTGGTGACGAGGTTGTAGATGCCGCCCTTGCCGTTCTTGTCGCCCGGGTACCAGTTCTGCACCGTCGAGTACTTGATTTCCGCGTCCTTGATGGCGATGAGCTCCACCACGGCGGCGTGCAGCTGGTTTTCGTCGCGTTGCGGGGCAGTACAGCCCTCCATATAACTCACGTACGCACCTTCGTCGGCAATGAGTAGCGTGCGCTCAAATTGTCCGGTGTTGGCCGCGTTGATGCGGAAATAGGTCGAAAGCTCGATGGGACAGCGCACTCCCTTGGGGATGTAGCAGAAGGAACCCTCGCTGAAAACCGCGGAGTTGAGCGCGGCGAAGAAGTTGTCGGTGTAAGGAACCACCGTGCCGAGATACTGCCGCACTAAGTCGGGATGCTCGCGCACCGCCTCGCCGAAGGAGCAGAAGAT
>JAGBPE010000116.1 GCA_017633495.1 Bacteroidales bacterium | reverse complement strand
TTCCTCAAAGGTCATCCCGTCGGCTTCGAAAAAGTTGCTGAACGACCGCTGGGTGATCTCCTCCCCCTCGCGTTGCACCACGCAGGTGCCCTTGCCTTCCGAAAAGGCCACATTCACCGCATCAGTCACGCGAACCTGCTGTGCGTCAGTATTTTCCGACTTGAAGCGGTCCACCATAATGAACAGCTGCGACTGTTCCAACGACTTTTTCGTATCTATAACTTCGTCAATATCAACTAATTTCTTGTCGTACACCACTCGGTTGAAACCCTGTTGGCGCAGAATCAGCAGCTGGTCGTGGAGCGAGCGTCCTTCGGGAATGACCACCGGCGACAGCACATAAATTTTCTCGCCGTCGGGGATTTCTTGAATATAACGCAGCACATCCTTCACATCCTGGCGCTTCACCTCCTGCCCGCTGATGGGCGAGTAGGTGTGGCCGATGCGGGCGAACAACAGCTTGAGGTATTCGTAGATTTCCGTCACGGTGCCCACCGTGGATCGGGGATTCTTGGAGAGAATCTGCTGTTCGATGGCGATGGCCGGCGGAATGCCCGTGATGCTCTTCACATCGGGCTTGCGCATGCGTCCCATAAACTGACGGGCGTAAGAGCTGAGGCTCTCCACATAGCGCCGCTGACCTTCGGCATAGAGGGTGTCAAAAGCCAAAGAGGATTTGCCGGATCCCGACAAACCCGTGATTACCACAAACTTATTGCGAGGTATATCCAGATCGATATTCTTCAGATTGTTGACTTTCGCCCCGCGGATCGATATCTTTTTCTCTCTCATAATTAGGGCGGCAAAGGTACTATTTTTTTCGTATTTTTGCGCTCTCTTATTGGTTTACATGTTTAGGGGTTTACAGGTTTACAGGTTTACAGGTTTACAGGTTTAGGCTAACTATTAACGGTTTTATGGTAAAGATTACAATTGAAGACCACTGTTGGCATATTATTCTCAATGCCAATGCGAACGAGAAAAAATCGGAACAGAACTGGCAGGAAGTCAACACTTTGCTGCAGAAACAGGGTATCCCATACGAGGTACACCACGTGGCCCGTCCTGGAGAGGGGATCGCCACTGCCAAATCGCTGTGCGAGAGTGGCATACGGCACATCGTGGCCGCTGGTGGCGACGGCACCGTCAACGAGGTGGTCAACGGCATCCTTGTTTCCGGATGCGACACAAAGGAGGTCTATCTAGCGGTGCTGCCTATGGGTCGCGGAAACGATTGGGTGCGCACCCACCACTACCCCAATACCATCGAAGAGGTGATCCAACGTTGGAAAGAGGGCCGTTTCCTGCAGCACGATGTGGGAAAAGTGACCACACAAACCCCTGACAACCAGCCAAGCAGCCGATACTTCATCAATATTGCCGGTTTCGGATTCGATGCGGATGTCATCTACGACGTTACCTACCACAAACCCCGCTTCGGAGGGTCGGCAGTCTATGTTCTCTCGCTGCTGAAGACGCTCTTCTCTCACAAACCCACCCCCGTGGAGGTCACTGCCGACGGTGATTTCCGTTTCAACGGAGAGGTCTTTATGGTGATTGCGGCCATCTGTAAATACAACGGAGGCGGCATCTGCGAAGCCAAATACGCCGTCCCTGACGACGGGCTCATCGACCTTATCGTGGTTCCGAAACTGCCTATCCTCAAGGTCATTGCGCACCTCAAGGAGATGTTCTCCGGCGACCATATCGACACCATCAAGACCATCCGGAAAACCCTCGCCACCGATATCACCATCACCTCTCCGAAACTGTTGCGTGCGGAAACGGAAGGCGAGCTGCTCGCCTTCGGGAATTACCGCATCGAGGTGATTCCCAATGCCATCAATACCTTAATGTAATCCTCAATCCTTCACGCATCGCACCGAATGGGCATCGCCATCGGTGTCTGCGAAATCGTGATGCATCACGGCCTCGTAATTCGAGTGCAGCCCCCAATAATAAATATCGTTGTAGCCGTAAGAGTTATAGGTACCGGTGCAAGTCCAGTAGAACGTGACGTACCCCAATCCGCCGGAAATGCTTCCCGCCGTAGGAGCCCCCGGAAGGCTATGGAAGCCGGCGGGCAACGCGCCGAATCCGGTGGCATTGTTGGTGGTGTAATCCGGATTGCCCACCGTGCAGGGACCGAGCCCGCTCAAATCCCAACCCACCGTGGCGGCCAGCGCCTTCCCAATCTGGGTGCTGTCACCCCCGCACCAATAGTGCGTCTGACTCTGCACATAGTTGATCAGCTGCGTGCATTCGGCGTCGCTCGGCACATGCCAGCCGTCTGGACACACCCCCTGCACCCCGCTCGGATTGGCATTCGAGGAGGAGGCGTTGCGCATCGTCGCCCGCCAGTTGTACAATAATCCGTAGGGGGAGATATACTCGGCCTGGTTCATCGGATAATACCAGTAGCCCGTGGTGGTGGAGTAGCAGCCCCCCTCCAGAATGGGCGTTCCGTCCGCATAGTGGGTCGTGCGGAGGTTTTCGCGCATCCAACACTGCTGGCCGATGAGCAGCGTGTTGTACCGGTTGCCGTCCACGTCTATCACCACAGGCGTTCCCGGACAGGATAACGCATCGCCGGCAGGATTGATGGGGATGGTGAACGTCTTCTGATCCCCATACACTGTGGCCAAATGGTTGGAGGCGTATGCCCGCACATAGTAGGTAATGTTGGAGGAAAGTCCCGACAGTTGGCTGGTGAAGGAGCCCGCCCCTTGGCCGTCAACGGTATGCCGTCCAAGCAGCGTGGGATTGGGCAGAATGTCTATGCAAACGCCCCTCACCGTGGTGCTGTCCCCACCGTCGTTGGTCACTTGCCCTCCACCAACGGCCGAAAAGTCCGTCACAATGGTCACATCGGCAGTGATTACGGCTGGAAAATTCACCTGAGTGGCTGAAAACGGCAACACATAAGTCTGCCCGTCAGCAAGTGGCTGCTCTATGCACTGGCTCTCCTCCTCATTATTATTGATGATGGCATACCCCAGATATTGCATCTGGTCGCCAAGATCAAACGGCCGGGTAACCTGGCCTCGGGTATGCGACTTGAAGGCCCCAGTTTCACGACTATCCGTCTCTGTAACTCCCACATATTCAACCGAATTGGCATTTCCGCCATTTTGGCACACCAGTTTCAGGGACGAGGTTTTCCCGTTGTGACGGACCACCAAAACGTAGATGCCTGCATGGGCAAAAGTAACCCTGAATTGGTGGATTCCAGGCTGTAAAGAGGTTTCATGAAACGTCTCCACCATCGCACGTCCGTTCATATCGGCCATTTCCAAATCCACCGTCCCGCCTTCCGCCAACATCAAGGTCACGTCGGCGGTGCCATTGAAGGGATTGGGGCTGTGAGGCGACAGCTGCAGAGAGAGTTCGGGGAGGGGCTTCACCTCCGGAATGCCGTTTTCGCCCTGCAGGGTGAGCACCGTATCGGGCCAGAAGAGATACTCCTGCCAGTTTTTGGTGATGTTGGTGACCGTCACGTAGCTAAGGTCTATAGGGTGGTTGCCACCATCGCGCCCCGTGAAGGTAAGCGTGACCGTCTGTGCGAAGCTGGTGGCTGCGAACAGCCAAGCGACACAGATCAAAAGGGTTGTTTTTTTCATGACGTTATGTTTTTTCATCTTTTTGTTAGAAATTTGTTATCCCAAAAAAGAGACTGCAAAAGTAACAAAAAAACAATACGAAACGGTGTGCACACCATCTCTAATGAAACGACCAAACCTCCTGCAATTTCGAGTTACGGGATACATCTGTGCAGAAAATCAGGTCCGGGTAGAGCGGCAGGTTGTGGCGGCGGCCTTCGGAGAGGTCGATTTGCAGCTCCTGCAGGTATAGAAAATAGACCAATTCGGTACAGTAAAATGCGATAGTGTCTTGTGCGTCAAAGAGATTGTCAAACAACGGGTGGCGGGCGTAGAGCGCTAACGCATGCTCCCGAAGTTGCTGTGTGTCTTTCGGAGTGAGAGGATAACGGTAGATGCCGCCCTTCTCAGCTCGGTCGCTGCGGAAAAAGGTGCCGATGGGCTCCAACTTCACACTGTCCTCCTCCTGTTTCGAGGCGCGCTCGTTGGGTACTGCGTGCAGCACCCTCCAACCATCGTCGGTCCACACTACCATACCCACATGCGTGTAGATGCTGTTGCGGTCGAGGGTCGTCACCGCGCGACTCTCCTTGCTGATGCCCGTTCGGAACGCCAAATCGCCACTCTGCAGCTGCACCGTGTCGGGCAGAACATACTCAACGGGCGTAACTTTCTTGTGACATCCCGTAAAAATCAGGCTAATCAAGAGTAAAAAAGTAGAGACGCGATTCATCGCGTCTCTACCTATAAATCCTTGAAAAAAAGGCTTATTCATGAATTTTCCACTTGCCGTCCACCTTCACCAAGTTCAGCTTCTTGGTGTCCTCTTTCGGCTCTGAATTGAAGGCCGAGGTGACCGTTTGCTTCACTTCCACGACGGCACTGTTGCCATCGTCAGCGATCGTTTCGGAAACAACTTCAAAATTTTGGACTTTGATTTCAAAAGTATTGAACTTTTCAATCTGTTTCTGAATCTCTTCATCTGATGTGAGATCAGTGTAAGTCATAGCCTTTTCAAGATCACCGGCCTGAAGGGCTTTATAGTAGCTGGTCACCACTTTTGAAGGTGAGGAGGAGTTGCAGGAGGTCATGCCGAAAACGGCGGCTACAGCCAATAGAATAACGATTAATTTTTTCATAACTTTTTTATTAAGTGAATAAATAAGGGACTTGGTTAATTGCTAATTATTTGGGAAGGAATCCAGCGTGAAAAGTGTATGGTAACAACGTCGCTACGCTCTGGAAGTGATAGACCGGTCCTTCCTGACCAGCGAGTATGACCTCGATGGGATGTCCGAACTTCTGCTCGTATTCGAAGAGCACCTGACGGCAGCTGCCGCATGGGGAGACCGGCTCTTTCAGCGGTTCGTTGGGATTGATGGCGGTGATGACGATCTTGTTGAACGGCACTTCGGGGTACATAGCCGAAGCTGAGAAAGCGGCAACGCGCTCGGCACACAGCCCACATGGATAGACCGCGTTCTCCTGATTGGCACCCGTCACCACCTTGCCGTTATTCATCAAGATAGCCGCACCGACCTGAAAATGAGAGTATTGTGCGTATGCTCGGGTAGCGGCAGCCTCTGCTTGATGCAACAACTCCAGCAAATCGGCAGGCAGCTCCTCGCGACTGTCATACACCCGCATTTCCGTTTCCAATGTGATTTTCCTCATGTTTACTTATTTAAAAATACAGCTGCAAAAATACACATTATTCACAAACTACCTATATTTATTGTATTTTTGCAGCCCAATTTTTCAAGGAATTATTTGACAGGTGATGTCCCAATTATACAATCCTCAAAGAACTATAAATCAAATTATTACAATATTTCTTCTGTTAGTTATATTGACAGCGGGAAACTATTCGTTTGCGCAGCGAGACACCAATCACGACACAGTTTCGACGCTTTCGCCGTTCGAATTCGGACTGGGAACGGCGGAAACTGACAGCGCACGCTACGAAGTGCTCTATGCTGTTCACTCGTACGCACTAGCCACAGGCATGGACGTCTCCTACGCAGGCATCGACGCGCTGACCATCGAAGTGCCCTCCAAGGCTCATCCCATCCCACTTTCGAGAAACAACGACTTCGGCGGATTGACGCTCACCGTAAAGAACTATGGCAAAGCCAAATACCTCTTCTCCCTGACCGACACCATCTGGACCCCCATTGAACTGGACCCAAAATCGGCCGACAATGGCGATTTTTACGAAGTGGAGGGCGCATGCGACGGATTGAATCTGGTTGTGCTGGAAGACATGCACCCATGGGTGGCGAACCGCACGGGCTACAACTACGGTGCCATGCGGAAGGACATCCTACTGGTGCGCGACGGAATCCCCCTGAACCGCCCGATAGCCCCCTACTCCACCGACTCCACCAAACTCGTTGCCAAAGCCCATATCACCGACGATGAGCAGAAAACTATCTCCGGACTCACCTTAATTCGAGACACCTCCTCCACCGCAAAGACTTACTGCTTCTACATCGACGGCATCAACAACCTGAAGATCAAAAGAGTAAACATCTACACGCTTGACACCAAGAACATGTATGCGGACAACGCCATACACATTGTCAACTGCACCAACGTTACCTTCGAAGATGTGCTCATCGAGGGAACCTACTCGCGCACAAACAATTACGGATACGGCATCCTGATGAACAATGTCTGGAACAGCACTTTCCTGCGGCTCGTCGCACACGCCAACTGGGGTATTTTCGGCACTAACAACCTCAGCAACACCACGTTGCGAAACTGCGACATCAACCGTTTCGACATCCACTGCTACGGACGCGACGTTTACATCTACAACTGCATGTTCACCAAACTCTACAACCAGTTCTCCTCAGTTTACGGCACACTATTGTTCGAAGGCTGCCACTTTTCCAACTTCATCCCTGTGCTCACCGAAACCTCCTACAACGCCTACACCCCCTTCGATCTGACTTTCAGAAACTGCACGTTTGACGCCTATCAACTTCGCAACTACCTGATTTCCATCGGGAAAGTGGACAAGGAACGGAATTCGCGTCCTGAGCTGGCGCAGAAATGCTGGCCCAATGTCAACATCGAAAACATGACCGTGAACGTGAAAGAGCCCCTCAGCAAGGTAATCCTGTTTTACCCGAAAGGCGAGGCCTCCACTTATGTGGATCACATCTCGAACGTAAAGATCAACGGAATGAAATTCAACTACAAAGACACCGTCACCCTTACCAACTTCGTGATTGCCAACACACCCGTAACATCCAAGAAGACCATCAATTACGACATCAAAAACATGACGCTGATTCCGTCTGTCGAGCGGATGAAACGGCAGGCTGAAAAGAAGTTCTCCTACCCCGCAAGTCTGGTCATCAACCTTCGCAAAGACAAGAACAACCGGGTGAATGTCTCCAAATCGCGACTGAACTACAACGTCAACGAGAACAGCCAGTACAACATCACTTTCACCTCCTGCGAAATCGGGATGATACGCTACAACAGTAACTCCAACGGTACAAAACGGCAGTATGTCAGTTGCAAGCTCTATCTCAACAACAACGACGACCTGAGCTATTATATTGACAATCAAGCCACATACAACAGTTGCACCTTCATTCCGTGCGACGACAAGATGTTCATCAACTTCTACGGAAGCAAAAACAACGTGGTCTTCAAAAACTGCAAAACCACCCGCAAAGGCCGCCTCTTCTTCTTGGGAAAGAAGGACAACTCCGAGCTGAAAAACCATTCCGTCAAGGGCGCGGCAAAAATCTGGAAGTAATTTGCCGTTGGTATAGAAATTTGTGTATATTTGCCGTCCCCCGATTTCGGGGGCGTTTTTTGTTTTAGAATACTGATTTTTAATCAATTACAAATGAAAAAAAACTTTATGATGGCGAGTGTCATGGCACTCGGTTTTGTTTTTTTAGCTTCTACAACGAGTATGGCAACCCCTGCAAAACCCAAGAAACCGAAAAAAACGACCTCCGGCGTGTCCGCGAGCAATCTTGACCAATCCGTGAAACCCACGGCAGACTTCTACCAGTACGCTTGTGGCGGCTGGATGGCAGCCAATCCGCTGGGCGACGAATACGCCCGCTATGGCAGCTTCGATGTGCTGGGCGAGAACAACCAGCAGCAGCTCAAGGACTTGGTGACGCAAATTGCGGCGCAGAAGAACCTTGCCCCTGGCTCCATCGAGCAGAAAATCGCGGACTTCTACAACACCGCAATGGCAACTGGCGATCTCGACCGCAACAGCGCCAACCCCATCCAACCCGAACTTAATACCATCAACAACCTGAAACGCAAAGACTTGTCTGTGCAATTGGCACAGATGCTGATGAACGGTCAAACGCCCTTCTTCGCCCTTTTCGGCAGCGCTGATCCCGATAACAGCTCCATGAACATGGCGCACATCTGGCAATCGGGACTCGGCATCGGCGACCGCGACTACTATTTGGACAAAGACCAGCAGAACATTAGAGATGAGTACGTTAAGACTATGGCTAAGCTGTTAGGCATGTCTGGCTACAGCGCAATGGCCGGCTTCAAAGGATTCGAAACCGACATGGCCAAGCGCGTGTTGGCTCTGGAGACCCTGCTGGCCCGCAACGCCATCGACAAAACCGTGTTGCGCGACCCCTACCAGACCATCCACAAATGCACTCCCGCAGAGTTCCAGCAGATGATTCCCGCGCTGGACATCAACGCATACCTCAAGACCCTCCATTTGAAAGTGGACACCCTCAATGTGGCTCAACCCACTTACATCGAAGCGGTCAGCAACGTGATTGATGTCACCGATTTTGAAGTGGTGAAGGCTTACTTGGCTTGGAACGTCATCCGCAACGCCGCTCCTTACCTCAGCGACGAATTTGTGGATGCCAGCTTCGACTTCTACGGCAAGACCCTTTCCGGCCGCAAGGAGAACCGTCCGCGCTGGAAACGCGTGATTGACAACCTCGACAACTGCCTCGGCGAAGCCCTCGGTCAGATGTATGTGAAGAACTACTTCCCGGCAGAGGCCAAAGAGCGTATGGAGCAGTTGGTGAAGAACCTGCAATGGGCGCTGGGCGAGCGCATCAAGAACTCCACCTGGATGACCGACCAGACCAAGAAGAACGCTCTGGAGAAACTGGCCGCCTTCCGCGTGAAGATCGGCTATCCCGACAAATGGCGCGACTACAGCGGTTTGACCATCGGCAAGGAGAGCTATTACGCCAACGTGATGAATTCCAACCGTTTCGACATGGAATACAACTTGAGTAAGATCGGCAAACCCGTCGATCCGACTGAGTGGCAGATGACCCCGCAAACGGTGAACGCCTACTACGATCCCACCACCAACGAGATCTGCTTCCCCGCCGGTATTCTGCAACCCCCGTTCTTCGATATGAACGCTGACGATGCCGCCAACTACGGCGCCATCGGCGTGGTGATCGGCCACGAGATGACCCACGGTTTCGACGACCAGGGCCGCAACTACGACAAGGACGGCAACCTCAACGACTGGTGGACTGAGCAGGACGCTGAAACCTTCAAGGAGAAAGCGCAACTCATTGTCGACCATTTCAACAGCATCGAGGTGGCTCCCGGCGTGTATGCCAACGGTGAGTTCACCCTCGGTGAGAACATTGCCGACAACGGCGGTCTGAACGTCTCCTTCACCGCCTTCCAGAAGGCCCAGAAGGAAGGTCAGATCAAGGGCGATATGGACGGTTTCACCCCCGAACAGCGCTTCTTCCTGGCGTATGCTGCTGTGTGGGCTGCCAACATCCGTCCCGAGGAGATTCTGCGCCGCACCAAGAGCGACCCGCACGCCCTCGGCCGCTGGCGCGTGAACGCCACCCTGCGTCACATCGACCCCTTCTACCAAGCCTTCAACATCCAACCCACCGACCCGATGTGGATGGCCCCGGAGAAGCGCTCTCATATC
>JAGBPE010000115.1 GCA_017633495.1 Bacteroidales bacterium | reverse complement strand
TCTGCCTGATTATCGCCAATCGCGTGACAGGCAAGTTCCTGGATAGTTATCATGATCGTATGGAGCAGTTGTGCCATACGGTGCTGGAGAGGATTTGAAGATGAAAAGATGAGGAGATGAGTAGATAAATAGATGAATAGATGAGAAGATGAAAAAGTTAGTGCTATTTGTTATGGTGATGTTTCTCGGGTGGGCAGAGATTTTTGCACAGTCTGGGGAAAAGTATACTATTTTGTATTTAATTCCTTTTGAATCAGATAGTTATGTGACGCCTTTTGTAAAGGAGTGCGAGGATATGGACGCGGTGCGTTCCTATCAGCTGATGGGTTTCTGGAACGGGGCGCAGATGGCTTTGGACGAGTATGATGCTCAGGGTGTTCCGTTGAACATCATTGTGCGTGATATTTCCAACAATGAGTCTAAATTGCGCCGTTTGATGGAAGATGAGGCGCTGATGAAAGAGGTGGATCTCATCATCGGACCCTTTTTCGGCAAATTGTTTGCGATAGCGGCGAATTATGCCAAACAGTATGAGATTCCGATTGTGAATCCCTTTAGCAGTCGCCAGGATTTCATCGAAAAGAATGAGTTTGTCTATAAGCTGATTCCTTCGTTGGAGGCCCGTCCCGCGATGATTGCCTTCCTGGCGCAGCAAAACAATGCCTTCCCGATTATCATCTACGGCGATTCCATCGCTTCAAACAAGGAGATGAGTGCCTATTGCCATTACTTCCGCAAGAACAGCATCCCCTTTGTGATGACGCCCAACGCCTCCTCGGTGGTGGAGCGCATCCAGAAGACGAAACCTCAGTTTGTGGTCACTTTTTACGACAATCCCGCCCAAAACCTGATTATATCCAGAACTTTGGCGATGAGCGACAAGACGGAGAATCTCACTTTTGTGGTGCCGGAAACGTGGCTGGAGTCCAAAACTTACGACATTGAGTACTATTCCAAACTCAATCTGCACTTTTTCTCGGATTATTACATCGATTTTGACGGCGAAAAGGCCAAAACGTTCATTTATGACTATGCCCAACGCTATGGAACGCCGCCCACGTTGAAGAATTTCGCCTTTCAGGGGTATGACATCACCCGCTTTTTCGTGGAATTCTTGCGCAATGGCAAGGATATAGACCGCGTGAAGACAGAGGCGATTGCCTATCCGCTCTCTTTCGACAAGTCCCCTGGCGGCGGTTTTGAGAATGTGAACGTGCAGTTCTTGGAAATCAAAGATAATGAGATAATTCCAAGTCAAGATTAAGCCCTCTCATGCAGACTTTCTTTGTGGATGTGATTTTGCCGTTGCCTATTGAGGCGCGTTTCACCTACCGCGTTCCGCAGGTGCTGAACGGCAAATTGGCATTCGGCATGAGAGTCATCGTCCCTTTCGGCAACAACAAACTCTACGCTGCCATCGTGGAGAGGGTTCACGAGAATGCTCCCAAACAGTTCACGGTCAAGTATGTGCTGGATGTCATTGACGACCGACCGGTGGTTTCCGAGGCGCAATACCGTCTTTGGCAGTGGATTGCCGACTACTACATGTGTACGATTGGCGAGGTGATGGCCGCTGCGCTCCCCTCCGCCCTGCGGCTCGCCAGCGAAACCAAGGTCAAAATCCACCCTGAGTTCGATGGCGACGTCTCCGTGCTCACCCCTTACGAACTCAATGTTGTGGAATTGCTGATTCACCGCGAGACCATGACCGTGGCCGAAGTGGCGAAGAGCCTGCAAGTGGCCAAGGTGATGCCCATCATCAAGTCGCTGGTCGACAAACGGGCGATTATTACCGACGAGGAGATTCATAATCCGTATAAGCCTAAGAAAGAGACGGTTATAAAGCTGACACCGCCCTACAATCAGGAGGCTGAGTTTATGGCGCTGTTGGATCGTCTCAATGCAAAGACCCAAACTTCCTCGCAGGCCGACACACTGCTGGGCTTTATGATGCAGACCCGACAGGATGGCCGATACCGTTTCGATGCCGCTATTTCCAAAGCGGAATTGCTGAAGGGGGAGCACATCAGCCAAAGCAGTCTGCAAACTTTGCTCAAGAAGGGTGTTTTTGAGTCGGAGGAGCGGGTGGTTTCCCGATTGGCCGATTTTGCATCTGAACAAGAGGCGGAAGTTGCCCTTTCTGCTCCGCAAGAGACCGCTTATCAGCAAATCAAGCAGAATTTCGAGCATTATCCTGTCACGTTGCTGCACGGCGTTACCGGTAGCGGCAAGACGGAAATCTATATCAAGCTGATTGACGAGGTGCTGAAACAGGGGAAACAGGTGTTGTATCTGTTGCCCGAAATTGCGCTCACTTCACAAATCGTCAATCGGTTGCGCAAATATTTCGGGGATAGGGTAGGCGTGTATCACTCCCGCTTCAACGAGTATGAGCGGGTGGAAATCTGGAACCGCGTGCTGAGTGGCGGCGAACAGGACGACACCTCCAAGTATCAGCTGATTCTCGGGGCTCGGTCGGCCTTGTTGCTGCCCTACAAGCAGTTAGGACTGGTGATTGTGGACGAGGAGCACGACGGCTCCTACAAACAGATGGATCCCGCTCCGCGCTATCACGCCCGCGATGCCGCCGTGATGTTGGCGCAGATTCACGGGGCGAAGACGCTCCTGGGCACGGCCACCCCGTCACTGGAAAGCTACTTCAACGTGCAGCTCCACAAGTTTGGTTTGGTGGAGCTGATGCAGCGTTATGCCGACAGTCATCTGCCTGATATTTACACCGTTAACATGAGTTTGGCCACCAAACGCCATGAGGTGCAGGGGTTGTTTTCCCACTTCCTGATTGAGCAGATGACACAGGCTCTGGAGCGAAAGGAGCAGATTATCCTCTTCCAGAACCGACGCGGCTACGCGGTGCGCATGATCTGCCACACTTGCGAGTCAATGCCCAAGTGCCAGTACTGCGACGTGACGCTGACCTACCATAAGAAGACCAATCTGCTGAAGTGCCACTACTGCGGTTATGCTATCGAGGTGCCGCACGAGTGTCCCACTTGTCACAGCACTGACATCGAGATGAAGGGATTTGGCACAGAGCAGGTTGAAGACACGTTGGCGGCGATATTCCCGGAGGCGCGGATTGCCCGTATGGACACGGACACCACGCGCTCGAAGAACGCCTACCAGCAGATTATCACCGATTTCGAGCAGCACAAAACGGATATTCTGGTCGGCACGCAGATGGTGACCAAGGGGTTGGATTTCGACCGTGTGAGTGTGGTCGGCATCCTCAATGCCGATGCGCTGATCTCCTTCCCCGACTTCCGCGCTTTCGAGCGGGCTTTCCAGCTGTTGTCGCAGGTGAGCGGTCGCGCGGGCCGCAAGGAGGTGCCCGGCAAGGTGGTCATCCAGACCTTCCAGCCGCACCATCCGGCGTTGCGCTATGTGGAGTCCAACGACTTCATGGCGATGTACACCAGTCAGATTGCCGAGCGACAGCAGTTCCGTCTTCCGCCTATCACCCGCATGGTGAAAATTACGTTGAAACACGCGGATGAACAGGTGGTTATGGATGCCGCAATGCAGATGCAGGGGATGTTGCGCGAGGTGTTTGCCGGCAACGTGATGGGACCTGCCGCCCCGTTGGTCTCCCGCATCCAAAACTACTACTTGCAGGATTTCTGGATCAAGATGTCGCGCGACAACACCCTGACAGCCAAGAAGCAACAGCTCCGCGAGGTGATTCGTCAATTCAAGCAGTTGCCGCAGTATAAACAGGTTCGTTGCGTGGTAAACGTCGACGCGTAAAGATTAATTCTCCCCAATCATCGCTTTGAACTCCTCCTCCGAAATAATCGGAATGCCCAATGCTTCCGCTTTTTTGCGTTTTTCGGGGCCCATTTTCTCGCCGGCGAGGACAAATGAGGTGTTTTTGGAGATGGAGGAGACGTTTTTGCCGCCGTGTCGCTCCACCAACTCCTTGATGGTGTCGCGGGGCACAGTGAAGACGCCGCTCACCACGATGCTCTTTCCGGCTAATGCATCGGAAGCGGGTTGGCTTTGCGACTGGCTCAGCTCGAACTGCAGTCCGGCTTCGCGCAGGCGCATCAGAATCTCAAGATTGTCTGTGTCGTTGAAGTAAGCGGTGATGCTTTGGGCAACGCGTTCGCCCACGTCTTCCACGGTTGTCAGCTCCTCGATGGGGGCGTTGGCCACCGCATCCATTGTCTTGAAGTGGCGCGCGAGCTTCTTGGCGGTGACTTCGCCCACAAATCGGATGCCCAAGGCGAACAGCACGCGCTCGAACGGCACCTGCTTCGAAGCTTCGATGCCCGACAGGATGTTTTGCACGGTCTTTTCACGGAACGAGAGGGTTTTGGTCTTACCCTCCTCGTCTTCGATAACCTTTTCTAATCCGAAGAGTTGCTCGTATGTAAGGCTGTATAGGTCAGCGATATTCTTGACCAGTCCGTTGGCATAGAGCATGTCGATTTTGCCTTCGCCTAACGAGTCGATATTCATGGCCTTGCGGGCGATGAAGTGCTCCAAACGGCCCTTGATCTGCGGGGCGCAGTGGTCGGAGTTAGGACAGAAGATACCCGCCTCACCCTCAGCTTGTTGCAGTTCGGTACCGCAGACAGAACAGTGCGTAATGAAAGGTACTGGACGTGCATCGGGGAGCCGTTTTTCGTAATCGACCGCCACGATTTTGGGGATGATTTCACCGCCCTTTTCCACGAAGAGACTGTCGCCCTCGCGGATGTCCATCTCCGCCATGAAGTCGGCGTTGTTGAGGGTGGCGCGTTTCACCACAGTGCCGGCCAATGACACTGGACTGAGGTTCGCCACAGGGGTGATGATTCCCGTTCTACCAACTTGAAAATCAACGCTTAACAACTTTGTAGAGACTCTATCGGCTTTGAACTTGTAGGCGATGGCCCAGCGCGGACTTTTCGCAGTTGCACCCACCTGTCGTTGCTGCTCAAAGTCGTTGACTTTGATGACCACGCCATCGATCGGGTAAGGGAGCGTCTTGCGCTTTTCGTCCCAATTGTGCAGGAAGTCGTAGACCCCTTGCAAATCAGCCACTTTTTCCATAACATCGGGCTTGCGGAATCCCCATTCGTGGAGTTTCAGTAAACGGTCAAAGTGGTTGTTCTCAGGTAGTTGCTCGCCCAAAGCGAAATAGAGTTTGAAGTCGAGACCGCGTTTGGCCACTTCGGAGGAATCCTGCAGTTTGAGGCTTCCGGAGGCGGCATTGCGCGGATTGGCGAAGGGAGCCTCTCCGATTTCTTCGCGCTCAGCGTTAAGTTGCTCGAAACTGCTGAACGGCATGATGATTTCACCGCGCACCTCGATAAGTGGCGGGTAGTCGCCCTGCAGTTGCAGTGGTACGGTGGGGATGGTGCGCACGTTGGCGGTCACCACATCTCCGCGGGTACCGTCGCCACGAGTTACCGCCCTAACTAACAGCCCGTTCTCGTAAATCAAGCTGATGGCCACACCGTCGTACTTGAGCTCGCACACGTAGGCGGGCGGTTCCGCGAGCAGCTCGCGCACGCGCCGGTCGAATTCGCCGAGGTCCTCCTGCGAGTAGGTGTTTCCTAACGATTGCATCGGGTAGAGGTGTGCCGCGCTTTCGAAACGCTTCGTGACCTCGCCGCCCACGCGCTGGGTCGGACTGTCAGGACGTTTCAGTTCGGGATGCGCAGCCTCAAGGTCGATGAGTTCCTGCAGCAGCTGGTCGAAGTCGTAGTCCGAAATCGTCGGATTGTCCAGCATGTAATACTGGTAGTTATGGCGGTTGATCTCCCGGATGAGGTGATCGATGCGGTCTTGGGCGGTTTGCACTTCCATTTTTCTAATTTGAAATGAGACGGCAAAGATACGCAAAATAAGGATATGAAGATAGGAGTCTCAAAGCGATTGTGACGGCAAAAGTACTATTTTAATAACTCCTAACTACTCAGCACCACACACACGATTTGCCATCTCGTGGGCTCGAAATCGAAATAGTAGAGCTTGTCGCC
>JAGBPE010000114.1 GCA_017633495.1 Bacteroidales bacterium | reverse complement strand
TCAAAGTGAATAATTCCACTGACTTTATGATGCAAAAAGTGGAAGGTGGAAGTTACTCGATGGAGTATATGTACGAAGACCAGGTGACGACCGTCACAGGATCTCTCTCCGACTTTTACATCTGTCCTGTGGAGGTGACCAACAAGCTTTGGGCCGCTGTGATGGGATGGAGACCCGACGGACAGACAAACGCTGGCGACTTATACCCCGTCAGCAATGTGAACTACTACGACATCGTCAAGGAGGGCGGTTTCCTCGACAAACTGAACGAGATGTGCGCCGACCAGCTGCCAGCGGGCAAGCGTTTCGCGCTGCCCACCGAAGCCCAGTGGGAGTATGCAGCCCGCGGCGGACAGAAGTCGATGGGTTACACCTATTCCGGATCCAACACGATGGACGAAGTGGCTTGGTACGCTGTTAACTCGGACGGCGCATCTCACCCCGTCGGCCTGAAGAAACCCAATGAGCTCGGTCTCTACGACATGACCGGCAACGTTTGGGAATGGACCCGCGATCATTTCGTCTATTTCGACAAACTCACCCTCAACCAAGGTCTCAACTACGTCTGCAACGCCGACAACAACTACCGCGTCAACCGAGGCGGCAGCTTCGGCACCAAAGGAACGGGGCTCGAAACCTCCTACCACACATGGTTGGGAATGCACCAGTCCTATAAAAACCGTGGCCTGCGACTCGTCCTCGTGGATGCCTTCTACGAAGAAAAACTCGTGGAACCTACCCGTCCCGACAACCTCCTTACCATCGCGGTGAACAACGGTACCGTCGGCTACTACCTCCCGATGGTTGAAGTGAAGGGCGGCAACTATGAGCTTGTTTATGAGCGCAACGGAGAACAGAAAACCGTCAGTGGAACGCTTTCCGATTTCTATATGTGCCAAACCGAAACGATGAACTACATCTGGGAGACCGTCATGGGTTCGACACCCCAAGGCCAAACCGAGAGCGAAGGTCTCTATCCCGTTACGATGGTTAACTATGAGGACCTCACCAAGAGCGGCGGCTTCCTCGACAAGCTGAACGAGATGTGTGCCGACCAGTTGCCTGCCGGGATGCAGTTTGCCCTTGCTACCGAGGCCGAATGGCATTATGCTGCTCACGGCGGACGTAAGTCGCATGGCTACCTCTACGCGGGTTCAAACACCTTAGGTGATGTGGCCTGGTATTCTGGCAACGGCGGTGGGGCCTCCCACTTCGTGGCCTCCAAGCAGCCCAACGAGCTCGGCATCTACGACCTAAGCGGTAACGTTTGGGAATACTGCAACGACTGGTATGCCGATTTGGCCGACCTTCCTGCTAACCAGGGCACCGACTATACCGGCCCCGTGTCAGGCAATCGTATTGCAGGCTGCGGCGGCTGCTACGACAGTGAGCCCTTAACTTGCAGATATTCTTACCACGGTCGCGAGAAAGAACACAACGGTCGCGACGCTACTTTAGGCTTTCGTATCGTTTTGAGACGTGTAAACTAAGGAGATAAAAAAATTCACAACAAAAATAATCAACAATGAAAGTAGATCGCATTATTAAAAACGCAAAAATATTCACATCGAATAAAAACAATCCGCAAGCCATCGCGCTTGTGGTGAAAGACGGCAAATTTGTCTATGTGGGCGATGAGGCTGGCTTGAAGGATTATGAAGGAGAGGTCACCGACCTTGGCGGCAAGTTCATTATGCCGGGCATTATCGACAGCCACGTGCATGTAACGATTCCTGTCGCATTTGACTATGCTGACCTGGGCGTTCGTTTCGAACCTGACGGAAAGAAGGGCGCCATGGACTTCATGGCGGGCTACGTCAAGGAGCATCCCGGCCAGAAATGCTACCGCTTCCTGCTGGAACGCAGGTTCCTGCATGGAGAGGAGATCGCCAAGGAGGACTTGGACGCCATCTGTCCGGACAGCGAGCTCATCCTTCTGGAAGGTGAATGCCACAGCAACTGGGTGAACTCCAAGGTTCTGGAAAGGATGGGCATCACTGACGACACGCCGGACCCCGTTCCTGGACTCGCCTATTACGTCCGCAAGGACGGCCACGTGACCGGCAATTCCTTCGAAACCGCCAGCTGGCCCATCCTCTTCGACGGTGTAAACGACCTGACGGAAGAGCAGATCCGGGCGTCCCTTGAACGCTGGATCGAGTTTTCGAAAAAGGTCGGCGTGAGCGCTGTATTCGACGCCGGCTTCCCGGAGCACAACCCCGTCCACGAGCGCATGTATGACATCCTGTGCAAAATGGACAAGGAAGGCAAGCTGCCTATTTACATCGACGGAAGCTATGTGCTTACCCGTCCCAGCAAGATGCACGAGGCCATCGAGGAGGTGAAGCGTTTCAACCGCAAGTTCAACTCGGAACACCTGAAGGTGCACACGCTGAAAATTTTCATGGATGGCACCCTGAAGATTGAGACGGCCGCACAGGTCTCGCCCTACGTTGACACTGGCGTAACAGGGACTACCGCCTTCCAACCGGACCAGGTGGCCGAAATTCTCAAAGCCCTCAACGAGGCAGGCTTGGATCTCCATGTACACACCGTGGGTGCGGCTGCGTCCCGCGTGGTTCTGGACGGTGTGGAGCTGGCCCAAAAGGAGTTGGGAGACAAGTACCATGTGAAGGTCACCTGCGCCCACTTAGAGGTGCAGGCCGATGAGGATCTTCCCCGTTTCGCCAAGCTGGGCGTGTTCGCGAATTACACCCCCTGGTGGCATTGCGGCGGCGGCCCGGGCGTATTGACCCCGATGCTTGGCGAGAAGCGCGCCACCACGATGTACCGCTGCAAGACGGTTTGGAACACGGGCGCCACGGTAGCCTGGTCCAGCGACAATGTGGCTGGCGGCGATTTCCTCACCTGGAGCCCCTATCTGGGCATGGAAATCGGCATGGTGCGCCGCATTTCGGAAAAGGCCTGCGTCCCCGATTACTTCGTCTGCCCGGAACTCAATCCGCCGGCAGAAGAGAGAATGAACATTGAAGAGATGCTCATAGGCTATACCATCAACGGTGCCAAACAGTTGGGCATTGAGGCTCACAAGGGTTCCATCGAGGCTGGCAAGAACGCCGACTTCCTGGTGTTCGACAACGACCTGCTGACAGCGGAGCACGAAGGCTTCAGCCACAACAAGCCGGCAGAGGTGTATATGGGCGGCAAGAAAGTGAACTAAGGTAACGAATATGTTTTTAGGTTTTAACTTGCATGCTTGGATCACCATCGCGACGGTGTTGACCTTGTTCAGTGTGCTGCTTTTCACGAAGCTGCGCTCTGACTTGGTCTTTTTGGGAGCTATCGCCATCCTGTTTGTGACAGGTGTGTTGGATGCCAAAGAGGCGTTCTCAGGCTTTAGCAGTTGCCATAGTTGTCAAAAAAATGGGGTCAAATAGTAACAAAATTACATTGTGAGAGGTAAAAGGTAGAATTGATTTAGTTGTGAGCAAAAAGAGTCTGATCTGGAAAATACCCTGCATCGTTTTAGGTGTCATTTTGGGAATCGTGCTGTTGCTGTTGATTACAGTGACGGTGATTCTGGTGACGCCCAAAGCCCGCACGGCCGTCTTGCACAAATGTGTGGAGGTGGTCAACGAGCGGACCGACTGGGATGTGGACCTGGGACGGCTCTATCTGTCGCCTTTCCATCACTCTCCGATGATTCTCTACCGCGCCTACAAGGGCGAAGAGGACCTGCCGCTGCATATAGAGATTGACAGCCTCTATGTGGGGCATCGCGGCAAGGATACGCTCATTTACGTACACGCGCTGCGCCTGCAAGGCAATGTGAATAAACCAGGGGTAGGGGAGTCGAGTGACGATTTCACCGCCCGCACCATCGTGGTGGATAAGTTGCTGTTGGAACAGACAACGCTCCATTCCGACACCATGATCGCCGCGGTGGGGATCGACGCTATTGTGAAACATCTGAATGTGAAGAGTCCGGGACTCAATATCGCGAAGGGAAATTACCCGCTGCACGGCCTGAAGCTGGCAGATGCATACGTGGGTATTGAGCTGCGCGACACGCCCCCTGACGAAGAGGAGGACACCACCTCCACTCCGATGGCCTTTGATATTCCGGACGGCGAGTTGCGCAATGTGCGGTTTGTGCTCAATCCGATGGGACTGGATATTCGTGCCGGCTCCCTGAACACAAACGTGTTGGCGGATGTGGGGGGCAACCTCTACGACGCGCGTCGCCTCGATATCGGGAATGCTTCGCTTACGTTCGGGTCGCTGCACCTGCCGTTTGATACCATCTATGGAGATGCGGTGGTGGATTTGAACACCAATCTGATCAACTCGAACCGATTGTACGTTCGCTCTGATGAATTCGGGGCGAAAGCGGACTTAAGGGACACGAAGCTCGATTTGGAGACGATGCGGGTGGATTTGGCGGGCAATGCCGACTATCAAGGCAACAAGGCGAACTTGAAAGGATTCTACGATATTGATGACGAGGTGTATGATATGCTGGTGAATGTGGAGCAGGTGAACCTGAATCCGTTCCTCGAAGAGAGCCCTCACGTGGAATTGGCAGGCCAAATTCACGCCAAGGGAAAGGGCATCGATCCCTATTCTCCTGCGATGAAGTGCAAGGTGGCCATGAATCTGACGAAAGGCATCTATGATCAAATCAATGTCTCCGGTCTGGTGCTGGATGCCGAGCTGGCCAACAAAACCGTGGCCGGAACCCTGCATGTGCCGGTGAATATGACCGACAAAGACCTGCGGGTGAAGGCGGAGACGGAGCATCAGTTCCGCGTGTCAGACTTCTTCACCCCCGAGCGGATGAACGTGGACTACCATACGCAGATGAAGGATGTGGTGGCCTACGTGGCGGGCGAGCATTTTGACATCAACTCCCTGAACCTTGACTTCACAACGGACACCGCTACTTCGTTGTATCTGGCTACGCAGGGGCTCACTATCGATGCGCAAACCCCGATGCATGCCCTGCGGCTGGTGGATGAAATACAACCGCTGCTGGGAGTGGTTGCCGACACCGCGTTTGTGAATTCCATTGTCTCGTTGAAAGACCTGACGCTGCTGGATACGCTTCGTGAGCTTATCCCTGACCTGCAGGCGGAAATACAGCTGGCGGAAGGGAGTCCCATTCAGGGTTTCATCGAGCGGGCAGGGTTGGATATCAACGAATTGAACCTCAAGGTGAAGTCCGACTCGCTTCAATCTGACCTGGCGTTGGATGCCTCCATCCCCTATATTGACCATTCGGACGACAGTGCGGGACTGCGTCTGCCGGCCGCCACTGCTTTGGTGCGGCTGAATATGACGGAAGGCAAAACCGTTGCCTCGGTCATCGCCAACACCAGCATCACCGACGGGGTGATGAGTGTGGACGGTCTCTGCACCGACGCTGCACTGCAGCTGAATCTGGAACGCAACGGTCGCGAGCTGAAGGGGACGGGACACTTGGCGCTGGACAGCCTCATCTACGATGATATGGAGCTCGGGAACCGGACGGCCGACATCCGGATTTCGCCTTCCGAGCAGTTTGGCAATGCCATCCGGGCAGATTTGCGTTTGGACGATATTCCGCTGGAGCTGGTGGACAACATCCTGAATATGGAAGACATCGAGTTGGACGGCATCGCGCGGGTGAAGGCTTCTGCAGACGGTTTGCCTGCACAGATGGACCTCTCCGCCGAAGTGCTGCCATTGGATGTGACGGTCTATTACAAACCCTACGAAGTGCTGTTGAATATGGGTGAGACGCCCATCGTGATGAAGCACAACTATGTTGATTTCAACGATTTGCACCTCTATTGTGCCGACAATTCCTATTTGGCAGTCAACGGTGGATTCGACCTCAACACGATGCGCCTGGATATGGATCTGTCTGCCGACAAGTTCTCTCCGTTGACCTTGGAGCCGGAGGGCGTTCTGCCGGTCTATGGAGACTTGGCCACCGACATCCGAGGGAAAATAGCAGGACCTCTTGACAGTATCCTCGCAGACTTGGATATCACCGTTCTGCCTTCTACCGACCTTACCTATCCGATAGACAAGAAGAATCTGGCGCAGGTGAAGCCCTACGGCACGGTCAATGTGAAGTACAATACCGCCGACGGGGAACTCAACCTGGGCGGGCAGATCAACATAGACGAAGGCTTGGTTCGCTATTCCCCCGATTTGTATCCTATGATGCCCTTCCACGTGGATTCGGGAAGCCATGTGGTCTTTAACGGTCCGTTGGGACAGACGATGGTGAAAGTCTCTGCCTCGCAGCAGGTGAAATCGGATTTGCAATCGGAGGGCGAAGAGACGCGCCGTGTGGTCTTCAACACGGGTGTGCGTGTGAACGGCCTGCTCGATTCGTTGGGACTTGATGCCATCGGCTTCTTCCTGGAGGCGCCGGATGACGAAACCGTTACCCGCGAGCTCGCCACCATGGACGAGGAGACTCGCGAAGGAATTGCAGCCGTGTTGCTGGCTACCGGAATGTATATGGGCGAAAGCAATGTGGCGGCGCAACGACAGGGCTACAGCCTCTCCAGCATCATCAACAGCCGCATCAATGCCGCAATGGCCAATTCCAAGATGGGGCAGATTGTGGACATCGACATCAGCAGCGGGCAAACCGTACACGCTTCGGGCAAGACCAACGATATGAACATCGCCATCAGCAAAACGATGCTCAACGACAAGCTGCGCATCACGGTGGGCTCCACCATCTCCGACAACCCGGAGGTTAACAAGACCAACGGATTGCTCAGCCGTATTTCCGCAGACTATAAGCTGACCCAGTCGGGAAATGTCTATCTGCGCCTCTTCTCGCAGCGCGACTATGACAATATCTTTGAAGGCGAACTCAACAAGTCGGGTATCGGAGCGGCGGCCACCAAGCAGTGGAAGCGTTACCACTTTATGCCTTCGTTGGGCGATACGATTCTGCGCACCTACAACTTCACGGCGGATGCCGACGTGGCCTATCGTTCCAACAACAGCCTGGGTCCTAACCTCACTCTTGCCCAATCGATGAGGAACCTCTTGGGCCGCGGTGAGACCTTTGCGGTGAAGGGCTATGGGGCCTATTATTGGTCGCTGAACAAACGGCAGCCGGGAGCCCCGAAAACCACCAACACCTACAAGTTCGGTGTGGATGCCGCCCTCATCTTCCCTTATCTGCAATGGGCGGGCAAGAATAAGCCCGACGGTGACACCCGTTACCGGATCGGCTACAAATACGAGAACATAGCCGGCGGTTACGGTGTTCACAAATTCTCGGGCGCCTTCTCCTATTTCATCCGCTCGTCGCGTTACATCACCCATGTCTTCACGCCCGCCTCGCTCTCCATCGTCAAGGTGAAGGCCGAGTCGCCCGATTTGGTTAACGAAGCGTTGAATCGTCCGGAGCTCCTCAAGCTGCTTTACGGCAACGAGTTTATCCCCTCCATCGGCTATGGGCTTACCTATAGCGATTATCGCGCCAAACGGCGGGTCAACACGATGATTGACTTTGAGGTTAAAGAAGCCGGCAACCTGACCAATGCCGTCTATTGCCTCTTTGGTCACAAGTGGTCTGAACACGACAAAGAGATTGTCCACGTGCCCTACGACCAGTTCATAAGACTGACGGCCGAGCTTTGGAACAAATTCAACCTGACGGATCGGGTGTGCGTGGCCACGCGTCTTTTCGCAGGGGCGAACTTCCCGTTGGGCAACTCCTACGATTCCGCTCCGCTTTCCGAAGCCTTCTATGCCGGCGGTCCCAACAGCTTGCGGGCTTCCGAACCCTACGCCTACGGACCGGGTAATTTCCACAGCACCAATTACAACCAGAACTTCTTCCATGCCGGTGACATTAAGCTTGAGGCCAACCTCGAGTTGCGTTTCCCGCTGGTTTGGAAGATCAACGGCGCCGTGTTCCTCGATGCCGGCAACGTGTGGAACTGGTATAACATGTCCGACCTCCTCAACAGCGAAGACTATGCGTTGTTTGTCGAGCGAATGGGAATCACCGAAGAGCTGTATAACGGCTTCATCGGAAATCCCGAAATTGCGAAGCAGATCGCCCTGGGCACCGGTGCGGGTCTCCGTCTCGACATCGACGGCCTCGTGATTCGTCTGGACTTGGGCATCGGCATCCACGCCCCTTACCAGACCTACAAATACACCAAGGAAGGCACTCAGGATCTCACACGGCCGATCACCACCTACTACAACATGCCTTCTTTCTGGGACGGCCTTCGTTTGAATTTCAGCATCGGGTATCCGTTCTAATGGGTTTAGGGGTTTACAGGTTTAGAAGCTTATAGGTTTAGGGGGGGGGTAAGACTTGAGATTTGAGACTTGGGATTTGCGGTTTGCGATTTACGATTTACGGTTGGGTGTGCAATGTCGGACGTTGTGCACACTGTTAGAAAACATGCCAGAGGCATGTGACGTGCCGGTAGGCGCAATTAACACCATACAAGCGACGAAGGAGCGTAGTGTGGTGAAAAACGGCCGCGACTGGTCCAGCATATCGGAGATATGCGACATTACATAGTGTCTGTCATCCAGCTCGGTCTGTCGCATCTCTTCGAGATGCCCATAGCGCGTGCGCATCGCCATCACCACACTGCGCTTCGCTTGTATGGTGTTAATTGCACTGCGTGCGTGTCGCCTCTCCGAGGCTTTTCTGCACTACTCAAATCTCAAGTCTCAAGTCTCAAAAAAGTGTATCTTTGCGGCCATATCATTATGGAAACCTGCGATGAATAGAAACCAAATCGAAATATGCTGCGGCTCGATACAGTCTGCGGCGAACGCGAAAGCCGGCGGTGCTGTGCGTGTGGAACTCTGTCAGGGATTGATTGAGGGCGGTACCACCCCGTCGCCCGCCAC
>JAGBPE010000113.1 GCA_017633495.1 Bacteroidales bacterium | reverse complement strand
GGCATCCACGACATTGGTGCCAACGCCTACTTCTGGACTGCTACGGAGTATTCATCCAGTAGTGCTTGGATCCGGTGGTTAGGCTCTCATACCTCCACTGTGCCCCGCGAGGACTACAATAAGGGTAGTAACGGTTTATCCATCCGCTGCGTGCGAAACTGATCAATGCAGAATGAAAAGTGAAAAATGTAGAATAACGGGCGCGGCCAATGCGGTCGCGCCCGTTTTTTTCCTCCCTGCGTCTCGCAGTTGGGTTGTAGGGGCGAATCATGATTCGCCCCTACGGGTTGTATATATAAAAAATGTATCTTTGCCTTTGTAAAAGAAGACGATTATGAGCACAGAAATGATTGAGACCATACGCGAGTATTTCAAGACCCAGCCGGTATTGAAGGCTTGGATTTTCGGTTCGTATGCGCGTGGGGAGGAGACGCCCTTGAGCGATGTGGATTTGCTTGTACAATACGACGAGGGGGGGGTTAGTTTGTTGAAACACGCCTCCATGATATGCGAACTGGAGAATATTCTCGACCGTCCTGTAGACATCGTAGAAGACGGCACACTACGCCCTTGGATAGCAGAAAGTGTCAACCAAAATAAAAGAATGATTTATGAGAGAATACGTTAGAGACCACGAACGACTGGAACACATGGTGGAGGCCATCGACCGTATCCTGACTTTCGCCGATGGCAAGGCTATGGATGAATTAGAGGCTGACAACCTGAAATACTACGGAATTGTCAAAAATATTGAAATCATCGGCGAGGCCGCCTATAAACTGACACAAGCTTTTTGCCGACAGCATCCTGAGACGCCGTGGAAATTCATCACTCGGATGAGACATGTTTTGGTGCACGATTATTACCAGATTAACCCACAGGAGGTATGGAAGGTCATCAATGAAGATCTACGGACTCTCCGCGAGCAAGTAGCTCACTACATATCTGATACTGACTGGGATGCTTGGGAAAAGAATGAAGCTGTTATTGTTGAAACCACCACCACCAAGAATCTTGAGCAAACCGCTCGACGAATGAGAGCAAAAGGATTTGCCATATCGGATATTACTGACATAACAGGCCTTTCAGAAGATGAGATTGAAAAATTGTAAAACATAAATAGACAGAACCATCTTTGCCGGTCTGAACGATATGGACAAAATGAAAGTTGCCCTTGCCCTCAAAAGAAGACAATTGGCTTTAGCCGCAAACTAAAATAGATTATAACCCCAATTTATCACCAACCCCCAATCGCGTATAGAGACAGAACAAACTTTTTAACATATTGACATAAAGCGTTTTCGCTTTTCTTTTGTAGATTCGGAATCTGAACAATTTCAAATCACTACTAATAAACTCCCCGTATCGTGCGTATATTGAAAAACGGGTGTCGGCGTTTGGCTGACACCCGTTTTTTATGTATGTTGTAGAGGCGAATAATTATTCACCCCTGCAGGGGATTATTTCCCGTATGCGACTTCGAATTCTTCGTAGCCCTCGATGATGTCGCCGACCTTGATGTCGTTGCAACCGTCGATGTTCAGACCGCAGTCTTGACCGGCAACCACCTCCTTGACATCGTCTTTGAAGCGGCGCAGGGAGCCGAGTTTACCGGTGTAGATGACGATACCGTCGCGAATGAGGCGGATCTTCGTGTTACGCTGCAGCTTGCCGTCGAGCACCATACAACCGGCCACGTTGCCGACTTTGGAGATGTGGAACACCTCTCGGATTTCGATGTTGCAAACCACCTTTTCGCGAATTTCAGGTGAGTGCATACCGGCAATAGCGTCCTTAATCTCATTGATGGCGGTGTAGATGATAGAGTAGGTGCGGATGTCAATCTGCTCAGCCTCAGCCATTTTGCGGGCGTTGGCAGAAGGACGCACCTGGAAGGCCACGATGAGAGCATTGGAAGCAGTAGCCAACATCACGTCGGTTTCGGTCACCTGACCCACAGACTTGTGGATGACGTTGACCTGTACCTGCTCGGTGCTGAGTTTCAGCAACTCACCGGCCAAAGCTTCCACAGAGCCGTCCACATCACCCTTGACGATGATGTTGAGCTCCTTGAAGTCGCCGATGGCGATACGGCGGCCGATCTCTTCGAGGGTGACGTGCTTTTGCGTGCGCAGACCCATCTCACGGGCGAGGCGGGCACGTTTGGTAGCGATACTGCGGGCTTCCTGCTCGGATTCGCAAACCTTGAAGGTGTCACCGGCTTGCGGAGCACCGTTCAGACCCAACAGCAGCACAGGCTGTGCGGGACCTGCCGATTTCACGGGCTGGTTACGCTCGTTGAACATCGCTTTCACCTTACCGAAGCAGCTACCGGCGAGAATCGGGTCACCGACAGCGAGAGTACCGTTCTGCACGAGCACTTTAGCCACATAACCACGACCTTTATCCAAGGCGGATTCGATGACCGCACCTACACCAGGACGGTTCGGATTGGCCTTCAAATCGAGCAAATCGGCCTCTAACAGCACTTTCTCCAACAGTTCTTGGACGTTGTCACCATGCTTGGCATCGATTTCCTGACATTGGTACTTGCCGCCCCACTCCTCAACGAGGATGTTCATGTTGGCCAGTTCCTCGCGGATTTTGTCAGGATTGGCGTTGGGTTTGTCAATCTTTGTAATGGCGAACACCATCGGGACACCAGCGGCTTGGGCGTGGTTGATAGCCTCGACCGTCTGCGGCATCACTGCGTCGTCAGCAGCGACCACGATGATACACAAGTCGGTGATCTTCGCACCGCGGGCACGCATAGCGGTGAATGCTTCGTGACCAGGGGTATCCAAGAATGTGATTTTACGACCGTCGGGCAGGCTCACCTCGTATGCACCGATATGCTGGGTGATACCACCGGCCTCACCGGCAATGACGTTAGTCTTGCGGATGTAGTCCAGCAAAGAGGTTTTACCGTGGTCGACGTGACCCATCACCGTGATGATCGGGTGGCGCGGCAGCAGATCTTCCTCAGCGTCAGCCTCTTCTGTATTGTGCATATTGTCTTCCTCTTCCGCATCGATGAACTCCACTTTGAAACCGAACTCTTCGGCCAGCATGGCGATGTTTTCAGCATCCAGACGTTGGTTGATGGAGACGAAAAGACCGATGCTCATGCAGGTGGAGATGATCTTCGTGACATCGACGTTCATCAAGGTAGCCAATTCGTTGGCGGTGATGAACTCAGTCACGCGCAACGTCTTCTGATCTTCAATTGCTTGAAGCTCTTGTTCCTCAATACGTTCGTGGATGAGTTGACGTTTCTCTTTTCTACGTTTGGCAGCAGTGGAAGTCTTCTTCGTATTGCTTTCGAGACGCATTTTGGTCTCTTTGATACGACGGTGGATATCTTCAGCAGAAATTTCCACTTTTTCGGGCTCCTGTTTCTGTTTCTTCTCCTTTTCGTCCTTCATATTAGGATTAGCGGAGGTCTTGACAGGTTTCGCCACGCGTTTTCTCTTCTTTTTCTTCTTTTCCTGATTCTCAGCGTTGCGGTGTTCTTCCTTCTTGCTGTTGGCTTTGTTGCTTTGCAGCAGAGAGAGGTCTATGGTGCCGAGAATGGTCGGTCCCTTAATCTGGTTGACAACCGTCTTAATGTGCTCAGGAGCAGCAGGTTGCTGAGGTTGAACAGCAGGTTCTTCCTCTTGGACAGGCTCTTCCTGTTTCGGAGCTTCAGCAGCAGGCTTAGCCGGTTTAGCCGGTTGTTTCTCCTTTTTCTGCGATTTTTTCTCCTTGGTTGTCGTCTTTTTCTTGGGCTTCAGGGCCTCAAGATCCATTTTGCCGATAATTTCAGGTCCCGTGATATGGGTAACGGTTTCAATATGATCGGGCTTTTCAACGTTCTCGTCGAAAGATTCCTCTGTCTGTTCCGTTTCCGGTTCAGTCTGAGGCTCAGTGGCGGGAGTCTCCTTCAGATTTGCCGGAGTTTCTTGCGGAGTCTCGTCCACTTTTTCAGGTTCAGAAGCCGGTTCAGCCTCTTTTTTTGCTTTCGATTTGGTGGGTTTGAGGGCTTCAAGGTCGATTTTGCCCACACTTTTCACGCCAATTCCAGTGGAATGGATGATAACGTGTTGACTATCAGATTCTTCTTCATGGACTTTTTCGGTTGTAGCCGTCTTGGCCTCCTCCTTTTTGTTCTTAGGAGGAAGAATCTGATCGGATTTCTCCTTCACCATTTTGTCTTTAGCTAGCTCTTTCTGAAGGCATTGCTGCATTTCAGCGGAGAGTTTGGCGTTTTGAGTTTTTATCTCAAACCCGTGCTTGGTCAGGATATCGACAATTCGATCCTGAGACACGTTATATTCTTTAGCTGCTTGAGGTATTCGCAGCGCAGTTACTTTTTCTTCCGGCATATTGAAAAGGTTATATTAATTATCTGAAAATAAACTCGTTAACAATAAAATTATTTCTCTAATTCTTCCTTCACGGCGGCAATCATCGCGTCAACAGTCTCTTCCTCAAGGTCGGTGCGGCGGATGAGTTCCTCGCGGCTCAGTTGCAGGATGCTCTCAGCGGTGTCGCAACCGATGCCGATGAAGGTGTCGATGACCCATTGATCGAAGACGTCGTTGAATTCAGACAACGGAATCACGTATTCTTCCTTGATGTCATCTCTGAACACATCGATTTCGTAACCGGACAACTTGCTGGCCAGCTTGATGTTATAACCACCCTTACCGATGGCGAGGGAGACTTGGTCGGACTTCATGTAGACATTGGCAGTCTTGTTTTCCTCGTCGAGTTCGATGGAGGAGATTTTGGCGGGATTGAGTGCGCGGGCAATCAACAGGTCTTTCTTGTTGGTATAGTTGATGATGTCGATGTTCTCGTTGCGCAGCTCACGCACAGTGTCGTGAATACGGCTGCCCTTCACGCCGACGCAGGCACCCACGGGGTCGATGCGGTCGTCGTAGGTCTCCACCAGCACTTTGGCTCTTTCACCGGGCACACGCACGATATCCTTGATGATGATGACGCCCTCTTCGATTTCGGGAATGGCGCGTTCCATCAGGCACTCCAGGAATTTCGGGGAGGTACGGGAGAGGAGGATGCGCGGAGAACCGTTGACCACGTCCACAGAGGTGATGACGGCCATGATGCTGTCGCCCTTCTTGTAGTAGTCGGACGGGATTTGCTCGGTTTTCGGGAGCACCATCTCAACGCGGTCGTCATCGACCACGAGAATCTCCTTTTTCCACACCTGGCTCACCTCACCGGTGATCAGTTCGCCCTTGCGAGGCTCGTATTTGCGGAAAATGACCTCTTTTTCGTATTCGAGGATCTTGTTGCTGAGGTTTTGACGCAGTGCCAAAATCTCACGACGTTGGAAGTCAGAGAGTTGGATTTGCTCAATCACCTCTTCACCTACTTCAAAGTCGGGTTCAATCTTGATGGCGTCTGACAGGGAAATCTGGTTCGCCGGGTCCGTAACTTGGTCGTCTTCAACCACTTTCAGGGAATGTTGGATTTCCAGATCGCCGCGATCCACGTTGACAATCACGTTGAATTCGGCGCCTGCACCGTATTTCTTACTTAACGCACTCACAAAAACGTCTTCCAAAATGTGCATGAGCGTTTCGCGGTCAATACTTTTCGATTCTTTGAAATCCGCAAAAGTGCTGATAAGATTGATTTGTTCTTCCATTTTTTGAAACATTAATTATATATACTATTATTTACTCTATCGAATTTCGCAAAAAAAACTCCCACCAAATCGGTGAGAGTTTTTCCAGTTGAGCTAGCAGGACTCGAACCTACACAGGCAGAACCAAAATCTGTAGTGCTACCATTACACCATAGCTCATTCCATATCATCAATTCGGCGGCAAAAATACACTTTTTTCTGATATAACACCCACAATAAAAAATTTTTTTTTAAGGTGCTGGGATATTAAAAAAAATGTATTTTTGCACGCTCTTTCGAGAATGGCCCCTTAGCTCAACTGAATAGAGTATTTGACTACGGATCAAAAGGTTGCAGGTTTGAATCCTGCAGGGGTCACAAAGAGATAAGGCACTCATTACCAAGCAAATGAGTGCTTTTTTTTTGAGTCAATAAATAGAATAAAAATAATCGAGAATGAAAAAATCATTACTGTTCAGCATTCTGTTTTGCGCGGTTTCAGGTTTCGTTTTTGCGCAATCTGAGGCGCAACATTACGATACGCATCCGAAATTTCCGCATCACGCCACTGCGGAAGAGCGTCAAATGATTCCTTATTTGTCGCAACAAGCGCACTTAAGAGATGCACAAACGCCTACTGCACCCATTACGGCGGTGTCAGAATTCCAGCCAATGGGTGGCGTGATGATCGCCTATCCGCTTGGCATTCCTGTGGCACTCGTACGCGAGTTGTCCGAAATCACTCAAGTGAAGGTGATTGTCTCTTCGGCCTCTGATAGTTTGCAGGCTAAGTCCTATTTCAACAGTAATCAGGTGAATATGAGTAATTTGCAGTTCTGGTTGATTAACCACGACTCTTATTGGGTGCGCGACTACGGTCCATGGTTTATTATTGACGGACACGATTCAGTGAATGTCATCGACTTCGTCTATAACCGTCCGCAACGCCCGAACGATGATGCTGCTTTGGAATATGTGGTTGATTACATGGGAGTTAACCGTTACGAGATGCCGATGGTGCACACCGGTGGCAACTATATGGTGGACGGTTATGGCACTGCCGCATCCACAATGTTGGTGTTGCAGGAGAATCCTTCAGAAACCGAAGCTTCCTTGTCGGCTATGGCGATGAACTATTTGGGCGTCAACAATTATATGTATCTGCCTGATCCGCTGGGTGAATACATTGCTCACATCGACTGCTGGGGAAAATTTCTCGATGTGGACAAAGTGTTGATCGGCCAAGTTCCTCAAAGTGACCCTCGTTACGCTAGTTATGAGGCTGTAGCACAGACTTTTGCAGAATCCATTACACCGTGGGGCAACCATTACCAAGTCTATCGTGTCCAAGCTAACCCCAACAGTTACCACGCCACACCGTATACTAATTCACTCATTTTGAATGACCATGTGTTCGTCCCTGTGACGGGCAATTCTCTTGATAATGCGGCGATTAGTGTTTATCAACAGGCGATGCCGGGTTACACGATTGTGCCGATTATGGAGTCATCATACACACCTTGGCTCAGTACGGATGCGCTTCACTGCCGCACCCACGAGCTCGCCGATTTGGGTATGCTTTATCTGAAACATTATCCGCTTCTGGGTACTAAAACCCTTGATGATGATTTGTCTATTTCTGTGAAAATCAAGGCGTTGAGCGGTGAAAACTTGATTTCCGATTCCCTTTTGGTCTATTTTCGCATCAATCAAGGCGATTGGTCTTCTGCACCGCTGATTCCGGTTTCCGGAGATGAATACACGTTCTCCTTTACCTCCATCAATACAATTTTTGAAATTGGTGATTCGATACAATATTATATATATGCCAAGGATGCTTCCGGTCGTTGCGAAAAGCATCCCTACATTGGAGCTGCCGACCCGCACGTTTTTGTGATTGATGGTGTGGGCATTGAGGACTACGAACCGTTGAATGTGCGGATTTATCCTAACCCTGCTACTGATTTTGTGCTGATACAAGGCGAAAACTTGGCAGATGTCACCGTTTTCGATATGACGGGACGACAAATTGACCAGATTTCACTTGCTGGAAATAGTATCGAAAAGATTTCTTGCCATAATTGGAACAACGGAATTTATTTCTTGCAGGTTCGCGACAATGAGAATCGTGTGAATGTCCAAAAGGTGGTGATTCATCGGTAATCCTTGTATTCTTTGGAATCCACCCCAAAAACATGCTCTAACCAGTACTGGTATTCCATCCAATCTAAATTGCTAATCTGCGTTTGGTCAATATATTGGCTTTCAATCCAGGGCAGCAAGTGCTTTGTATATTTTTTCTGGTAATTATTCGGAACGTTCTTCTGCGCCGAAACTGTTGCCACGCAACATTGTGTGTATGCGTGCTGCTCGGTTTTTCCCAAAAATCGAATTTCGGCGGCGGACTTTTCTTCGGGAACACCTTTTCCGGCATGTCTGCCGACAACATCCCGGGGTATTGGAAAGTGGGCATCACCACGGGGCTGTTCGGCCACATCAAAGTGGTGGATAACCCCGACGTGCGGATGCTGTTGCAGATGGACATGGCCTTCACCATGAAAGGCACCCGCACCAAACCGAATTTTCACGCAGAAGGACTCGCAAGAAGGGACAAAGCGGCATTGACTTTGGGTTACATTGAGTTTCCTTTGATGATACGCTTGCGGTTTAACAATATGAAAACAGAAAATGATGGAGTGTGGCTTGATTTCGGTCCCTCAATCGGCTTTCTGTTGTATCAGAAAACAGTACAACGACACCATGTTAGCACTCCTGC
>JAGBPE010000112.1 GCA_017633495.1 Bacteroidales bacterium | reverse complement strand
TATCTCAACGACAAAAAGCACGGGTTCTTCAAATATTACGATGAAAACGGCGAGTTTCTCTACGTGGAGAAATACGAAAACGACCAATTGGTGAAGGATGCCAAGGAGACCAAGCAAATGGAGCGACGACAGACCTATCACTCAAACGGACAGGTGGCCATTGCCGCCACCTACTATAACGGCCGTCCCGACGGGGTGCGCCGCGACTTTGACTCCACTGGCAAAATCACCAACGGTTACTTGTACGAGGACGGATGGCTCCGTTACGAAGGCATCACCGACCTAAACGGCTTGCGACAGGGTTTGTGGAAAGAGTACTATCCTACCGGCGAATTGCGTTCCAAGGGCAAGTACAAGAACTCCAAACCGATTGGCGAATGGAACTTTTATTTCCCAGACAAAACTATCGAGATTACAGGTAGTTACAATAGCAAAGGAGAGAAAATCGGCGAATGGTTCTGGTTCTATCCTTCTGGCGACACGATGACCGTGGCCAACTACGAGGATGGCGAATTGGATGGCCGTTATGTGGAATATGACGAAGAGGGCAATCCCATCACCGAAGGACAATATACGGCAGGCTATGAAGAGGGTGTCTGGAAATACAGAAATGGAACCGCCATAGAGACAGGACGTTATGAAGGCGGTCTGAGAGCTGGCACTTGGAAATCATGGTTCGAAAGCGGCAAAATCGCCTCCGAAATCCAATATACAGACGATGTGTTGGACGGCAAATATGTTCTGTATTGGGAGAACGGCAATATTCGCCTCACTGGAAAATATGAGAATGGCTTGCAAGAAGGCGCTTGGCAATTATACGACGAAGAAGGAAATTTATCCATAACTACCTTATTCTTAGGAGGTAAGGAAATAAAGTGGAATAATTATACAATAAAATATTGAGGTCTGCGTTAAAAAAATCGTATTTTTGTGGCCTCAATTTTGAATCCATTTGCTTATTTTAAAGTATTTTGGATTCGGATTTTTTGGTATCAAGAATATTTAATGTCTTGATTTTTAGTGTTTTATAATTAGAAAATATGCGATTAAAAATATTGATATTGTCCCTGTTGTGTGGTTTTGCGTGGAGCTTAGGTGCGCAGACAGATGTTGTTGCGCAGGACTCTGCATCAAAGCAAGCCGCACAGGAGAGTTTGGAGATATTCACACGCAACGAGATTCGCTTGATGGATTCACTGTTGAATGTCTGGTATATAAAGCGAGACCTCGCATCCCAAAACTCGGTTCTATCCAAATTAACAGACGACACCACCAAATTCGATCATAACGATTCTCTGATGTTCAAACGCTTGTGTGACATCCACACCCCCATACAAGTGGCTTATAATGACAAAGTTAAGCGTTTCATAGAACTCTATTCCGTTCAGCGTCAGCGCAGTTCGTCCGTGATTTTAGGTCTGGCACAATATTACTACCCGTGGATGAAAGCTATTTTCGACAAGTACGATTTGCCTGAAGAGCTGGTATACATTACCATCATTGAATCAGCGCTGAACCCAACGGCTGTTTCAAAAGCGGGTGCCACAGGTATCTGGCAGTTTATGTATGGCACTGGAAAGCTCTACAATCTGGAGGTCACCTCCTATGTGGACGATCGCCGCGATCCCTATAAGGCTACCGATGCAGCTGCCCGACACTTCCGCGACCTCTATAACATCTTTGGTGACTGGGGATTAGCGATTTCTGCATACAACTGTGGTGCAGGTAACGTGCGCAAAGCCATCCAGCGTTCCGGCGGCAAAACCGACTTTTGGGGTGTCTATCCTTACCTGCCTCGTGAGACCCAAAACTACTTCCCCGCTTTCATTGGCGCAATGTACATGATGACTTACCACAATCTTTACGGCATTCAGCCGGCCCAAATCTCCATCCCCTTGGATGTGGACACCATCATGATCAACAAGGAGACGCATTTCCAGCAAATCGCCAACGTGTTGAATATCAGTTATGATGAGATTAAATCCCTCAATCCGCAATACAAGAAAGACATCATTCCGGCTTTCAACCAACCTATGCCGGTTCGCTTGCGCTCCAACGACCTGCTGAGATATATCGCGTTGGCGGATTCGATTCCGAACTACAATTACGACACCTATTTCAATCCGACAAAGAACCTGAATCAGGTGGCGGCCACCGGTACAGTTACTGAAGACGGCATGATGATTGTAGAGAAGACCCCCAACAAGTACCACGTCGTGAAAAAAGGCGAGACTCTGGGGAAAATCGCAGCCAAATACCAGACTTCTGTCAACAGTATCAAGTCACTGAACCACTTGAAAAGCACCAATCTTCGCGTGGGACAGAGATTGCTCGTGAAGAAAGGGACGACTGTGATGGTTCCGAATCCTAATGCAAAACCGGTGGCACAAGACAGTACAAAATTGATTTGCGGAAATGCAAAGGATTCTGTATCAACAAATAGCGATACTATTGGCGGACCTGCTCCAGCCAAACCGCAACCCGAAATCAATCCGGTGCAGCAACAACTGGATTACACCTCCTACACCATCCGTCAGGGCGATACGCTCTATTCTATCGCAAGACGTTACAACACTACCCCCAACGACATTGCCGAATATAACAACCTTGCCAACAAGGATGCCCTCAAAATCGGGCAGAAACTGAAGATTCCGAAAAAATAGTTTCCAAAATCGTAATTCCCCTGATTTGTAGAGACGATGTGCACATCGTCTCTATAGGAAAATATCATCAATTTGTGTGTTGTTTGGAAATAATATGTACCTTTGCATCTTCTTTTGGCAGTAGATTATGGGCATAGTTATCAAACAGAGTATTAGAGGAACCATCGTCAATTACGTGGGAATCGCCATCGGGTTCCTCACCACTTTTTTCGTTTTAACGGCCTATTTGACCCAAGAAGAGATTGGACTGTCTCGAGTGTTAATCGATGCCGCCATTCTGTTCTCCAGCTTCGCCCAACTCGGAACAAGCTCTTCCATCATCCGGTTCTTCCCTTTTTTCAAAGAGGAAGACAAGAAACATCACGGCTTTTTCTTTTGGACACTTGTCGTGCCTTTGGTTGGTTTTCTGGTGTTCTTGATTGTGGCCAAACTGCTGCAAAACACTATCATTCAGACGTTTTCAAAGAATTCAGAACTTTTTGTCACCTACTATCGGTACGTCTTCCCGCTGGCCCTATTCATGCTGTATCAGGGGGTGTTCGAAGCCAATGCCAACGTACTGATGCGGATAGTGGTGCCGAAATTTGTGCGCGAAGTGGGTGTCAGGGTGGGCCTATTGATAGCCTATCTGTTGTATGGCTATTGGCATGTGATAGATTTGAATGGGCTGGTTATCGGTTTTTGCATCACCTATTTTATCGCTGCGGTTGTTGATTTCTTCTACTTGTTCACGTTGGGTAAGATCTCTTTCAAACCTGATTTTTCCATTTTTACAAAGCCCCTGCTGAAAGATATCGTCTTCTACACTTTGTTTTTACTGTTGAATGCCATCACCGTGAATGTGATGCCGATGCTGAACACGTTTTTCTTAAGTGCAGGTATGGGCCTCGCTTTTACGGGCATTTACGCCATCGCCAACTACATCGCCACGGTGGTGGAGGTGCCAAACCGTTCGCTCAATGCTATTGTGCAACCGGAAATTTCAGAATCCTTCAAAAACAAGGATTATGCTCATGCTGAAACACTCTGTAAGTCAGTCTCTTTGCACTTGATGCTCTCCAGTGCGCTCATCTTCTTCTTTATCTGGATTAATATCGATGCATTGTTCATGCTCTTACCTAACGGTGAACAATACGAAGCAGGAAAGAGCGTGGTTGTTATTTTGGGCATCGCCAAGATTATAGGATCTACCCTGTTTGTCAGTTCCAGTGCGCTGAACTACTCCAAATATTACTATTGGTCGCTCTTTTTTACGCTCATCCTCACCGGTTCCGCCATTCTACTCAATGTATTATTGATTCCAAGGATGGGCATGGACGGCGCCGCAATGTCACAATTGCTCTCCTATACGCTATTCTATCTATTATTATTGATACTGGTCAAAATCAAGTTAGGAATCAACATCTTATCTTTGGCGCATGTCAAAGTCATTGTCCTCCTTATAGGACTGGTGATTATGAACCACTTGTGCCAAAGATACATCGGCCCCGTTTTCTTTAAGCTACCATGCTCAGAAAAAGTGGCTTTCTTTGCAGAATCCATCGTGAGGAGTTTGTTCCTACTGATGGCTTCTATCTGGGTTTGCTATAAATGGAACATATCGGATGAAATCAACAGAATCATCCGTAAAGCATTGAGAATTAAAGAATAATATCAACAATTATTGTCTCGCAAACTTTTTCTCCAAAGCGGCCTCATGATAAATCTGCGTGATGACCTCTTTGGTGTAAAGCGGGAAATCAGCCTTCATCATCCAATCGTAATAGGCAGGTTCCGTCTTGAAGACCTCAATCACGGGTCTTGATTTGTGCTTGCCGAAGTTGAAAACAGGGCGTTGTTGGGCATCCATCACGATGTGTCCGGCCAAGTCTACCGTCTGGCGCTCCGTGGTGAAAGCGCTCAAGGCTTTGACGTCGTTTTGCACGGGCACGTATGTGCGTTTGGTATTACGATCCGTATACTCTACTCCATCGTAGCGCTCCAGTTGGGCCTTCAGCACCTCGTAAGTGGCTTTGGTGTCGGCAGTTGCCTGATGCGCATCGGTCAGATCGGCATTGCAGTAGAATTTGTAAGCGGCAACCAAATTACGCGGCTCCATCTTATGGAAAATGTTCTGAACATCAATCAGATAGCGGTTTCTAAGGTCGAAGCGGCGACCAGAACGCAGGAACTCTTCCACCAACAACGGCACATCGAATTTGTTGGAGTTAAATCCGGCCAAATCCGCATCACCGATGAAAGCCAACAAATCGTCGGCCAGTTGAGCAAAAGTGGGTTTCTCGCGCACATCATCATCCGTAATGCCATGGATAGCAGAGCACTCTTCCGGAATATGGACACCCGGGTTGATCAGCTCGGTACGGCTGATCTCTTCACCGTCAGGCATCACTTTCAACAGAGAAATTTCTACTATTTTGTCTTTTCCGACATTCAAGCCGGTCGTTTCCAAATCAAAAAAGACCAAAGGTCTGGTTAAATTGAACTTCATATTATTGTTTGATAATTTTTTTGGTGATGATAGGATGGTTGTTAGAGGAGAGCTGTATGAAATAGATGCCGACCGGATATTTCACCAAAGAGAGTTCTTGGGACTGCAAGGTGCCCGTCTCCAAACATTGTCCGTAGGCATTCAAAATCATATAGGTCATATCTTCTTCAATATCAGCAGTTTCAATATAAACAACACCCTTTGTGGGATTGGGGTAAAGGGTAATGTCGGAAGGCATTTCATGCGGTTTTATGCCGGAATGGTCAAACGACTTGCCCACCACAGGACGAACCATGGGCGCGCCTTTGTAGAAAGAGGCGTTCCAATTTGCAGCAGTGCGATAGAAGAACTTGCCGGAAGCATCATTGTTCTGGTCGAAACCGATGTTCAGCTGCACATCATGGTTTTGATGGAAACCGACGTAAAAAGTGCCGGAAATCGGTAGCGGTTCTTCCAGATAGTAGGTTACAAAATCGAGATAATCATCCGCAAACTCAGGCAATTGCGCTTCTAATTCGTAGAGCACATCGCCAGGAATTCCGCTGTTATCGCCCCAAACCTTCAGTGTGAAAGGTGCCACATTTTCATCATTGAGCGTGTGGTTGAACCACATACGCACGGCCTGCAGGGTGTCGGGCTCTGCCAACGTAAATTGCACGGCAAAGGATGCCTGCGGGTTTGTCATGGTTGAGAGCAGACAATAGCCTGCTTCTGCTGTACCATCATCGTAAGCATAGTAGTTGTAGAATTTCTGCTCGAAACGGGATGTATCATTCGTTCTACGTTCATCATTGGCACCCACCATGCTGAAAATGTGCGTGATAGTAAAGACCGCGCTGTCCTTATTGTCATATTCGTACTGCATATCCAATTGCGGAGATACGTGATACACTGCATCATGCAGTCCGTGAGGATAATAGGGCTGCGCATTCTCATTGTTCAGCGGGGAGACATAGATTGTCTGTTCGTGGTTTTTCACAATGTTGAACGTGTAGCTCGTATTCTTGACCGTATTGGATAGATTGCTCAGATCGTTGTGAAACTGCGTAATCATATCCGAAGGACGATACTGCTTCCACGGCATGGCTTGATATTCCTTCAATGTTGACATTGATGGAGTTACGTACGCCACATCGTTCGGATATAGGTCATTGATGCGGCGATTGAGATCCAGTCGCACGTAGTCGATGTTCCATTGGTCACAATTGCTCGACCAGCCAACGATATTAGCACCTGTCCACGAATCAATATCCAAACTGGCATAATTCCGGAAGCGGAACTGGAAATTATTGCGGAAATATTGCGGATCAGTAATCGGAATCATCACTTGTTTGAAATACTCTAACGAATTCTCAGCCAGCCAATCGCTCACATTGCAACCAAACGATGACCAAACTTCGTTCCAAACAAATGCTTCCTCGAAGATGGAGTCCACAGGCATCAAGATGGTTTCCCCGGCATAAGCATCACTTTCAAAAATATAGTAAGTACCTGGTATAAAAGGATTTTCAATGGTATCTCCCGTGGAATAATACTGACCTTCCTCAATGATATACTCACCATAGATAAAGCCAGCAAAGACGGTGTCACCTGTGCCGTAGCCGAATTCAAGCACCAACTTGTCTGAATGTTCCGGTGCATCGCCAATGATTTCCCAACCACCCGCATCAGGATCTCGGCTACCTCCGCCAGGTTGGTAATAGAAACTGAAATAGATAGAATCTTCGGCGAGCATCACTCTGTTTTGCAGGAAGTTGCTATCCAATCGTATCGGATTGGAAGTCAGCGTATCGGCTGGAAAAGTGACATGGGAGGCCTGGGGATAAACCTGGCCATATTCGTTCAGCGCATCCAAGGTGACCACTCCAATGCTAGGCGGAAGAACGGCAAAACCGGTGTTGACAAATCCCTGACGGTCTTTCCACAAACGGGAATCTGGATATCCGGAATAGTTGGAGAAGTCGTCTACGAAGGGGGGGGTCACCGCTTCAACGCTACGTTGTGAGGGCGTCCACTTTTTGGCTGCCTTCACGATAGCTGGGTTCTGAACGGTACCCGTGAGCATCTCTTGCGAAATGCCGAAAAATGGAATCAAAATTAATAATAAAGTGCTGATTTTCAGTCTGTAATTCATATAGTTAATTTGTCAATATGGTTTTTACATTTGATTTTCTGAAGTTACGATTTCGGTGCTGTCTGGCAGGTCGCCGATGTTCTTACCTACCACCAACGTGATTTTCTCACCCTGCTTGATAGGAGTGCCCAGCGCGATGGAGTGACCCTTGTAGAGCACCTCTAACACTACGTTTTCGTAGGGACTGGGTTTTTCGATGACACGGTCCAGTACCAATCCCTGCGATTCAATCATAATTTGCGCTTGACGAAGCGACAAGTCTCTCAATTCCAACATCTTGATGGTCGGAGGTTCGGCAGCAGCGACAGTCAGATAGACTTTGCGCCCTTTTTTCACTTTCTCGCCAGGCAACGGGTTCTGTTTCAGCACTGTACCCGGTTCAGCACCATTCTCGAATAACTCGTCGTTCACCACGAAGACGAACCCTTCTGTCCGGCCCTGTTGCGTCAGCTCCTCTGCGGAACGGCCTACGTATGAGGGCATCTCAATTTCGCGTCCATGACGAGTGAAGAGCCTGAGAAACAGGATGGTAAGCGCAAAAATCACGATGGTGACCAAGATGGCCAGCAGTATATGGTAACTCACCTTATCGGGAGTCAATCGCCTAGTTTTCTGTTTGTTCATGAGTACGATTCTCTCTGTAAAACGTTATTTTTTTAAACCTGCAAAAATACAATTTTATTTTTGAAAGTTTAGAGTAACGCAAAAACTCTGTGATTAGTATTTTCGAATCTTAATAATTGTTAAAATGTCAAAGTCTATTTGAAAAATCTTATTTTTGTTGTTTTATGTCAAGTAAATATTGTTTTTGTATATTATTGACTTATTGATACTTATATGAGAATCACAATCATCGGCTGCGGCAATTCCGGTCTGGTTCACGCCGCCAAGCTGATTGAACAGAATATAGAGGTCGGATTGTTGAAGACTTCGGACTCGGTAAATGGGAAATTTTTCGAGTTGATGCAGCAGGAGGGCGGCTTCAATGTGAAAGATGAGACCAACCACGGTCGCTTCTTTTTCGCGAAACCAGCCTTCATCACACGCGATGTCGAGAAGGCCATCACCTTCGCCGACATCATCATGGTGATGACCACTACGCTTTGTCACGAAGATGTGGCCAAGTTAATCGCCCCGTATGTCAAAGACAATCAGATTATTGTGCTGGTTCCCGGCTACATGGGCAGCCTGATATTCAAAAAACATATCCACAAAAACGTCATCTACAGCGAGTGGGAAACGACCGCCTACAACGGCCGCATCATGGACCTGTTCGTCCGCATCACCTTCTACAACCCGCGAAACGCCGTTTCTGTGTTGCCCGTATCGCAGTCGGAGCGGGTGGTCGAACTTTTTTCCAGTTTGTTCGAGAACACCAAATACCTGCGCAAGCACATTTTGGAATCAGCGATGCACAATCCAAACATGATCGTGCATCCCATCGGAATGCTCTTTTCCGCCGCGCGTATAGAGCACAGCCACGGGGAGTTCTGGATGTACAAAGAGGCCTTCACGCCCTCCGTTCTGAAGGTGATTCGCGACTTTGATGTGCAGAAGAACAACCTGTTACAGGAGTTTGGCTGCGAACCGCTCAACTACTTCGAAGCGGCCAAATGGCGCAACGAGCGCGACCTCTCCCGTGATGCCATGGATGTGTTCCACGACTTCTCCAAGGCCGCCAACAAAGGACCTGCCATGATTGATCACCGCTACCTCAACGAAGACGTACCCAACGGTTTAGGACTCTTCTCCTCCATTGGCGAGGTGGTCGGCACCGACACTTCCATTGCCGATTCCATCATCACGCTGGCAGGGGCTCTTTTGGGAAAAGATTTCCGGAAATCTTCCCGAACAATCCAATATTTACTTGATAAAGAAACGGTTACAAAAGAAGACATTTGCACCGCCATTGAGTAGAAAAGATGGGAGATAACTTGAAAGACAAAACGGTTTTCGGCATGATGTGGGGTGCCGTGGGGAAGGTGGGAACATTAGCTATCAACTTCCTAACCAACCTCGTACTCGCTCGTCTTCTTATGCCGGAGGACTTCGGAACCATCGCCATGCTGGCTATCTTTCTCGCTGTCTCTAACATCTTCATCCAAGGCGGATTAGGCGCCGCACTCATCCAAAAGAAGAACCCCGACCACATTGACTACTCCACCGTTTTCTACTGGAATCTGGTCGTGGCTGTGATTTTTTACCTCATATTGTATGTTTCCGCACCTTTCATTGCCGACTATTACGCATTGCCTTTGGTGAAACCGCTACTACGGGTACAAAGTTTGGTACTGATTATCCAATCTTTCTCCATTGTGCAATATACCCAGTTGCAGAAACAGATGAATTTCAAGGCGTTAGCCATCCGAAACATGGCTGCTGCATTGGCGGGAACACTCATCGCCATCCCGTTGGCGCTGCGTGGTTTCGGACCATGGAGCTTGGTGGCCTCCGCCATCCTCGCCTCAATCGTCAACGTGCTGTTACTCTGGAAGATGAGCACGTGGCGGCCAACGTGGGAGTTTAGCTTTGAATCGCTCAAAAGTCTTTTCAGCTTCGGCGGTCTGATGCTGCTCTCCTCCTTGGCAGAAACCATCTACACGAACCTCCAGGGTCTGATTATCGGCAAGCGATTCTCTGCCAGTGATTTAGGATACTTTTCACAAGCCAAAAAACTGGAAGAAATACCCGTCACGGGGCTCTCGTCTATCGTCAACGATGTCACATTTCCAGCTTTTGCCAGCCTTCAGGACGATTCGGAACGGCTGTTGGCAGGTGTCCGCAAAAGCACTAAAGCCCTCACCTTCCTCAATTTCCCGATGATGATCTTGCTCATGATCGTCGCACAGCCGCTCATTTGCTTGCTCTACGGCAGCAAGTGGGAAGCCTCCTCTCCTTACTTCCAAATCCTTTGTATCTCCGGGCTAATTTATGCTGTTAATACGCTTAACACGAACGTTATCAAGTCGTTAGGAAAAGGCAAGATCTACTTCGTCATTCAAATCGTCAAGCGTCTGATTGGCATTGGTCTGATTCTGTTCGGTATGCGTTTCGGTATCTTCGGACTGCTGTGGGCAGTGGCAAGCGTCTCATATATCAGCTTCATCATCAATGCTTTAGTCAATAAAAAGCTGATTAACTACGGCGTTTTCAGACAGTTAGGCGATTTTGGCCCTGTTCTTATACTCGCACTGGTCGTCGGTGCACTGACCTACGCGCTCGGACTCACCCTTCCCTGCCACATCTATCTCACCATGCTGATACAAATCATCCTCTACCTTGGTCTCTATATTTTGTTAGCTAAATTATTGAAAATGGAGGAGTTAAACACCTATTTGGGCATTTTTGCCAAAGTCATTCACAGAAAATAACGAATATGGATTTACGCTCTACCCCGAATATATGGTTCCGCTATCTGCTGACGACAATCTCCCCGAAATGGACGATCAATCTGCTGTTTAGGCTCTGTCATCACCGGAAGCCGGACTTGGAGAACCCGCAGACGCTGGACGAGAAAATCCAGTGGATGAAGCTGTATTACTACAAAGACAATGAGTTGGTGAAGCAATGCGCAGACAAATGGCAGGTGCGTAATTATGTGAAAGACAATGGTCTGGAGCACATTCTGACGGAAGTCATTGCCACTTACCACGACCCTGACGAGATTGACTGGGACGCGCTGCCGAACAAGTTTGTGCTGAAATGGAATTTTGGCAACGGCGGAAACGTGGTCTGTTTTGACAAACAAAAGTTGGACAAAGCGGCGGCAATCCGCGATTTGAAACGCTTCGGAAAGCTCAAATTCCATCTGTTAGCCGCTGAACCTCAGTACGATATCAAAGAGAAAGTACTGCTTTGCGAGAAATTCATCGAACCGGAGCACGGACATTCGCCTGTGGACTACAAATTCTACTGCTTCAACGGGGTGGCGAAATATGTGCTCTGCTGCATCGGACGCGAGGAGGGACAGAAGCCGGCCTTCTACTTCTTCGACCGCGACTGGCAGCTGCAACGTCTTAACCGTCAGGGACAAGCGGCACCAGAAGGGTTCACCATTCCGAAACCCGAAGGCATGTACCAGCTGTTCGATTACGCCGAAACGCTCTCCAAACCGTTCCCGTTTGTGCGTGCCGACTTCTACTTGGAGCGTGGGCAAGCCTATTTCGGCGAGTTGACCTTCACTCCCGGCGGCGGCTTCGACTACGGACGTCTGCCCGAAAGCGACCTGCTCTTCGGCAGTATGGTAAAGCTCAATAATGAGTAATTAGTAATGAGTAATTAGTAATTTTGGGGTTATACAATTGAAAGAATTGAAAATGAAAAAACAGAAAATCGCAAAAATACTGGTAGCCACGATATTGTGTCTTTCCACACTGATGTTTCTGCCGTGGATTTATCTGACTCCCATCTACTACATCATGCGGTACGCCATCATGGCGATGACGGCAGCAGCTTTTGTGCTGACCTTCTCGTTAACCCGTTTCATGTCCATGCGCTTTGTGCGGCTACTGTTGCTCACCATCGTATGTATGGTGCTGATTTTCTTCATTATACCTGTCCGATCATCAGACATTGTACAGCTTGTCATTGCGATGATCACGCTGTCGATTGGTGCGGGGTTGGACTGGAACGAGCGCGAGTGGGCGAACATCAGCTACAGCTACACCGTATTGATGATTGCGGTTACGCTCTGCAACTGCTTCTTCTATGCCGGCGGTCTCTATGTTCCTGAGCACTACATGTTTGACGAAGGAAAGAACCAGGTTGGTGCCATGGTGGCTATCGGTGCAACTGCCTGTTTCTATTTCGGAATGAAACTCAAAGAGGAGCGCGTCCCCTTCTTGGTGGTCTCGTTCTTGGCTTTGCTCTCTATCGTGCTCATTCGTGCCCGCGCCGACTGTTTCGCGCTGATAGCCATGATGTTGCTGATCACAGCAAAAGAGGCCGACTTCAACATCAAATGGAATGTGAAGACGGTGTTGACCATTCTGAGCATCATCCTGATTGGCTATATCATCTACAACGGGTTCATCAGCGACGAGCTCAACACCTTCATGCACGGCGGCAAGAGCGGAAGCGGCATCAACGACCTCACTACCCGTCGATGGGCGCGCAACCAAAAGGGCATGGACATCATCATGCACCACCATTCGATGGAGGAGCTCAAAAATCCGATGAAAATTCCGTTCATCCACAACTATCCGTTGCTACGTTTAGCGCGATACAGCTATTTCGCCATCCCGCTGTTATTGTTCTATATCTACTTTGGAATCAGCACGTTGATAGAAGTTTTCAAATCACGGAAATCCAACATTCGACAAGTAGGTTGGATCGTGTGCTGCGTCCCGTTGCTCATCAGCTTCGCAGAGCCCAACTTCCCTTACGGTCCTGGACTGGTGCAGATGCTCGCTTTTCTGTTATTGGGATTCTCGCTTCGCCCCGACGGCATGCAGAGCCATCAGCAACCGAAACAAGGCGGCAAGGTGCTCCACATTTGCAACGACTTCTTTTACAGCAAAGTACATTCGAATTTATACCAAGAGTTGGATAACGCCGGCGTCAATCAAATCGTCTTCTCGCCCGTGCAAAAGTCCACTCCTGAAAACCACCTTTTCGAAGGCAAACACACTACCATTCTGTACGCTCACATCCTGAAACCGCTGCACAAACTCTTCTTCTTCCATAAAATCGACCGCACCGTTCGCGAAATCGAGAAAACGGTGGATTTGAGTGAGATTTCCTGCTGTCACGCCACAACGCTCTTCAGCGACGGCATGGTGGCTATGGAACTCTGCCGTCGTCATGGCATCCCCTACATCGTGGCCGTTCGCAACTGCGACGTAAACGCGTTCCTGCGCTACATGCCGCATCTCTGGTGGGTGCATCGTGGCGTAATGGAATATGCCGACAAGGTGATTTTCATCGCCCCTGCATTGCGCCAGCGTCTGCTCAAACATCCGACTTTGATAGGGATGAAGGAGGAAGTAGGAGAGAAGTCCATGGTGCTACCTAATGGCATCAACGAATTTTGGATCAACAACTTACATGCTGAGAAAAACCAAGAGAATCCGCATAATGTGATGTATGCGGGTATCTTCAACCGCAACAAAAATCTGCCACGACTGATTCATGTGATGGAGTCGTTGCGCAGCCAGTTCCCCGACCTCCACTTCGATGTGGCAGGCGATGGCGGCGACAACGAAAAGCAGGTGCAGGAAATGATGAATGCCCGTCGTGACTGGATTACCTACCACGGCAAAATCACCGATTTGGAGGAGATGAAAAAGCTCTATCGTGCCAATAATATCTTCGTAATGCCCTCAAAATCAGAAACATTCGGACTGGTTTATGTGGAAGCGATGTCACAAGGATTGTCGGTGATGTGGAGTCGCGGCGAGGCCATTGACGGCATGTTCCCCGAACAGATCGGCGAAAGCGTCAACCCATTGAACAACAACGATATACACGAAAAATTGGAGAAATTGCTCAGTCAATCAGACCATTACGAGACACTTCCAGTCAGCACTTTTGAGACGTTCCGCTGGTCCAGCATCGCGCAAAAATACATATCCCTCTACCCCAACATTCAAATCACCAATTACTAATTACTCATTTCTAATTACTAATTTTACTATGATTTCCGTCATTTGCCCCATTTATAATGAAGAGAGCCGCATTGAGGCCTGCATCCAATCCATTGTCAATCAGGATTATCCGAAAGAGGAGATGGAGGTGTTGTTCGTGGATGGCATGAGTACCGACCGCACGCGCGACATTGTCATGGAGTACAGTCGGCAGTACCCGTTTATCCGACTGTTGGACAATCCGAAACACACGGCACCGGTCGCCTTGAACACCGGCATCCGAGCCGCACAAGGAGACATTATCGTGCGTTTGGATGCCCATTCAAAGTACCCGACGGACTATTTCACCGTGTTAGTCAGCAAGTTGCAAAACAGCGACGCAGACAATGTCGGCGGGGTATGCAACACTTTGCCTGCTAAGGACACCTCAATTTGCAGAGCCATTGCGCATGCGATGAGTTCCTCGTTCGGCATGGGCAACTCCCACTTCCGAGTTGGTGTGGACCATGAAATGTGGGTCGACACAGTGCCTTTCGGCTGTTTCCACAGAGACCTGTTCGAGAAAATCGGCTTTTTCGATGAGGAGTTGGTACGTAACCAAGATGATGAGTTCAATGGCCGGATTATCCAAAATGGTGGCAAGATTCTGCTGTTGCCGCAGGTGGTGGTCGACTATTATGCCCGCGATTCCATCAGCAAGACGGCCAAGATGTTCTATCAGTATGGACTTTTCAAGCCGTTGGTAAACAAAAAGTTGCAAAAACCAACAACCCTCCGGCAATTCTTCCCGCCTTTGTTCTTGGCAGGAATTGTCATCGGAGGGTTGCTCAGCTTTTTCAGCCCTATAGTGATGTGGATATACTTCTCAGTGATAGTACTTTACATTCTCATTGGTCTTTTGGCTGGCGTGCGGTGTACCCGTCGTCTGTCCGACATTTTGTGGATGCCCATCGTCTTCGCCGCCATACATTGCAGTTATGGTTTTGGCTACTGGGAGGGGATCTTTAAAGTACTGTTACACGGAAAGATATCCGTTCAATCGAATCATTAGAAGGTGTAGCCGATCTTGGCTTCAATACCGCCGTTGAAACCCGGCTGGCTCGGGAAGGTTCTGAAGAAGAAACCGCCAGTGAAGGAGAGTGCCTTCACGCGGAAACCGCCGGAAATGGTAGCGTACAAACCCACACCCTGCTTGCTTACATCCTCATAATTATAGTAACTGACATAGCCGTATGGATCGTACACAGGAGTTCCTATTTCGTCCGTCCAGAAATGGAAACCGACACCAGCAGCCACGTTGATGAGGGGTTTCAAAGTCTTGCCTCTGTCAAAATAGTGACGGTAGTTGAGGAAAAGAGGCACCTCTTGGAAAGAGGCGGTATTCAGACCATAACCGAGGCCAACACCGATAACATCGTTCTGATTAAAAGAGACACCATTGACGAACACACCCGTCCAGCCCACATTCTTGCCAATGAAGAAGCCGTATTCATTAATGAAGTTGTAGGCGATTTTCTTGTTTTGCTGTTCTTGAGCGGAGAGGGAACCCAAACCACAGAAAGCAGCGATGCTTAACACAACGATTGTTCTTAAAACATTGTTTCTCATACTCTTACAATTTTATTTGTGATGAATCAAAAACGGCGCAAAAATACATTTTTTTAAATGCGGCAAAATCTCAATAACAAGTTTCGAAAACCGCTTAAAAAAAGTGTATCTTTGCAGGCTGTAAAAATTTTGCGCAAAGATGTAGTATAGATTTTCTAACCCATTAAAAGAAAGGAGGTTATCTTATGGTTGACACCATTAATTTCGGTGCATACAAGTGGCATCATATCACCAATCCGACTGTAGAAGATTTGGATTTCTTACGAGATAACTTCCATTTCCACCCCTTGGACATAGAAGACTGCTCCAGCTTTGTACAACGCCCCAAAATCGATATTTACGACGACTATTTCTTCCTGGTGCTTCATTTTCCGTTGCTTGACCAGCGTACCAATTTGGTGAAAACCGAGGAGACCAAAATTTTCTGGGGTCAGGATTACCTCATCACCGTCGGCAATTCGCATTATGTCGTGCAAGAACTCTTCAATTTGAAGAAAATCGACCCTGAACCTGAAGACGAGGACGAAATCAGCGGCACCTCCGACGCCATGCTCTACCACATTCTCTATCGGATGATGAAAGAAACCTTCCTCATCGTGGAGCGGCTCGGCACACAGATTGACTTCATCAGCCGCGAACTGTTCAGCAGCAAGTCGGAGAAGATCATTGAACAGATCTCCATCATCCGTAAAAACATCATCCAGATGAACACTCAGTTCAAACCACAACTCCGTCTGTTCAAGATGTTTGAGAGCGGTGAAGTGAAAGGGTTCGCCGATGACATGGAAGAGTACTGGGGCAACATTTTGGACTTCTACCAGAAGATGTGGGATATGGTGGACGACTACGGCGAATTGGTGGCAGGTTTGTCGAGCACCTTCGATTCGTTGCAGGCCAATAAGACCAACGAAATCATGCGCATGCTTACGATTATCTCCACAATAATTCTGCCATTAACCTTCATATCAGGACTTTACGGAATGAACGTCGGGTTGCCTATGGCAAACTCCCCATTTGCTTTCCTTTATGTAATCGGAATCTGTTTGCTAATTTCGGTGATTTTGATTGTATTTTTCATCAAGAAGCACTGGCTGTAATTAGTTAGTAGTTAGTAGTTAGCAGTTATTAGTTTGGAGCCAATAGCTAAAAGCCAATGTATAAGTCTTCGTTGAAAATAGTTGAACTGGAAAAAGGTGATTATCACACTCTGTTGAATGGATCGGTGGCGGGGGTGAAAATCCGCATTGTGCTGGACACGGGCGCATCGCACAGTTGCGTTGACAAACAGTTTGTGAATCAAATACTTCCAGAATTGCAGATGGAGGCCAACGAGGGCGTGAACGCGGGAATCGGCGGTTCTGGCTTCGAAGTGCTGGTGGCAGATCTTCCCGATTTCAAACTCGGCCGTTTCCACCAGAAACTTTTGGAAAATGTGGCAGTGATTGATTTCACGCACATCAACACTGCTTACCAAACGTTGAAACAGAAACCCGTGCAGATGATTTTGGGCAACGATTTCTGTGTAATACATAAGGCTGTCATTGATTACGAAAAGAACAGTTTCTTTTTTCAGAAAGGTTAAGGGTTAAAGTCTTATAGTCAAAATATGATGGATGACCATACGATAAAACGTAGGATTTTAGGGGTGGACCCGGGCACCAATATCATGGGGTATGCCTTGTTGGAGACCGAGTTGAACAAATCCAACGTGGAGGTGCTCAGTGTGTTGCAGATGAAGAAACTGCCGGATGCCTACTCCAAGCTGAAATACATTTACGAAAAAATCAACGGGCTGATCGAGCAGTATCATCCTGACATTCTGGCTATTGAAGCGCCTTTCTACGGAAAAAACGTGCAGTCGATGTTAAAGTTAGGTCGTGCGCAAGGCGTTGTGATTGCGGCCTCCTTGCACGCCGGCATGGAGGTGTATGAGTACTCGCCGCGCAAGATCAAGCAGTCAATCACGGGCAACGGCAATGCTTCCAAGGAGCAGGTTTCCGCCATGCTCTGTCACATGTACCCCATTTCAGAACACATTGAGTATCTGGACGCTACGGATGCATTGGCTGTAGCTGTTTGCCATCATTTGCAGCACAAGGTAGTCTTCGGAAAATCCACCGCCAACAACTGGAAAAGTTTCATCGCGCAAAACGCAGACCGCGTGGTGAAGTAGAGACGCGATTTATCGCGTCTCTACGACGGAAAAATTCTCACAACTGTATTGCGTTTTTTTCGGGAATATTATGTACCTTTGCCGCAAGTTTAAAAATAGGAACATATTAAATATCTGAATATTTAAACAACAATATATCATTATGGAAATCAACAAATTACAAGATACTGCGGCACAAGTGCGCAGAGACATTATCCGCATGGTTCATGGGGCAAAATCAGGTCATCCGGGCGGTTCACTGGGTTGCGCCGACTTCCTCACCACCCTCTACTTCGATGTAATGGAGATCGACCCCGAGCATTTTACGATTGACGGCAAAGGCGAGGACATGTTCTTCCTTTCCAACGGCCACATCAGCCCGGTGCTTTACAGTGTGATGGCTCGCAGAGGCTACTTCCCCGTTTCTGAGCTGGCCACCTTCCGCAAATTGGGTACCCGTTTGCAAGGACACCCCACACCTGTGGAGGGACTTCCCGGCATCCGCGTGGCTTCCGGTTCTCTCGGTCAAGGACTCTCTGTCTCCATTGGTGCGGCACTCGCTAAGAAGGCCAACCAAGACAAACACCTGGTCTACACCCTCACCGGTGACGGTGAGCTGGAAGAGGGCCAAAACTGGGAAGCTATCATGTTTGCAGGTGCAAAACACGTTGACAATCTTATCGTTACAGTTGACTATAACAAAAAGCAAATCGACGGTAGCACTGATGCCGTGATGAATCTCGGCAACTTGCGCGCCAAATTCGAGGCTTTCCAATGGTTGGTGCTCGACATGAACGGCAACGATATCAAGAGCTGCCTCCAGACGCTGAAACTGGCCAAGACTCTTGCTGGCAACCAAAAGCCCATCGTCATCCTGATGAAGACCGAAATGGGTCAGGGTGTCGATTTCATGATGGGCACTCATAAATGGCACGGTACGCCGCCCAACGACGAGCAGGCCGCTGCTGCTTTAGCTCAACTCCCTGAAACTCTGGGAGATTACTAATAGTTCTCCCCGTGAAAATCGTCAACAGATACCTTTGTAAGAACTTTCTCGGTCCCTTTTTCCTGACCTTCTTCGTGGCATTGTTTGTGCTGCTGATGCAGTTCGTGTGGAAATGGGTAGATGAGCTTGTGGGCAAAGGTCTGGAGTTGACTGTGATGCTGAAACTGTTGTTCTTTGCGGCGGTTTCACTCTCTTCTTTGGCTTTCCCGCTGGCGGTGATGCTGGCCTCGCTGATGACTTTCGGCAACATGGGCGAACGCTACGAAATCGTAGCCCTGAAGTCGGCAGGCATCTCCACACGCCAAATGATGACCCCGTTGGCGTTTCTGACCGTGATTATCACCATCTGCTCCTTCCTCGTATCCGACCAAGTAATACCACGTGCCACACTGAAACTCAGGATGTTATTGTTCGACATCCAAGAGCAGAAACCGGCTCTCAACATTGAAGAGGGCGTTTTCTACGATGGGTTCGACAACTACTCCATTCTGGTGGGTAAGAAGATGCCCGACGGAGAAACGGTGAAGGATATCCTCATCTATGACCATTCCAAACGACAGGGCAACACCTGCGTAACTTACGCTGAATCAGGCTCTATGACAGTGACGGAAGACAAACACTATCTGCTTTTCACGTTACGAAACGGCTCCTACTGGGACGAAACCTCCTCCATGGGGGTGAGTCGCGGCAAGCGGGTACAAATGCCGCTGATGCGCGCCACCTTCGACAAACAGTACAAACGTTTCGACATGTCCGATTTCTCTCTGAGCCAAGCAGATGCAAGTCTTTTCGAGGGACACTCCTCTGCCATGACCAACAAGCAGCTGAAAGAGCAAATCGACACTATGAGGGTGCAGATTCAGGAAATCGAGGAAAACACCGCCAATGTTTTCTTCAACAACCTCTACTTTTACAACAGCTTTGTGAGAGAAAACGAGCAGTTCAAAACACAAGAGGCATCTAAGCAGCTGTTACTCACCGATATGCCTTCAGACCTTCGGAATCGTGTGTTGAACAATGCCGAAAATTCCTCCCGCTCGTTCATCTTCTCAATGCAATTCAACTACACGGACGCGGCCTATCGCACCTCCAATATGTGGAACTTCCAGATTGAACTGCAGCGCAAATACCGTCTGGCGGTGGCATGCCTGCTCTTCTTCTTCATCGGTGCCCCGTTGGGATCCATCATCCGCAAAGGCGGTATTGCCGTTCCGCTGGTGCTCACGGTGCTCTTTTTCGTCATCTATTTCGCACTCTCCGTCATCGGGGAAAAAATCGCGAAAGGCAGTGTTATGCCGGTTTGGTTCGGCACCTGGCTGTCGTCCTTTATCTTGCTGCCACTCTGCGTGTTCCTGACCTATCACGCGACAATGGACACCGCGGTGCTGTCGCCCGACACTTACGCAAAATTTGTAGATAGACTCAAAAATATTAAACCATTTGCCAAAAAACGACATGAAGATTCTTCAACTTTGTCATAAACCCCCTTTGCCTACCATCGACGGAGGTTGTATCGCGATCCACAACATCACGCAGTGCTTGTTGGACAGTGGAATGGACGTGAAGGTACTTGCTGTGTCCACGCCGAAACATCCCTTCGTCATCTCGGCTTACTCACAGTCTTATTTGACGAAAACCCGTTTTGAAACGGTGTTTATTGACACCACACCGCACAAAATCGAAGCCTTAAAGACGCTTTTTACCGGAAAATCCTACCAAATCAACCGGTTTTATAGCAAAAACATGGCTAATAAGCTGTTGGAGATTCTGAAAAAGGAGGATTTCGACATCATCCATATTGAGTCCATCTACATGGCTCCCTACATTCCGCTCATTCGCAAGCATTCCAAAGCGAAGATTCTCATGCGCTTGCACAACATTGAGCATCAAATTTGGGAGCGCCTTTCTGAAAATGTACACAACCCTATCATGAAATTGGCCTATCGTGTGAATGCGAACCAGCTTCAGCGCGTGGAGAAGAAAATTCTGCATGAATTGGATGGCTATATGTCGATTTCTGAACCTGACTACCAATATTTTCACGAAACCGCGCCCGATGTGCCGGGAATCGTCATCCCCTTCGGCATCAATGTGGACAACTACGAAATGGAGGATGACGACTTTATTGCCACCGACGAACCTGCGTTGTTCCACTTGGGCAGCATGAACTGGTCACCGAACGTGGAGGGCATCGAATGGTTTTTGGATGAGGTGTGGCCCGAAATCCATGCAGCGCATCCTAAGCTGACCTTTACCCTCGCTGGTCACGACATTCCCGAGCGACTCAAACAGCGCAACGACCCTAATGTAGAGGTTGTTGGGGCTGTGCCGAATGCCAACGAGTTCATGATGGACTACGACATTATGGTGGTGCCCTTGCTTTCCGGTAGCGGCATTCGCATCAAAATTGTGGAGGCCATGGCATTGGGACGTGTGGTAATCACCACAACCATCGGTGCGGAAGGTCTTGACGTTCAGGATGGTAAGCATCTGTTTATCGCCAACACGCCCGAAGAATTTGTAGCGGTCATCAACAAATGCGTGGCGATGCCCGACCTGTGCTCCATCATCAGCGAGAACGCCCAGCATTACATCTCCGTAAACCACAACAATACGGTTATTGCACAAAGAATCACGGATTTCTACCAACAAGTATCAGCAAAATAATGGAAAATCTGTTGTCAACAATCAATTCGGTGGAAGACCTGCGCAAATTGCCGGTCAATCAGCTGCCGCAGCTTTGCGATGAGTTGCGACAGTTCATCATCGAGCAGACTGCCAAGCATCCGGGACACCTCGGATCGAGTTTGGGCGTGGTAGAGCTGACGGTAGCGATCCACTATGTTTTTGACACGCCGGATGACAAGTTGATTTGGGACGTGGGTCACCAGGCCTATTGCCACAAGATACTGACCGGCCGCAAGGAGCAGTTCAGCACCAACCGACGCTATGGCGGCATTAGTGGATTCCCGCGTCGCGAGGAGAGCGAATTCGACGCTTTCGGCACGGGACACTCCTCCACCTCCATCTCTGCCGCCTTGGGTATGGCTATGGCCGCGAAAATGGATGGCAACATGAAACGCAACCACATTGCGGTGATTGGCGACGGTGCCATCGGTGGCGGCATGGCCTTCGAAGCCATGAACCAAGCACCTTACCGCGATGTCAACATGCTGGTAATTCTCAACGACAACAAGATTTCTATCGATAAAAGTACCGGTGCGATGAGCAAATATCTGCTCTCCATCACCGCGTCGCCTGCCTACAACCGGATGAAAAGTCGCATGTGGAACTTCTTCACTTTCCGGACAAACCATCCGAACCGCGTCACCAACTTTTTCAGCAAGATGGGCAACTCAATCAAAGGATGGCTGTTTGGCGGCAGCAACTGGTTTCAGAGTCTCGGTTACCGCTACTTCGGTCCCGCCGACGGCCACGATGTGGTCTATCTGGTGAAAATGCTCAAGGGACTCAAGTCGTTGCCCGGACAGAAAGTCTTCCATGTGCTCACCGTGAAGGGCAAGGGTTTGGAAGCTGCCGAGCAGAACCAGACTCAGTACCACGCTCCGGGGCAATTCGATCCCGAAACGGGCAAAATTATCAAGAGTGAATCTACACAACAACCGCCTAAATATCAGGATGTTTTCGGCAACACCATTTTGGAATTCGCACGAAAGGACGAAAAGGTGGTTGGCATCACGCCCGCCATGGCCACTGGATGCTCCCTTACCATCATGGATAAGGTGTATCCGGAGCGTGTTTTCGATGTGGGCATCGCCGAACAACACGCCGTCACCTTCTCAGCTGGCTTAGCTACAGAGGGTTACGTGCCGTTCTGTAACATCTATTCTTCGTTCCTGCAACGCGGCTACGATCAGGTGATTCACGATGTGGCATTGCAAAAGTTGCCCGTCATCTTCTGCATCGACCGCGCCGGTTTGGTTGGCGAGGATGGTTCCACGCATCAGGGAGCGTTCGATTTGGCGTTTCTGCGCTGCATTCCCGATCTGATTATCTCGTCCCCTCTGAACGAGCATGAATTGCGTAATCTGATGCTCACTGCTTACCAAAATGGGAAGAATCAGGGACTTCCGTTTGTGATTCGCTACCCGAGAGGTCGCGGCGTGCTCATCGACTGGCACAACGAACCGCAAGCGTTGCCCGTCGGAAAGGGTCGTTTGTTGCGTGAAGGTGAAAAGGTGCTGATGTTGACGTTAGGACCGTTAGGAAACAACGTCATGCATGTGCTCGACAAGTTGGAACAAGAGGGAATTAAGCCTGCACATTTCGATGTGAGATTCCTTAAACCACTGGATGAAAGTGCATTGGAAGAGTTTGCAAAGCAATATCCGATTTGGATCACGGTGGAGGATGGCACGGAGAAGGGGGGGCTATTTTCTGAAATCGCAGAATTCCTTGACCGTAGAGACGATGTACACATCGTCTCTACAGCACGGCCACATTTGATGCATATCGCGCTGCCTGACCAATTCATCACGCATGGCGACATTCCGCACCTCTACAAAGAGGTCGGTTTCGACGAGGAGTCGATGGAAAAGACGATTCGCGAAGCGTGGAGCAGGATGTAGAAACTACTGTTCCTGCTGGTGTTTTAGGTAATATTCAATCAATCCGTCCGGATTTTTAACGCTTTTCTGCAGCCATTCGAAGTATAATTCCTCTTTTTCTTCGGATGGAAGTTGCCATTGTGCTTCTGAGTGGCGCATCCGCTCGCTAAAGTGCGAAAGGATGATGGCCGCGGAGTTGGAGATGTTGAAACTCTCGGTGAAGCCGTACATCGGAATCAGTACATTACCGTCGGCGTATTTGATGGCTTCGTCGGAAAGGCCGGTGAGTTCAGTACCGAACAAAAAGGCCGTTTTCCGCTCCACTGGCAGGTCGAAAATGGTGCGTTTTTGCTCGTCAGGAAGCGTTGCGGCCACCCAATAGCCTTGTTCATGCAGCCGATCGATGCAATCCTTCACATTGTGATCGCTGTGCGGATATTGGTAAATGTTGAGCCACTTGTCGGCTCCCATGCTGATGTCTTTATGAACCTCGAACTCATTGCGGTGCTTGATCACGTGCACGTCCTGCACACCGTAGCAGTCGCAGGTGCGCAATACAGCGCTGATGTTCTGCGTCTGGAACAAATCCTCCAGCACCACGGTGACATGGCGGGTGCGGTTCGCCAGAATTTCGGTCAGTCTCGCCTGACGCTCTTCCGTGACAAATTGTTCCAGATAGGCAACGACTTTGTCTCTCAGATTTTTGTCTTCTATTTTCTTCATATAATGAATACAAATAAAAAAGCCCTTATTCAGGGCTTTTTATTTCACTACGGAAAAGTTCACTCTTATTTTTCAGAAAAGTTTGAACCGGGTTTGAATTTCACAACCTTCTTGGCAGGGATGTTGATCTTCTTGCCGTTAGCAGGATTGTGACCCACTCTTGCTTTACGCTCAACAGTGCTGAAAGTACCAAAACCGATCAAAGAGAGTTTGTCGTCTTTTTTCAAAGCATCTTCTGCAGATGAAAGGAAAGCTTCCAAAGCGGCTTTGGCTTGAACTTTTGTTAAGTTGGCTTTCTCAGCCATTGAATTAATTAATTCGCTCTTGTTCATATTTTTTAATTTTAAAAGGTTAATAAATGAATTTGAGCTACAAAGTTAGCAAAATTTGTAAAAAACAACTTCTATTATTGGATTGTGAATAAATAATGCTTCAAAGTTGATAAACCGAATACAACAACCCTAGTATTGTATACTAAAATAAGTAATTCGTATAATTATTTTTTCTAAATCCAACAAGAAAATCTTCCGTCTTCATTCTCTTTTTGCCTTCAATTTGGAGAATTTTGACGGAAATGTCGCAATTTTGGGTAGAAACAAACAGTTTTTTCTCTGTGTCATAGAGGATTGTACCCGGTTGTTGAACACTTTTTCTATCCGTAATTTCGACCTCGAAAATTTTCAGTACGCAGGGTTTCCACTCCTGCTCAGGGGAGGTACGAAAACCGATGCGCGTGAACGCTGCGGGATAGGGTGACAAACCGCGAACGTGGTTATAGATATTCTCGGCGGTGTCGTCCCAACGGATGAGCATATCCTCCTTGAAGATTTTCGGAGCGGGTTTCAGCACTGCTACCTCGGGTTGAGGCATCGGGTGTGTTTCTCCTTCGGCCAGTTGACGGAGGGTCTCCACCGCGACTTCCGCGCCGGCCGCCATCAGTTTGTCGTGAAGGGTGCCAGCATTGTCCTCGTGAGTGATTTCAACCTCTTTTTGCAACAGCATTTCGCCAGTGTCGGTGTGCTCATCCAGCAAGAAGGTGGTCACGCCGCTCTTGGTCTCGCCGTTCATAATGGCCCGTTGGATGGGCGCAGCGCCACGATATTGGGGTAGCAGCGAAGCGTGTACGTTAAAGGTACCTAACGGCGGCATCGCGTAGACGCACTTCGGCAACATGCGGAAAGCCACCACTACGAAGACATCGGCGTAATAATCGCGCAAATCTTCGACAAAGCTATCGTCTTTGAGCTTTTCAGGCTGCAGCACAGGAAGTTGATGCTCAAGGGCATACTGTTTCACGTCGGAACAATGCATCTGCTGGCCACGACCTGCGGGTTTGTCGGGGGTGGTAACCACACAGACCACCTCGTGACCAGCCTTGCGTATGGCGTCCAGCGTGGCGACCGCGAACTCGGGCGTGCCCATGAAACATACTCGTAATTTTTTCATAACGATTCCTCTAACGATAACATTTTCAATGCGGAAACGGCGCCTTCCACACCCTTGTTACCATGTTTGCCACCGGCACGGTCTTCTGCCTGTTGCATATTGTTGCAAGTCAGAACGCTGAAAATCACCGGTCTGGAGAACTTCAGTCCCACTTTCATGATGCCGTCGGCCACCGCCTGCGCAATGAAGTCGAAATGGCGGGTTTCGCCTTGGATGATGCAGCCGATGCAGATGACCGCATCCACGCTCGTATTCTCCAGCATCCATTTGGCGCCCAGCGGGAGTTCAAAACTACCGGGAACATAGTGCACATGAATGTTCTCAGCCTTTACGCCATGCTCCAACAGGCTCTCTTTCGCACCATTTAAAAGAGAATCGGTAATGCGGTCATTCCATTCGCTGACCACAATACCGATTACTTTTTTATCTGCGGAAGAAAACTCGAAGGGGGTGAATTCCGATAAGTTTTTCTTCTTTTCAGTCATTATATTATTTTACGTTGGATTTTGCTCTTTCAGTGTATTGAGCAATGCTCATTTTGTTATACTCAGCGTAGAAATTCTTTTCGATAGTCTCGTATGCGTCCAGAGCTTTCTTCCAATCACCCTTTCTCTCATACATTTGGCCCAGTTTGAAGAGCGCGATAGGAGTGAAATAAGGATCTTTGCCCTTGGCAGCCTTCTCATAGTAGCTGATAGCCTTAGCCTCGTCACCTTGTTCGTCATAGAGATCACCGATGGTGGCTTGACAAGCGTACCACAGCACATCTTCTTTCTTCTTGAATTTTTTCAGATACTCCATGGCATCTTCCTTTTGACCGAGCTTCAGGTAGGTCAAACCGGCATAATAGTTGGCCGTATTGGCAGTCTTGGTGATTTTGTAGCCGCTGGCGATATCCAGAAAACCATCGTTTTCAGCGTCACCTTCAAGAGCCATTTTCAGGGAAGCAGAATCGCCCTGCATATACCAATGAATGGGTTGCACGATTTGGGCGGAAGCTTCAGCGTTCTTCTTCTGAAGATAGAAACGGTTGAAGGCCAAAATGGCGAGAATAACCACCAAAACACCGATAATGACACCATAGATGATGTTCTGATACTTATTGAAGAACGAAAGAGTTTTCGTTACAAAGTTCTCATTTTCTTGCAGTTGCTCATTTTTCTTGGAGCCCAGATTTTCTGTATTTGCCATAATTATACGTCTAATTTTTTAAGGGTGCAAAAATACACTTTTTTTCATTCAATAATATGGTAAAAGTGATTGTTGTAAAATAATGACGGATGATGTTTGATTTGAGATTGATAACTTGGGAGTTGGGAGTTTGGGGTTATTCGTTATCAGTACCTAAGCATTGGGGTTCTATTTCGGGGACGATGCGTTTGACGAGATTCCCGAGTGTGGGGGCGGGACCGAACTCCACGAAGGTGTCAGCGCCGTCGTGAACCATGTTGAGCACCGTCTGCGTCCAGCGCACGGGCGAGGTGAGCTGCGCCACGAGGTTGCGGCGAATCTGGTCGGGATCGGTGGTGGCGGAAGCGTTCACATTCTGGTAAACCGGACAAATCGGGTTGCCGAACGTACATTTTTCAATCGCTTCTGCCAGCTCGTCCTGAGCGGTCTGCATCAGCGGAGAGTGGAAGGCACCGCCCACATTCAGCATCATAATTCGCTTTGCACCAGCCTCTTTCAACTTCTCAACGGCTATTTCCAGACCTTTGAGGCTGCCGGAAATCACCAACTGTTGCTGGGAATTGTAGTTGGCTGGCACCACCACCTCGTCGGTGATAGAGGCGCAAACCTCTTCGATGATTTTGTCGTCGAATTTCAGCACCACAGCCATACCGGAGGGTTTCAACTCGCAGGCCTTCTGCATGGCGTTGGCACGTTTCTCCACCAAACGGAGGGCATCCTCAAAGCGCAGACAGCCCGCAGCCGTCAGCGCAGTGTACTCGCCCAAGGAGTGACCAGCCGTCATGTCCGGTGCCTTCCGGTAAAGACATTCGTAGGCGATATATCCATGCAGAAACATCGCCAATTGGGTGTATTTGGTCTGCTTAAGCTGCTCTTCCGTGCCGTGAAACATAATGTCGGAGATGGAGTAGCCCAAAACTTCATCCGCCTGACGGAACAGGTCCTTCGCCTTGTCGTATTGGTCGAACAGCTGCTGTCCCATTCCGGGATGTTGTGACCCTTGACCGGGGAAAATGTATGCTTTTGTCATTTTTATTTGCTTTTGATAAATGTAGAGACGCGATTAATCGCGTCTCTACAGGAAATTACAATTCGAATGCTTTTTTGATTTTGTCAACGTAATCGAGTTTCTCCCAAGGGAAGAAGGTGACCTTGCGCATGCCCTTTGCGGTTTTCACTTTGGCCTCGTAGCAATCGCGACCGAAATGGCCGTAGGAGGCGGTGGGCTCGTAGATCGGGTTCTTGAGTTGGAAACGGTTGATGATGTCGTAAGGACGCATGGGGAAGATTTCGCCGATGCGTTTGGCGATTTCGCTGTCGTGCATCTTCACTTTGGCGGTACCGTAGGTGTTGACATACAAGCCCACGGGTTCTGCCTTGCCGATGGCGTAAGCTACTTGGATGAGCACCTGGTCGCACAAGCCAGCGGCCACCATGTTTTTGGCGATGTGGCGGGTGGCGTAAGCAGCTGAACGATCGACCTTTGAGGGATCTTTGCCGGAGAAGGCACCGCCGCCGTGCGCACCACGGCCGCCGTAGGTATCGACGATGATTTTGCGACCTGTAAGTCCACTGTCGCCGTGCGGTCCGCCGATGACGAACTTACCCGTAGGGTTGACAAACAGTTGGTAATCAGACTTGAAGAGTCGTTGTACGTTCTTCGGACAGCTCTTCTTGACTCTCGGAATCAGGATTTTTTCCACATCCTTGCGGATGGTCTCCAGCATAGTGGCTTCGTCTGCGAATTCATCGTGCTGGGTAGAAACGACGATGCTGTCGATACGTTCGGGTTTGTGGCGTTCGGAGTATTGGATGGTGACCTGCGATTTGGAATCGGGGCGCAAGTATTTCATCTTCTTGCCCTCTTTGCGGATGGCGGCGAGCTCCTGCACGAAGCGGTGTGCAAGTTCCACAGGCAGAGGCATATAGTTGTCCATCTCGTTGCAAGCGTAACCGAACATCATGCCTTGGTCGCCGGCGCCTTGGTCTTCCAATGCAGCACGTTCCACGCCCTGGTTGATGTCGGGCGACTGGCTGTGGATGGTGGAAATCACGCCACAGGACTTATAGTCGAACTGGTAATCGCTTTTGTTGTAGCCGATGTTCTTGATGACGCGGCGCGCCACATCGTCCACGGAGACGTAGCCTTCGGTCTTCACCTCGCCGGCACAAACCACGAGTCCGGTAGTAACTAACGTTTCGCATGCAACTTTCGACTCGGGATCTTGCGCCAAAAAGCTATCCAACAAAGCGTCGGAAATCTGGTCGCAGATTTTGTCAGGGTGTCCCTCGGACACGGATTCTGATGTGAATAAATAACTCATAATCAGTAATTTAAATTGTTAAAAATAAAAAACTGAAAATTGTGGAAGAAAATGGTTTAGCATTTTTTTCTGTGGTTGCAATCATAACAAATCTGTCCACGAATTTTCGGCGGCAAAAGTACAATTTTTTTTTGTATTTTTGCCGTTGATTTCAAAAAGACTTGAAATAAGACTAAATCAATTAATCATCAATAAATTAAGAAGATATGTCAGTAATCAAACCCTTTAGAGGATTCCGTCCTCCCAAAGAAATCGTTGAAAAATTAGCTTCCCGTCCCTACGACGTGTTGAACTCCGAAGAGGCCCGCAAAGAGTGCGAAGGCAACCCCTATAGCCTGCTGCACGTGACCAAGGCCGAAATCGACCTTCCCGTCGGCACCGACGAACACTCTCCCGAGGTTTACCTTCAGGTGGTGAAGAATTACAACAGCTTCAAGGATTACGGCTGGCTGGTTCAAGATAAAGAGGAGAAACTCTACATCTACGCCCAGAGCATGAACCCCACGGAACCCAACGCCCGCTGGCAATATGGTATCGTGGCTTGCGCTTACAGCGAGGACTACGTCAACAAGATCATCAAGAAACACGAGCTCACCCGTAAGGACAAAGAGGAAGACCGCATGAAACACGTGCGCATCACCAACGCTAACGTGGAGCCCGTTTTCTTCGCTTACCCTGCTATAGCTCGCATCGACGAAATCGTGGCTTCTGTGACCGCAAACGCCCCGATTTACGACTTCGTGGCTAAGGAAGACGGTTTCGGTCACCGTTTCTGGGTGATTGACGACCGTAAACTCATCGACGAACTGGTGGAGATCTTCGACAAGCAGGTTCCCGCTATGTACATCGCTGATGGTCACCACCGCAGTGCCGCTGCCGCTCTCGTGGGTCAGGAGAAGAAAGAGCACAACCCGCACCACACCGGCAAAGAGGAGTACAACTACTTCATGACCGTGATTTTCCCGGACAACCAGCTCAACGTCATCGACTACAACCGCGTGGTGAAGGATCTCAATGGTCTCACCAAGGAGCAGTTCCTCAACGCTTTGAACGAGGCTTATACCGTGGAAGAGATGGGTGCCGAAATTTACAAACCCGCTAAACTGCATGAGTTCAGCATGTATCTGGATGGCAAGTGGTACAAGATGACCGCTAAGCCCGGCAAATACGACGACAACGATCCTATCGGCGTGCTGGATGTGAAGATCCTCAGCGACCATGTCTTGGATAAGATCTTAGGTATCAAGGATCTCCGTACAGACAAGCGCATCGATTTCGTGGGTGGTATCCGCGGTTTGAGCGAACTGAAACGTCGCGTGGACAACGGCGAGATGAAAGTGGCTTTCGCTTTGTATCCCGTTTCTATGCAGCAGATCATCGACATCGCCGACACGGGCAACATCATGCCTCCTAAGACCACCTGGTTCGAGCCGAAGCTCCGTTCAGGCCTTGTCATCCACGAATTAGCTTAATATTCACGAATTCTCAAAAATATGTTCAAAGTTCCTGTTCTACTCATATTATATAATAGAATAGAGGAAACACACGACGTATTTCAAGTTTTGCGCACGGTGCAACCCACCGAGTTGTATGTGGCGGGCGATGCGGCCAAACCGGATTCCGAACTGGACCGTATGCACGTCTATCAGACTCGCGCCGTCATTCAACCCGAGTGGCCGTGCCAAGTGCATAAATTATGGCAAGACAATCATCTGGGCAAGTCCCAGATGATTGCCACAGCCATGAAATGGTTTTTCGAGCACGAGGACGAAGGCATCATCCTTTTCGAAGACACCGTTCCTGGGTATGATTTCTTCCCCTATTGCGAACAGCTGCTCGAAAAGTATCGCAACGACAAGAAAATTTTCAGTATCGGCGGCTTCTATTGGCGGCATCGGAGCCGGAAAAGATACAAAAAGCGCATGAAGAAGGGCGAATCCTCCTATTTCTTCTCCGCTTACGCCTCAACGTGGGGCTTTGCGACGTGGAAAAACCGCTGGACCGACTTCTCGCTCTCCATGGACCAATACACCAAGGAGGATTTCGAGAAGATGATTGAGCCCTACATGAAGAAAAAAAGACAGAAGCTCTACTGGATCAACCGGTTCAACAGCCTCAAGAAGTACAAGGCAACACACTGGGCTTCCCAGTACAACTTCCACATCTGGGCGCACGAGGGCTTGAGCATCACCCCGTACCTTAACTTGGTGACTAACATGGGCTTCCGCAAGCAGGCGGAACGCAAAATCCGCCACTTGAAGCGCAACGCCTACCCCATCATGCCGTTAGTGCATCCAGAGGAGATTCAACAAGACTATGGCGAAGATCGCTATATGTTCAAGCACATCTTCAACGGGGCGTATATCACCCTGTTCAAGAATTGGCTTAACGAGTTGATTTCCAACAACAAATTTGAAGAATAAAGTATTATGGAAAACAAGCTGACCACCAAGAAAGTGCTGCAGGAGGTGAAGAACTACTTTTTCATCTTCCTCGGTTTATGCCTGTTTACTTTCGGGTGGGCGGCGTTCCTGATTCCTTACGAAGTGTCGGGTGGCGGCGTGGCAGGCGCGGCCTCCATCATCTATTTCGCCACCGGAAAGATTCCCATAGGTGTCACCACGTTTGTGCTCAATGCCGTGCTCATCGCGATTGCGTGGCGCGTGTTAGGCACGAAATTTTGCGTTAACTCGTTGATTTGTACTGTGGTAATGAGCGGATTCTTCTCCGTATGGCAGCCGCTGTTCCCAAAGCCGATTGTGGACGACATGTTTATGAGCGTCATCATCGGGTCGGCGATTGCGGCTTTCGGCATCGGCATGTCCATCAACTGGGGCGGCAACACCGGCGGCATCGACATCATTGCGCTGATGATTGGCAAGTACCGCAACATCTCCTACGGTCGCATCAGTTTGGCTTGCAACATCCTCATCGTGGGCAGCTCCTACTTCGTGATCCACGATGTACAACGACTGGTTTACAGCTTCGTGGTGCTGCTCGTCTCCATCATTGTATCTGACTTGGTGATAGACGGTTACCGACAGACCTACCAGTTCATGGTCTTCTCCTTGAAGAACGAGGAGATTGCACAGAAGATCAGTTCCACCCTGCATCGAGGCGCTACGTTCCTGAAAGGTTACGGTTCCTACAATCATCAGGAGAAGGACGTGCTGCTGATAGTGGCACACAGAACCGACAAGAGCGTCATCACCCGCATTATCAAGGAGATAGACCCCGACGCTTTCATCACCATTTCGAAAACCGCCAGCGTTTTCGGCAAGAATTTTGACAATATTAAAATATGAGGAGAGATTTTGAGCCTGTAGAGGCGAAAGTCAACGCCAAAATCAACATCGGTCTGCAGATCATCCGCAAGCGCGAAGACGGATTCCACGATTTGCAGACGGTTTTTTATCCCACAGATTTCTTTACGGATACCTTGCGCATCTCCCCCGCCAATGCGGAGATTCTGTTCAAGATGGAGAGCAAGGAGGATTTGGGAAGTCCCGACAACAACCTTTGTATCAAAGCGTTCAAGATGTTGCAAAACGATTTTGGCATCTCCAATGTGGAGATTTTCCTCACGAAAGGGATTCCGTCGGGTGCCGGTTTGGGCGGCGGTTCTGCAGATGCCGCTTTCACCCTCAAGATGCTGCGCGACATATTCCAACTGCCTATCTCTGAGGAGAAAATGGTGGAATATGCCCTGCAGTTGGGCAGTGACGTGCCCTTCTTCCTCTACAACACTCCGGTATATGCCACGGGGCGCGGAGAGGTGATGACCCCGATTGATTTGGATCTCTCTGCATATCGGTTAAAAATCGTTAAACCTGACATCCACATCTCCACCAAAGAGGCATACGCAGGCGTAACCCCGCACGAGTCTGATGTGTTCCTTCCTGAGGTTCTGAAATCCACCCCTGAAAAATGGAACAATCTGGTGGTCAACGATTTTGAAGAATCGTTGTTCGTAAAGATTCCAGAATTACAACAGATTAAGGACGAGCTTTACCAGGAAGGCGCACTTTACGCCTCCATGTCGGGCAGCGGTTCAGCCTTCTTCGGCCTCTTTCCTGCTTAAAACAATTTCCCTCTTTTAACAGTACTTAACGCTCGAAATTCTGCTTCCCGTAGTTCCGCCATTTATCCAAAACGGCGGCGAAATCTTCGGGCAGTTCCGACTCGAACTGTATCATCTTGCCTGTGATGGGGTGTTTGAAACCCAACGATTTGGCGTGCAGTGCCTGACGCGGCATCAGTGCGAAACAGTTGCGAATGAACTGCTGGTATTTCGTGAAGGTGGTGCCTTTAAGGATGCGGTTGCCGCCGTATGCTTCGTCGTTGAAAAGCGGATGCCCGATGTGCTGTAGATGCACGCGGATCTGGTGCGTACGACCGGTTTCCAACTGGCACTCGATCAGCGTGACGTAGCCGAAGCGCTCCACCACACGCCAGTGTGTAACGGCGTGTTTGCCTTGGTCGCTGCCTTCGGGGAAAACGGTCATCACCATGCGGTCTTTTGGGTTGCGCCCTACATTGCCGACTATCGTGCCGGAATCTCCTTCCATGTCACCCCATACCAAGGCCCAGTAGCGACGTTCAAGGTCGTGGTCGAAGAAGGTCTTCGCCAACCGCATCTGCGCTAATTCGTTCTTGGTAATCGCCAACAGTCCGGAGGTGTTCTTATCGATACGGTGTACCAACAGCGGTTTCATGGGCGAGCCATCCTCCAGTTTTTGGTCGCGCAGGTAGTAGTAAAGCGCATTGACGAGCGTGCCGGTGTAGTTGCCGTAAGCGGGATGCACTACCATGCCAGCCTCCTTGTTGACAATCAACAGGTCAGCGTCTTCATATACTATATTTAAAGGAATGTCCTCGGGCAGAATTTCGGTGTCGTTGGGCGGGTTGGGCATCAACACGGAGATGGTGTCGCCGGGGCGCACCTTGTAGTTCTGCTTCACGGGTTTACCGTTCACCAGGATACAATCCGCCTTTGCCGCCTGCTGCACTTTGTTGCGCGACGTGTTCGCAATCAGATTGAAAAGGTACTTATCGATGCGGAGCATTTCCGTCCCCGCTGTCACCTCGAACCGAAAATGTTCGTATAATTCGTCTTTTTCCTCTGGATTCTTTCCAGTATCCACCATAGAGTTTGGCTTTGCTTTGAAAACTGAAACTTGAAACCTGAAACCTGAAACTACCTATTACAAGCTTTACAGATTATCTTTTTAGCCTCTTCGTTCTCTAAAATACAAGTCGGCAATTTGTCCACCAGACCGCACAGACGCACGGGATTCTTCTCGGCGGCCAGTTTCACCGCTTTGGTGAAGAGTCCGCTGAGGTAGGTCTCCTCGCGGTGGGCAGCCAATGAAACGTAAGAGAAGATGAAGTCTTCGGAGATGGTCGGGTCGTCGAGGAACGGGGTCATCAACGACAATGAATACATGTAATCGTAACGTTTGTTAAAGTAGGAAGCCAGTTTGAAAGCGTTCTTCCAGCTATCCATCTTGTCATTACGTATCTCTTTGATTTTCTGATAAGTAGTATTCAACAAAGCGGTAGTCTCAGTGGTGGCGGGCACCGTGTCCAAGTAGTTGATAATCTTGAACTGATACTCTAAGTTGAGGCTGTTCACGCGATCCTTCGGGATGGCGGGAATGCTGTAGAGGCGGTCGATGGTGGCCTGCGTCTTGAGGATATCAGCCGGGGAGTTGATGCTAGCGGCCAACACATCGCACACGGTAGTGTTGTAGAGCAGCAACTGGTTGTTCGGGTTGAGGTTGTAGATTTTCGTCATCTGTTCGGCAATCGCAGCCGTCATCTTGGAACTCTTGTAGTATTGAGCGTACAACTTGTTATTCAGCATCGTTTGGTACTCTTTCTTGAACGGAATGTTCATCTTTTCGAGAGAGAGAGAGGAGAATTTACCCTTTTCAACTTGGTTGAGGATGTAATTTTCTACCGACATAGCGAATCCGAGGTTCTTGGGATTGGTGACCGCGTTGTTGAATTTCCAAAGAGCGAAAGCCTCCTCGCCAGATGGGGAGTCAGCATAGTAGGTCACATTTTGACGAAGTTCCATCGTACGCAGCGGAGCCAAGTAGGCAGAATCAAGCACCTTGGCGGCATAGCGATTATACATGCGCAGTTCCTTGGCACCTTCCTCCAACGTCTTGAAACTCAAATCGTAATATTCCTCATGTTGGGTGATTTTCTCCTTGAACTGATCCCAGCAATAGTCGTAAACCACCGTGATTTCCATGCCGGGGAAGTAGCGTTGCAGATCCTTTTTGATGGAAGCGACACGCTTCTCTTGGATGGTTTTATAAGCCGGATCTTGATAGTAATCGGGGGAGATGTGGGAAATCAGCTCCACGCTGTTGACCCTATATTGCGGAAGGTCAGGATCTTTCTTGTCCAAGTTGAAACCAGCGGCAGTGTAGTCGGTCTTCTTGGCGTCGTATGGGAATGAGACGCTTACGGTGCCGTCTTCAGGGGAAATCACCCACTCGCCAGTGCTCTTGATGCCAGTTTCGTCCTTCACGAAGTTAATCTTTTCAGTGTAGTCGGCGCCCTTGCTCTCAATATGTTTTGCCATGACGGAGCGGCAGACGTGGTTTCCTTCTTTCAGCACTAAGACAATGATATCCAACCCTTTATTGTCATCCACATTGTCGGGAAGGTTGCCCAACTTGGCAATCAGCTTACCGGATTTGAGATTGGCATTCTCATTGGCAGCCATTATCTTTTCGAAGGTGATGGGTTTGGTGACCACGCCGCGATGGTAAAGATCGTAGTCCACTTGGTGGTTGTCGCACTCATACTGTCCCTCCTGCACGAGGTCGATGGCGATGGCGTCGCCCTCCTTGCCGATGAGACGTTTCAACTCTTTGTAATTGTCACAGGTAAGGTAGATTTCACCGTTTTTGTTCACGGACACGTATTCAGACAGCACTTCGAGTCCAGGTTCCGTGGCGCATTTCTTGCAAACCTTCTCGTCATAACCCTTCAGTCCGGCCTGCCCTTTGGTGTAGGGGACATCCTTTTCGTTGAATCCTGCCTTATAGTGGTTGAACGCCCGGTCGTTGGTCAGCACGAGGGAGACGTACAAGCTCTTCATGGCAGCGTCAGTGTTGTAGCCAAAGCCCATGTAGGTATACTGCTCGTTGAGCATCACGTCGGCAGTCTTCACGTTTTTGAGGATGGACTGCACCAGCGAGAGGCAAAGGTCGTAGTAGGAGTACTCGGTCTCGCCCATGTAGGCTTTCGCTTTGGCAACCAGCTCATCACCGTTGCCCGACAAACCATACTTACGCAAGCGGAAAAAGGTGGTTTTGTAAGGAGCATTGTTTTCCAAGGTCTTCTCATCCTTAGATGCCTGAAAATCAGCTTGGAACTGCGCTGTAGAATCCAAACTGACATCATGTTTCAGCTTCGGAACGTAGCGGAATTCGGCGCGCGCCAAATCCACCATGTCGGTGAAACACTGGTACAGAATCTTCTCGTCGTAGTTGTTCGGCGCAAAATTCCGCACATATTTGGCATTTTCCTTCAATGATACAGGATCGAACTTACTATACTGATTTTCGGTTTGCGCAAACAGCAAAACATTGAAAAACAGCACAATAGAAAAAATCGAAAGCGTAGACTTTATATTCATAACTTATAATTTTTATACTCGCAATTTAATTTAGCAAAGGTACAAAAATTCATATTCAACACACGATGGTTCATTTTTTTTTGTAGAGACGGTGTGCACATCGTCTCTACAAAAAAAGTGTATCTTTGCAGGTTTTTATAAAAAATACGTAAAATGCAGAATATCAGAAACATCGCCATCATTGCGCACGTTGACCACGGTAAAACTACGCTTGTAGATAGAATTTTATACCAATCACATCTATTCCGTGAGAATCAGCAGGTGCAGGATTTGGTGCTGGATAACAACGATTTGGAAAGGGAACGCGGGATCACGATTTTGTCCAAGAATGTTTCCGTAAGATATAAAGGGGTGAAAATCAACGTGATTGACACTCCCGGTCACAGTGACTTCGGCGGCGAGGTGGAGCGTGTGCTCAACATGGCCGACGGCGTGCTCCTCGTGGTGGACGCCTTTGAGGGCCCGATGCCACAAACTCGTTTTGTGACACAAAAGGCCATCGAGCTGGGACTCAAACCCATCGTGGTCATCAACAAGGTTGACAAGCCGAACTGTCACCCCGACCTCGCCCAAGAGGCCGTCTTTGAACTGATGTTCAATCTCGGTGCCAGCGACGAACAGCTGGACTTCCCGACCGTATACGGTTCCGCCAAAAACGGCTGGATGGGTCCCGACTGGCAAAACCCGACCACCGACATTTCTTACCTGCTGGACACCATCATCGAGCAAATTCCCGCCCCGAAAGTGGAGCCGGGCAACCTGCAGATGATGATCTCCTCCCTCGATTATTCTTCCTACGTGGGTCGTATCGCCGTGGGTCGTGTGAAACGCGGCACCATCCAATGGGGTCAGAACGTCTCTTTGGTGAAACGCGACGGCACCGTGCAGACTTCCAAAATCAAGGAACTTTATGTGTTTGAGGGACTTGGTAAAGAGAAATACAAGAATCCCGTCGAAGCTGGTGAGATTTGCGCACTGCTCGGTCTCGACGACTTCGAAATTGGCGACACCGTAGCCGATTTCGAGAATCCTGAGCAACTGCCGCCCATCAAGGTGGATGAGCCGACCATGAGCATGCTCTTCACCATCAACAACTCACCGTTCTTCGGAAAAGAGGGTAAATACGTTACTTCCAGACACTTGCGCGACCGTCTCTTCGCCGAATTAGAGAAGAACTTAGCTATGCGCATCGAGGAGACCGACTCTCCCGACCGTCTGAACGTCTTCGGACGCGGCATCCTGCACCTCTCCATCCTCATTGAGACGATGCGCCGTGAGGGTTACGAGATGCAAGTGGGTCAGCCTCAGGTGATTATCAAAGAGATTGACGGTCAGAAGTGCGAACCTATCGAGCAACTCACTGTGCTGGTTCCTGAAGAGATGTCAAGCCGTGTAATCGACCATGTGTCAAGAAGAAAGGGTGAGTTGATGTCGATGGACACCGTGAACGACCGCGTCCACCTCAACTTCACGATTCCGTCTCGTGGTCTTATCGGTTTGACCAACCAGCTGCTGACCGCCACGGAAGGCGAGGCCATCATCTCCCACCGTTTCGTTGAGTTCCAACCTTGGAAGGGCGATATCCCGGGCCGTCACGCCGGTTCGCTCATCGCCATGGAGACGGGTCAAGCGTACGCTTACTCTTTGAACAAGCTGCAAGACCGCGGCCGATTCTTCATCGAACCGAACGACCAAGTGTACGCCGGTCAGATCATCGGTGAGCACATCCGTCAGGGAGACTTGGTGATCAACGTCTGCAAGTCAAAGAAGCTTTCCAACATGCGTGCCGCCGGTTCCGACGAGAAGCTAGTGCTGGCTCCCGCTATCAAGTATTCTTTGGAGCAGTACATGGAGTTCATCGCTAAAGACGAATACTTGGAGATCACGCCGCAGAGCCTGCGCGTGCGTAAGATCATTTTGGACGAAACCGAGCGCAAACGCGCTGAAAAACGCAATACTGACAACTAATTTATGCAGAAAGAGGTCTTTTTCGAGCATCTTTGCGAGGAGTTGCGCCAAAACCGGAGGCTCTATCCGTACTACAAGCTGACGGACGGTTCCCCTGCGCGGCAACAGTTCCGGAAGGCCTACTTTATACAGCGACTCGATTACTTGGATCGCCATGTTGACCTCAGCAAGCAGCCCAAGATTTGGGACTGCGGCTGCGGTTACGGTACCACGGGCTTCTACTTCGCCATGAAGGGGCAGCCCGTTTACGGCACCACGCTCGAGTATTATCCCGAGCAGTGGGATATGCGTCGTAAGTTCTGGAGTCAATATGGCGACACCTCTCTCTTCACCTGCGAGTATGCCAACCTCTTCGACCAAAGGCCGGAGGAGAGCAGCTATGACTATATTATCCTGCAAGACACGCTGCACCACATCGAACCGCTGGACGAGGCACTGCCGATCTTCCGAAACGCCCTCAAACCCGATGGAAAATTGATTCTGATTGAGGAAAACGGCGGCTGTTTGGTTAAAAGTGCAATGCTTTTTGCCCAGCGCGGCACCAAAAGGGTAATTTCAATTTACGATGACGTGCTCCAGAAAGAGGTGCAGATGGGCAATGAGAACATCCGTCCGGAAAAGCTTTGGCGCAAGCACTTTGAGAAAGCTGGATTCCACATGGAGGAAGATAGTCTCCAGTACATCCGTTTCCTGCCCTCCTGTTGCTATAATGATAACAATTTGCAAAAAAATGTGGAAAAGGAACAGAGGCTATGGAAAAAAAATGCATTTTTGCGCCATCATGCCTTCTGGGGCATCAACATGGTGTTTGGGAAGTAGGTTTAGGGGTTTAGAGGTTTAGAGGTTTACAGGTTTACAGGTTTAGGGGTTTAGGGGTTTAGGAGGAAAGTTAGTTAATATTGAAAATATGGAACAAGAAGAAAAAAATTATCAGCCGGAGACCAGATCACGCAAATTTTGGCGTGTGGTGTTAGGCTCAATGGTGGGTTTCGTGCTCGCCTCAATGATCACTTGCATTTTGGGCATCCTGATGATGCTCGCCATGGTGGCCACTTTGGAGAAATCGGCCTCCTCAATGTCATCCTCCACGGTGAACGTCAAAGAGAACAGCGTGCTGATGCTGGATCTTTCGTCAAGCATCTCGGAGCGGGCGGTGGAAATACCGTTCAACTTTGGGAGTTATTCAGACCAAAGTCTTGGTCTCGACAATATCCTGAAGGCCATCGAGGCTGCTGCTTCCGATTCGAAGATTAAAGGTATCTACCTGAAATCCAGTACCGTTGGCGGCTCTCCCGCTACTATGAAAGCCATCCGCGACGCGTTGATGGAGTTCAAGAAGAGCGGCAAATTCGTCTATGCCTACAACGACGTGTACACCCAAAACGGCTACTATATGGCGACCGCCGCCGATAAGATTTTGTTGAATCCGGTGGGCGACCTCAGCATCAAGGGTTACGCTTTCCAGCTGATGTTCTACAAAAACCTCCTCGACAAATTGGATGTGGACGTGCAGATTTTCCGCCACGGACAGTTCAAAAGCGCGGTGGAGCCCTACTTCTTGGACAAGATGAGCGATGCCAACCGCGAGCAGTTGTCCGTGTTGGCCAACTCACTTTGGAATGTTTACTTGCAGGATGTCTCCAAGGCTCGTAAAATCTCCGTGGATCAGCTGAATAACATTGCCGACAGTATGCTTTGCTCCTCTCCGCAAGAGGCATTGAAGTTGAAACTCGTTGACAAGTTGGCCTATTCTGACGAGGTGGAGAAGATGATGAAGTCGAAAATGAACCTCGGCGACAACGACAAGATCAACTATGTCACGGTCAGTCAATACGCTAAGACAGTTACGGATAAAGATAACAAAGCCGCCCAAAAGGTGGCGGTGATGTACGCTTACGGCGAAATTGCCGACGGCAAGGGCGACAGCGACCGCGGTATCTACTCCGAGACTTTCATCAAGGAGTTCCGCAAGGTTTACAAAGATAAAGACGTGAAGGCCATTGTGTTGCGTGTCAACTCTCCTGGTGGCAGCGCGTTGGCTTCCGAAAATATCTGGCACGAGATTGAGGCCGCTAAAAAGGCCGGCAAGAAGGTGGTGGTCTCTATGGGCGACTACGCCGCTTCCGGTGGTTACTACATCTCCTGCAATGCCGACTATATCTTCGCCGAGCCCAACACCATCACCGGTTCCATCGGCGTATTCGGCATGATTCCCACAGTGCAGAACTTCCTGAAGAACAAGATCGGCATTACTGTGGATCAGGTCGGTACCAACGCACACTCCGACCAAGGCAGTCTCATGCGTCCGCTGGATGCATTGGAGAGCGAGCGTATGCAGGCTTCTATCGAGCAGATTTACGGCACCTTCACGAAACGTGTGGCCGACGGCCGTCATTTGTCTGTGACCTTTGTCGACAGCATCGGTCAAGGTCGCGTTTGGGCCGGCAGCGATGCTTTGCAGCTCGGTTTGGTCGACAAACTCGGCAACATCAAGGATGCTATCGCAAAAGCTGCTGATTTGGCGCAACTTAGCGATTACGCCGTTTGCTATTATCCGAAGCAAAAAGATTGGTTCTCAATGCTTTTCAGCTTAAAGGATGACGCCATCGACGAAGCTGTCCGTGAGAAGATGGGCTATTTCTATCCTCTGTTCAACGACATGCAGCAGGTGCTTGAGTGCGAAGGCGTGCAGGCACGTATGCCTATGACTATTATTATCCAATAAATCAGCGCATTATGATTCTAGGATTATGCACTTCCGCCTTTAATATCTACCTTTGGGTGATGATTGCCATCGCCGTGGTGGTTTTTGTCTCCCTCTATTTTGTGGATGCCGGTTACGGGATGCTCAGAAGCACCAAATGGGGCAAGAGCATCAACAACAAAGTGGCGTGGTTTCTGATGGAGTTCCCCATCTTTTTGGCCATGCTCATCATCTGGCTGCTTTCGCCGCACCGCTTCGACATCGTGCCGTTGGTCTTCCTGCTGATTTTCGAAACCCACTATTTCCAACGTGCCATCATCTTCCCGTGGCTGATGAAGGGCAAAAAGAGCACAATGCCGCTGGGCATTATGTTTTCGGGCATTTCATTCAACATTTTGAACGCGATGATGCAGGGCTATTGGATTTTCTTCGAATCCTTCAGGATTGATTATCACGCATTTGGACTTTCCTACGCCGATACGGCTTGGCTTTGGTCGCCGCAGTTCATCCTCGGATTGATCATCTTCATTTTCGGATTCTACACCAATCTGCGTTCGGACTACATCATCCGCCATCTGCGCAAAAGCGACGACGACACAAATCACTATCTTCCGGAAGGATTTATGTTTGAGTACGTTACAAGCGCCAACTACTTCGGTGAACTGATGGAGTGGCTGGGCTTTGCCATCCTCACCTGGTCGTTCTCCGGTTTGGTGTTCTTTATCTGGACGTTTGCCAATCTGGTGCCCCGCGCCAACGCTCTCTACAAACGCTACCAGTCGGAGTTTGGTGAGATTATGGAACGTAAGAAGCTGAAACGGGTCTTCCCGTTCATTTATTAGTCACAGTCTTAGTTAATTGTCTTGGTCATAAAAAATACTACAATGAATAAATCGAAACTGTTTTTAGTCGTCGCGTTGATGATGGCGGTTTGTGTCTTCTCATCCTGCGGCAAAAAGAAGCAAACTGAGAAGCCTCAGGTCAAATTTGAGACGAAGGTGTTGAAACTCGAAAATCGTGTTTACAACATGTCGTTCCCGGCAACGTTGTCTGGCACCAGTGAGGTGAAGGTCTATCCGCAGGTGGAGGGTATTATCAAGAAGAAGAACTACACCAGCGGCACTCGCGTGCGCAAAGGACAGACGCTCTATATCATCGACCCTACGGAGTATCGGTTGAGTGTGCAGTCGGCAGAAGCCAACCTGAGCGCAGCCAGAGCGCAGATGGAGACCACGAAGCTGCAGTACGAATCCAACAAGGAACTGTATGCCAAGAAGGTGATCAGCGACTATGTACTCAAGACCAGCCTTAACGCTTATAACGCAGCGAAAGCTGCTGTGCAACAGGCAGAAGCGCAGCTCAATATCGCGAAAACGAACCTCGGCTATTGCAACGTTACCTCGCCGCTTGACGGGGTTATCGGCAGCAATGGCTTCAGTGAGGGCGACATGGCCGTTCGCGGAAACTACCTCTGCGAGGTGAGCGACAACAGCGTGATAGACGCCGACTTCTCCCTGAATGAGACGCAGCTGCTGCAGACCATCAAGGAATACAAACTGCAGGTGACAGAAAAGGGACTTGCCGGTCCCAAAGGCAAACTGCTTCAAGATGCAATGCCTGGCGTGAAATTGATACTCAAAGACGGCAGTACCTATCTTCATGACGGTAAAGTGACACGTATCGACGCTATTCTGAATCAGGGAACCGGTACGGTGACCTGCGAGGCAGAATTTCCAAACCCTGACGGCGTGCTTCGTTCCGGTTTGTCGGCTATGGCCATTATTCCGATCGATTTGGACAGTGTGCTCTGCGTTCCGCAAACCGCCGCCGTGCGTCTGCAAGACCAACTGATGTTCTACCGCGTGAAAAAGGACGGCACAGTGGAAGGTGTTATCTGTCAGGCTTATCCGTCAAACGACGGTAAGGAATACTTCATCATCGAAGGTCTGAATCCTGGTGACGAAATTGTGACCGACGGTGTGCGCAAACTCTCTAATGGCATGAAAATCAGATAGCTATGGAAGAGAAAGTTAAGAAAACCAAATTCTTTGTGGAGCACTGGGTGGCGGCACTTGCTGTCGGCGTTCTGCTCTGTCTCGTCGGTGTGGTGAGCATCGTCTCCCTGCCGGTTGAGCAATACCCCAACATTGCTCCGCCTATGGTGATCATCACGGCCAACTACAGCGGTGCCGACGCCAATGCAGTGATGAAATCCGTCATCATGCCCATTGAGGAGCAGGTGAACGGTGTGGACGACATGATGTATATGTCCTCAACGGCCCGCTCCAACGGTAGTGCCGAAATCGATGTCTATTTCAAGCAGGGCACCGATGCCGACCAAGCGACCGTGAACGTGCAGAACCGCGTGAACCAGGCGTTGGGTCTGTTGCCCTCGGAGGTGACCACCCAAGGTGTCACTGTGACCAAGAGTGTGAACTCCATTTTGCAGATTTTGTCTTTGGAGAGCACCGATGATAAATTCGATCAAAAGTTCATTTCGAACTATCTGGATATCAATGTCGTACCCGCTATCAGCCGTGTCACCGGCGTGGGTCGTACCCAGATGCTCGGCGACAAATACGGTGTGCGTATCTGGCTCAAGCCCGACGTCATGGGCACGTATGGAGTCACCCCCGATGAGATTATCAACTCTATCAACGAGCAGAACATCGTGGCGCCTATCGGTAGTTTCGAAAGCACCATCAACAAGATCGATGTTGAATTCAACGGACTGCTCGACGATATGACCGAGTTCGAGAACATCGTCATCCGTTCCAATCCGGACGGAAGCATTTTGCGTGTGTCTGATGTGGCCGATGTGGAGCTCGGTACCAAAGCATACGACTACCGCACCGACATTGACGGACATCCCGGCGTGTTGTTCATCATCAACCAGGCACCCGGCGCGAACGCTACCAAGGTCAACGCTGACATCAACAAACAGTTGGACGAACTTTCTAAAAACTTGCCTGCAGGTTTGGAATTCAAACAGTTGGAAACCTCCGACGACTTCCTGCACGCCTCCATGCACAATGTGTTGGAGACCCTCGTCATCGCCATCATTTTGGTGATTTTGATTGTGTACATTTTCCTGCAGAACTTTAAGGCCACCATCGTGCCTTCTGTCTCTATCATCGTCTCCTTGATTGGTACTTTCGCTATTGTCAAGGTAGTGGGGTTTTCCCTCAACTTATTGACACTCTTTGCGTTAGTATTAGCTATCGGTACGGTCGTGGATGATGCCATCGTGGTGGTGGAGGCCGTTATGGCCAAGTTGGAGTCGGGATACAAGAGCGCTCGCTCTGCTGTCAACGACGCCCTTACTGAAGTTTCCGCCGCCTGTATCTCCACGGCATTGGTCTTCATGGCGGTGTTCATCCCTGTGACCTTCATGTCGGGTACTTCCGGCACCTTCTTCAAACAGTTCGGCACCATTATGGCAGCCTCTGTGGCGTTGTCGGCTGTGTCAGCATTGACCATCTGCCCGGCTCTCTGCGCACTGCTCTTCAAACCGAAAAAGGAAGGCGAAACCGAGAGAAAAGGCCTGAACTATTACATGCGCACCGCATACGACGCTGCATACGGTGCTGTGGAAAAGAAATACATGAGCGGTGTCACCAAGTTCATGAAGAAGCCCGCGTTTGCGTGGATTCTGTTGGCTGCCTTCACCGGTGGCATGATTTGGTTGATGACTACCGCACAGAAGGACCTTGTGCCGCAAGAGGACCAAGGCTTCCTGTTGGTGGACGTCACGATGGCGCCGGGTACTTACCTCAACGAGACCGAGGCGACCCTCAACAAATTGGAGAATTACGTGCGCACCCTCGATGAAGTGGAACTGGTGGGCGGTATCACCGGCTACTCCATGATGAACGGCGGTGCCGGTACCAACTACGGCACTATGATGGTGCGGTTGAAAAACTGGGAGGAGCGTTCGTTCTACAGTATCGCCGGCATGCAGAAGAACATTTATGTTTGGGCGATGGTGAACTTGCCGCAAGCGACCGTCACGCCGTTCCAGATGCCGCAAATTCCGGGCTACGGTACGGGTTCCATGATGGAACTCGACCTGCAAGACCGTTCGGGAAGCGGCGACGCTCAGGCGTTTATCGACTTGAGCAACGAGTTCGCCAAGAAGCTGCAAGCTCGTCCGGAAGTCTCCACGGCTTCCGCCTCCTACTCGCAAGACTACCCCAAATTCCGTCTTACGGTGGACGCCGCTGCTTGTAAACGCAAGGGCGTTTCCCCGAAGACAGTCGTCAACACCATCGGTACGAACTTGGCTGGCAAGTACATCGGCAACTACATTCAATATGGTAAGGTCTATCAGGTGTTGGTGGAGGCCAACGACTCCTACCGTATGGAGCCGAGTACGCTCAACAATATTTTCGTCCCGACAGACGGCGGAATGGCGCCCGCGTCAGAGTTTGTTACTCTGAAACAGGGCTTGGGCTCTTCGCAAGAGCGCCGTTTCAATCTGTTCCAATGTTACAATATGTCCGTTATGCCGGCCAGTGGCTACACCTCCGCACACGTGCGTACGGCGGTTGATGAGGTGATGGCGGAGGTCTTCCCCGACGGTTACGGTTACGAGTACGGCGGTATGGCCCGTGAGGAGGCCGAAAGCGCCGGTTCCAACGACACGATCATCATCTACGGCATCGCCATCCTGATTATCTACCTCATCTTGGCCTGCCTCTACAACTCTGTCTTTATCCCCTTCGCTGTCTTGTTCTCCATCCCGTTCGGACTGTTCGGTGCTTACCTGACCATCCGTCCGCTGGAGACGATCTTGGGCACCGGAGCCAATATCTACGTGCAGACGGGTGTCATTATGTTGATGGGTTTGGTGGCGAAAACGGCCATTTTGATTACCGAGTTCGCCATCCAGAAGCGCGAAGAGGGCTTGTCTATCTTCGACGCGGCCATCGGTGCTTGTAAAGACCGTCTGCGTCCCATCTTGATGACTGTCTCCACCATGGTGATCGGTATGATTCCGTTGATCGTGGAAGGCGGTGCAGGTGCTGTGGGCAACAAGTCCTTGGCTCTCACCGTAGTCGGCGGTATGGTGGTGGGCATCATCGCCATCCTGTTCGTCACCCCGGCGTTCTACATCTTCTTCCAGAAGGTTCACGAAAAGTTGACGCCCGGCGAGAAGGAAGAGGACGTAGTGGTAAGTGAGTAGGCAAAAGGCAATAGGCAATAGTGAACAGTTTTTATCGAAATATAATTCCTTGAGCAGTCTCGAAGAGACAAGACGCACGAAGTGCAATTAACCCCACACAAGCGCAGCGCAGTGTGGGGCCGGAACAAAAGTAAAGAAATTATGAAAAACAGACCTATATACATAATGGTATTGGCAGCGATGGTGCTCCTCTCCAGCTGCAACCTCTACAGAAAATACAAATCCGACTATAGCGTACGCAGCGACGTGATGGGCGACGTGATGAACCCGCAGGACACCGTCTCCATGGGTGACATGGACTGGCGCACCGCCTTCCCCGACCCGCTGTTGCAGAAGGTTGTTGAGACCGCGCTGGCCAACAACACCAGCATGCAGACGGCCCAGCTCTCCATTGAGCAGGCCCAGAACAGTGTGAAGGCTGCAAAATGGGGTTATGCGCCCACGCTGGCGTTCACACCAGAAGCCAAATACGTCTATCAAGGATCGGGATCCTTCACTGCCCAAGTCCCCATCACCGCCAGCTGGCAGTTGGGCATCTTCGGACAGACCACCACAGGGGTGCGCAAAGCGAAAGCCCAAGCCGCATACATGGAGGATTACAAGCAGGCCGTGCAGGTCAGTTTGGCGGCCAATGTGGCCAGTCTCTACTACACTTTGGTGATGCTCGACCGACAGTTGGAGATTGCAGAGCAGACGGAAACGTTGTGGGAGGAGTCGTTGGAGTCCACCCGCGCCTTGTATGATGCCGGTCTGTTCCAAAGCTCCGCCGTCTATCAGATGGAAGCCTCTGTGGCGGAAGTAAAGACGGAGATCATAGACCTGCGCAACAGCATTGTCATCACGGAAGCCACTCTTTGTAATCTGCTTGCAGAGCCGCCCCACCACATCGATCGTGCCCCGTTCGGCACCTTCAAGATGCCGGAACAGCTCCATTTAGGACTTCCGGTGCGTTTGTTGGATGCTCGTCCCGACGTGCGTGTAGCCGAGCGCAATATGGAGTTGGCCTACTACGGTACCCAGCAGGCTCGCCAGGCTTTCTATCCCACGATTACCATTGAAGGACTCTTCGGTGCGGCTTTCAGTCCTGCCCAAATGATCGGACAGGCAGTGGCTTCACTCACGCAACCTATCTTTCAAGCCGGAAAGCTCAATGCTCAACTCAAGAATGCGAAATTGGATCAAGAGAAGGCCCGACTGGAGTTCGAGCAGGCTTTGCTGGATGCGGGCAACGAAGTGTACCGCTATCTCCACTATTGCCAGACGGC
>JAGBPE010000013.1 GCA_017633495.1 Bacteroidales bacterium | reverse complement strand
GCGTGAGAACGGCTGCTCGCTGCCTGAAACCCACGGCAAGTACTTGGGCAATGGGGTGAAACAGTTCATGCGCGGCTTCATGGTGCTGCTGATGATTTTGGTCGGAGTGGTCTTCGTCAACACGCCCGCTCAGCTGTTGCAATCGCAGTTCACCCCCAATATGAGCGTCTATGTTTGGGTGGTGATCATCTTGGTTTACTATTTGATAGCCACGTTGTTGCCTATTGATAAAGTGATTGGTCGCATCTATCCCATCTTCGGATTCCTGCTGATGGGTATGGCGGTGGCCATCGTGGTGGCATTCGCCATCTATCGTCCTGAAATTCCCGAAATTTGGAGCGGTCTGCAGAATCGTCACCCTCTGGCAGCCACCAATCCGCTCTTCCCGATGATGTTTATCAGTATCGCTTGCGGTGCGGTGTCGGGCTTCCACGCCACGCAATCCACCTTGGTGGCTCGCTGCATGACCAACGAACGCCAAGGTCGTCACATCTTCTACGGTGCCATGATTGTGGAGGGTATCGTTGCTCTGATTTGGGCTGCCGCTGCCGCCTATTTTTACCATGCAGACCCCGAGCTGCAGACTAAGAGCGGTCCTGCCATGGTGGGTATTATCGCCAACACGTGGTTCCCGACCGCTATCGCCGTCATCACCGTTTTGGGTGTCATCAGCGCTGCGGTCACCTCTGGCGATACAGCATTGCGCTCTGCACGTCTTATCATCGCTGACTTCATGAATTTGGAGCAGAAAAGTATCAGCAAACGCCTCTGGATTGCCATCCCGTTGTTTGCCGTTACGGGCGCATTCCTCGTCTTCAGCCTTGCCGCACCGACAGGCTTCCAAGTGATATGGCAATATTTCTCCTGGGCCAACCAGATGCTCGCTGCTTTCACGCTGTGGGCCATCACGGTATATTTGCGTCTCAACAAACAGCAGGCTTACTATTGGATGGCGCTCATTCCCGCCGTTTTCATGACGATGGTCACTGTCAGTTTCATCTTTGTATCGGGCAGTTGTCTTGGTGCATTCGTTCCTCGTGCACTTGCTTACATCCTCGCCGCCATCATTACGTTTGGCGTGACGGGATTGTTTTTCAAGAAAGTGCAGTATAGACAATAGGGCTACACCTCTTCGCGGCGGAGCAATCCGCTGGTGATCATGCGGTTGGCTTCCACAGGAAAACGCAGTCTTTCGTAATTGTTTTCCGACACCGACATCTTGTTATGCAGTTTCTGGAAGAGTTTCTTGCGGAGGTATTCGTTGACGGATGCCTCGGATTCGTAATACAGATATTGCAGGAAATCCAGCACTGTTTTGCTCTTTTTCTGACTGTCGGCAATGTTTTGCGGAGTGTTTTGGCAGAGGAACTTGGTGTCGGAGAGTTGGGGAAGCATCTGGATGTAGTCCTCTAAATCCACCTGCTTGTCTGCGGAGAGCAGAAGCAGATAATCGGCTTGCGGATAGGAGAATTGAATTTTTGTAAGTCCTTGTTTGTTAAACAGATAATAGTCGTCTTCGAAGAGAAGACCACCGAAAAGGGGATTCTCTTGCGACAACGACATCTCCATCGGGGCGGTGACATGGTTGGCCAAAATCACCAAGTTGATGTCAAATTCCTGGTTGAACGACATATAGTACATCGGGAACTGCAGATTGGGGTGGATGTCTTCAAGTGAGATGCTCCCGATGTAGGCGCAGGGGTGTCGCAGCTCTTTCTGCGCTTTTTTGGCGAAGGAGAACGGCGGCAGTGGCGACTGAATCCAACAGAGCCAGTAGTTTTTGGCGCTGCCGAATGAGTCCAGTGAGATGATTTGCGGGGTGTTCTTCTTCTTTGGAGGCATGGAGGCGATAATTTCGGGGGCAAAAATAAAAAAAAATCGTATATTCGCGCCGCATTAAAATTTGAACTGAATAAAATACAAAGAACTATGAGTCAAATCGTTAAAGTTTATGGTAGAGAGATCTTGGACTCTCGCGGCAATCCTACTGTTGAAGTTGATGTTTATACCGCTGCCGGTGCAGTCGGTCGTGCGGCTGTTCCCTCCGGCGCATCCACGGGCGTACACGAGGCTGTGGAGTTGAGAGACGATCAGAAAGACAGATATATGGGCAAGGGCGTGCTGAAGGCCGTCCAGAATGTGAACAGCACTTTGGCTGAAGCTGTGGAAGGCATGGAAGTGAGCGACCAAGCTGAACTCGATGCCCGCATGATTGAAGTCGATGGCACTGAGAACAAGGGTGCTATGGGTGCTAACGCCCTGTTGGGTATTTCGTTGGCTGCCGCTAAGGCTGCTGCTCAGGAGACCGGTCAAGACCTCTATCGCTATGTCGGTGGATGCAATGCCACCGTGCTGCCCGTTCCGATGATGAACATCCTCAACGGCGGTTCTCACGCTGACAACCGCGTTGACTTCCAGGAATTCATGATTATGCCCGTGGGCGCTCCCACCTTCCGTGAGGCTGTTCGCATGGGCTCCGAGGTGTTCCACAACCTGAAGAAGGTGCTCAAGGGCCGCGGTTACTCCACCAATGTGGGTGACGAAGGCGGTTTCGCCCCTGACCTCAAATCCAATGAGGAGGCTCTCGAAGTGATTCTCCAAGCTATCGAAAATGCCGGCTACAAACCGAAAGAGGACATCTGCATTGCACTTGATCCCGCCTCTTCCGAGTTTTACGATGCCGACAAGAATATCTACAAACTGAAATGGTCCACCGGCGACGAGCTCACGCCCGCTCAGATGGTTGACTATTGGAAGACCTGGTGCGACAAGTACCCGATCATCTCCATCGAAGACGGTATGGCCGAGGACGACTGGGACGGTTGGAAGCTCCTCACCGACACCATTGGCGACCGTTGCCAGCTCGTGGGTGACGACCTCTTCGTGACCAACGTCAAGCGTCTGCAAATGGGCCTTGAGAAGGAGGTGGCCAACTCCATCCTCATCAAGGTCAACCAAATCGGTACGCTCACCGAGACCATCAACGCCGTGCAACTCGCACAGCGCAACTACTACACCGCTGTGATGTCTCACCGTTCCGGTGAAACCGAGGACACCACCATTGCCGACCTCGCCGTCGCTTTGGGTACGGGCCAAATCAAGACCGGTTCCGCCAGCCGCACCGACCGCATCTGCAAATACAACCAGCTGATGCGCATCGAGGAGATGCTGGGCGCACAGGCCATTTATCCCGGCAAAAACTTCCCGTTCAGAGGATAATCATTCATCACATTATAATGAAAAAGGACGTCGAAAGGCGTCCTTTTTTT
>JAGBPE010000111.1 GCA_017633495.1 Bacteroidales bacterium | reverse complement strand
TGTCCGGTGGTCACCGTAAAGGAGTTGATTTCAATATGTTTGCGCATGATATCACGTACGCCGTCGGCAATTTCCGAGATGAACTTTTTACGTTCGGTCTTCTTCACCAAACGGATGTTGAAGGAGAGCAGGTTGGTGCCGTTTTCGCGCATCAAACTCCAGGTGTTGTCCTCGTCGGGCATACCCACGGAGTAGTTGATGGATTTGACCTCCTCCGGGTATTTTTTCTGAATTTCCCTTACCAACTCGTCGCCGAGGGCCTTGGTGGTCTCCACGCGCGTACCTTGCGGCAACTTCACGGTGGCACTCAAACGGGCGTTATCCTGCGTAGGGAAGAACTCGGTGGGGATGACCTTCAACAGCATCAAGCTGACGGCAAAGATGATGAGAGAACCGAACACGATCGTTTTGCGGTGGTTGACGCTCCAATGAAGCAGACGAGCGTAACCATGGTCGAGTCTCTCCAAAAATCTCTGTACAGGTTCGTCGATTTTGGAGAAGAATTTGCTCTTTTTAGGATTTTTCTTCAGCAACAGCGAACTCAGCATCGGGGTCAGGGTCATGGCGGCCGCCAGGGAGACGGCAATCACGATGGTGACAATCCAACCCAACTGTTTGAAGAGCACGCCGGCCATACCGGTGAGGAAGGTCAGCGGCAAGAAGACGGCGATAATCACGAGGGTGGAGGCCACGATGGAGAGATAGACCTCACTGGTGGCGAAGATGGCCGCCGCTCTGGGTTTCGACCCCCGTTCGATATGCGTAGTGATGTTCTCCAACACCACAATGGAGTCATCGACCACCAAACCGATGGCGATGGAGATAGAGGACAATGAAATGATATTCAGCGTATTGCCAGTAGCCAACAAGTAGATGAAGGCGGCAATCAAGGAGACAGGCACCACCACGGCAATGATCAACGTGGCACGCCATCTGCCGAGGAAGAAGAGTACCACCACGACCACCAGCAACAGGATGATGAGGATGGTCTCCTCCAGGCTGTCGATGGTGTTGACGATGTTGTCGGAGTTATCGACCAGCACGTCCAGTTGCACGTCAGCGGGAAGTGAGTTTTTGATGGCAGGCAGCTCTTTCTGCACCTTCTTACAAATCTGCACAGTGTTTGCGCCGGTCTGCTTTTGGATGATGATCATAGCACCGCGTTCCCCGTCGGTGAAGGACTCCTGCATACGCTCTTGCAGGGTATCTTTCACCACAGCCACATCCTTCAGAAAGACGTTTTTGTTGTTGTAGCTTCCGATCACGATGTCCTCCATCTCATCGGCGCTGTTGAACTCGCCATCCACACGCATGGAGTAGGTCTTGGAACCCACATCCATGATACCGAGGGAGACGTTGCGGTTTTCCGCGCCTAAAACGGAGGCGATGCTCTCGATGGTGAGGTTGTAGCTCTCCATCTTATAGGGGTCGCAATAGACCTGGATTTCGCGCTGCGGAGCACCGGAGATAGAAACCGCACCCACGCCGCTGATACGTGACAGCGGTGAGGAGACCTTGTCGTCCAGGATCTTATACAGCGCTTGCGTACTCTGTCCGGAGCGCACCGACAGCATCATGATGGGCATGTCGTCGGCGCTGAACTTGAACAGGTAGGGCTGGTTGGCGCCGTCGGGCAGCGCCGACTTCACCATATCCAGCTTGTCGCGCACGTCGTTGGTTTTCTGTTCAATATCCACACCATACTCAAACTCCAGATAGACAATGGAATAGTTCTCCTTGGAGTTGGAGGTGATGTGCTTGAGGTCGCTCAACGTATTGAGCACGTTCTCAATGGGTTTGGACACGTTGTCCTCGATATCCTCCGCGCTGGCGCCGCCATAGACGGTGAGCACCATGATGGTGTTGCTGTCGATGTGCGGGAAAAGGTCCACAGGCAGCTTGGTCATCGAGAAGATACCGATGATGATGACGGCGATGTAAATCAGACCCGTCATGATAGGTCGTTCGACTGATTTTTGATAGAGACTCATATTTCTTTTTGTTCCATTTCCAGAGGTTGCGGCGTTCGTTCCTCACGCCTTACCTCTGGCTACCGAGCTCTTGCCCCTACGGGGCTGCTCATTGAAAATGTTTATTATCAATATTTTTCTTGACTTTGGCTATTCAGGCTATTGGCATTAAACCTTAAACTTCAATAACCATTAACCATTACTTTTTCTCCACATTGACCTCCAAACCGTCTTTCAAACGGGCCAATCCCGTGGTGGCCACCATGTCGCCGTCGTGGACATCGCCGGAGAGCAGTTCGTAGGCGTTGTCGAGGTGGCGGCCGATCTCCACTTGGTTGAAGGAGACCTTACCGTCTTTGTAAACATAGACGTAACGATTGCCGGAACCTTGCTGACGGAAGATGGCCTCGTCGGGAACCACCACGTGCTCCTGCGTACCGAAGTTGATGGTCACGCGGGCGTACATACCCGGGCGCACGCGGCTGTCGGTGTTGGAAAGCTGCACCTCCACAGGGAAGGTGTGCGTTGCGCCGTCCATGGTGGGGTAAATCAGACTCACCTTGCCGTGGAACTCCTCATCGCCGTAAGCATCCACCTTGACGCTCACCGGCGTACCCACTTTCACCTTTTTGAAGAGGGTTTCGGAGATGTTGATGTTCATCTTCACGGGCGTGATTTGCTGCACTTGCACCACAGGCAGACCGCCGTAAAGGTCGCCACTGTCATAGTTTCTTTGGGTGACGACACCGGAAATCGGGCTCACCAACTGCGTGTTTTCCAGCAGGTTGTCGTAGTTGGTCTGCGCCACGTCCAGCTGGGTCTTCATAGCGTCCCAGTCGGATTTGGAAACGCCGCCCACTTTGTAGAGCTCGTCAACGCGCTTGAAGCTGGCTTTGAGGTTGTCGAGCTGCGCTTTCGCCTGTTTGAGGCTGTTCTCGTTCATCTGCACGAGCACTTTGCCCTTGCCGACACGGTCGCCGACCTCCACGTAAATCTTGTCGATACGTCCGCCCGTGAGCGGGGCGATGTTGTTCACCGCGTTGGCCTCCACGATGGCGGTGTATTCGTAGGTTTGCTCCACCTCTTGGGTGTGCACCTGCTGCGTGCGGATGGTGAACTTCTGATCACCAACGGTGACGGCCTGTTCTTTTTTCTTACAACCGGCAAACACGAACATGGTGATTGCCAATAAAATGGTTACGATTCTTTTCATATCTAATATTTTTTTTTGTCATTGTCCGGCCCCACATTGCGCTCTTTCGTCGCTCATGTGGGGTTAATTGCTCTACCGAGCTCTTGCCCCTACGGGGCTGTTCAAGGAATATCTTTTCTTTATTATTGGGGTTTTTCGTTTAACTGCTAACTGCTAACTACTAACTTCTAACTGCTAACTATTCCACGCCCAGCGTTGCGTCCAAGTTCGCTTTCGCCGTCAGGTAGTTGAAAATGGATTGGCAGAAGGAGAGACGCGTGTTGGTGAGGGCGAGTTCGGCAGACATGAGGTCGAGCCAGGTGTTCATACCCACTTCGTATTGTTTCTGGGCGATTTCGTAGGCCTTTTGAGCTTGGTTCAACGTCTGTTGGTCGGCTTCCAGCTCGTCGAGGGCCTGCTGCATGTTGTCGAGATAACTCTGCACACCCAGACGGAGGTTGCGTTCGACATCCAGTCGCTGATCACGCATGTTTTCGATATTCAGATCCGATTGTTTCAGTTTGTAATGCGTTGATGCCCAGCCGACAATGGGGATTTGCAGAGATAATGCGATGTAGGAGTAGGGGTAGTTGGTGAATTTGCCGCCGTCGTCACCCATACCGGAGTACTGGAACGCGCCAGCCAATGCGAGCATCGGCAGGGAGGAACCGCGAACGATCTTCTTCGACTGTTCCAACTCCTCAATGCCGAGGTCTAACTGACGCAAAGCGGAGTTGTAAGCCAAAGTCATCTCTTCGGTGGAAGGAACGCCTGCGGCAATCACAGACTGCTCATAATCAGAGATTTTACCATCGAAGATAACGGGCTCGGCAATATCCATGCCCAAGAGGACTTTCAACCGCATAGCCGCCAGACGGACGCCGTTGGCGGCGGTGTTGATGGTAGGACGCTGGTTCTGCAACGTCACGTCGGAACGCAATTTCTCGAACTCGGAAACCAAACCTTGATTGTAGGAGTTGGTGACGATCTGGTTGCTGGCTTCGAGGTTGGCGTAGCTCTCCAGCAGCACGTTGTAAGACTCCTTGGCCAGCAGGTAGGTGAAAAAGGCCTGCTTCACTTGGTTGATGAGGTCCAGCTTGGAGGAACGGGCTGATTCCATAGCCAAATCGATGTCCATCGAGCTGAGTTTCAGACTCGACCAAATGGCGGGTGCCACGATCGGGAGACTCAGGTTCGCGCCTACGGAGTAGGTGTTGTCACGACCCACCTTGATGTTCATCGTCTGACCGCCCATGTCCATAGACATCGTTTGCTTCAGCAACGTGCGGTTGTAGTTGGATGCCAGCGAAACATCGGGGAAGAGCGCCACGATCTGCTCCTTTTTGTACTCCTGCTTGATGTTCACATTGCGGTCGGCAATGCGCATCGTGGGCGACTCCGAAAGAGCAATTTCGATGGCCTTGTTCAAATCAATATGGATGGAATCTTGTGCGAACAGTGGTTCGCAGCCGAATAATAACGTGCATAAAATGAGTGCCAGACCTTTTATGCTGTACTTTCCAACGCTAATCATCTATCTTTTCTTGCTTTTATTAAACTAATATTCAAACACTTATATCCTTTCACACCTCGTGTGAAAGGAGCGGCAAAAATACGAAAAACAATGACAAAATCAATGCTTCTTGTGTAAAAAGTACACATGTTGCATAAGTTTTCCGTTAAGTGTAAACGAAACCGGTTTTTACACGAAGAAAAGACAGACGCCGATGACGCTGATGACTGCGCCAATTACCTCACGCACAGTGACTTTCTGATGGAACAGAATGACTGACGGGGCGATGATGAGAATCGGGGTGAGGGCGAAGAGGGTCTGTGCGATGCCCGCTGAGGTGTATTGGGTGGCGAGCAGCGATGCGCTGACCCCGATGAAGGGTCCGAAGATGGTGGAGGCGAGCACGCACCACATCGCCTTGCGGTCGCGAACGGCGCTGCGGAGTTTCGCTAGGCCATCCTTGCTGAAGAGCATCAGCGACAGGAAGAAACCCGCCAATCCGATGTAGCCGCGGATGGTGGTGGCGGCAAAGGGTACGCAGAGACTGACCGGCAACGGCAATACCGCCCCTTCGAAGACGGCATCTTGGGAAATGTTGAGAGCCGCGAGTGCTGCATCGTAGTGTTGTAGTCCTACCTTGCTGAGTACCAATCCGAAACCCTGACAGATGCCGGCCATTGCGGCGTAGAAAATACCCTTGGCAGGCAGTTTGAAACGGAGACCGTGGTGTTCGGTGTCATCGCTTTTGGAAAGAATCGACATGGCGATACCGCTCAGGGTGATTACCATTCCGAGGATGGCGACGGGGCGCATCTGTTCGCCGAGCAGAAGTCGTCCGGTGAGTGCTGCTGTGGGTGCTGAAAGGGTCATGAAGAGCTGTCCGAAGCGCGATCCGATGTGGATGTAGCCCTGCATCAGGCAGTAGTCGCCGATAACGTAGCCGACCACGCCCGAGAGCAGCAGCCAGCCCCACGTTCCGCCGTCGGCGAAGCGAGGGTAGGGGACGCCCATCACCAGCCAGAGGGTGAGGATGAGAAAGAGCAGGGACATCGTCATCCGTATCGTGTTGAACGGCAACGAGCCCATGCGTTTCGAGCCCACCTCCGCGAAAAGGGCGGTGGCGGTCCAGGAGAGGGCAACGAACAGGGAGATGAGTTCACCGAGAAACATGGGTTTAGGAGCTTAGAAGCTTACAAGTTTAGAGACGATAGGAACGGGCGACCCCAATTCCCCTTCTATTTTAGAAGGGGTGCCCGAAGGGCGGGGTAGTAATATTGGAATACAAAACGCCAAAGGTCGTTGTATCATAAAAACAAATGTATTATTTTCGGAATGAATACCAGCAGTCCGATAACGGCGGCGGCGATGGCGTTCACCAGAACAGCGGCGGCGGCCAGGTCTTTGACTTTTTTGATGCGGTCGTCGCGTTCGGGGCAGACCACATCGGAGAGGTCTTCGATGGCCGAGTTGAAGATTTCGCCGCTGAACACCAGTCCGACAGCAAACGCGACGGCAGCCCATTCCAGTATCGACAGTTTGAGCAGCACACCCGCAATGATGACGCAGAC
>JAGBPE010000110.1 GCA_017633495.1 Bacteroidales bacterium | reverse complement strand
GCCGTGTGGTCGTTGTAGAACGGCGACATGACATAGTGCGCATAGTGCTCATCGAAGCCGCTGAGCGCGTGTTGGTAAGTGACGATGATGACGATGATGGCCAAACCAAGCGCATAGCAGTTGAAGTAGCGCACGGCGTTTTTCAGATCGTCATCCACCAGTTGCATGAAAAACCAGTAGCAAGAGGTAATGAACCACACTTTGGAGGCGAAAAACTTCAGCGAGATAACGGGACGCACACTGGTGAGACTGGTGAGCAGCATCCAACCGAGATAGACGAATATCGCAATGGAGATAGGATGTTTCAGGAATTCTCGTTTGATCCGCAAGTCGTAGAGAATGCGGGCAAAAAACACCATGGTGAGGGTAATCATAAGCGCCTCAGAGGGCAAAGAGAGCCCCAAATGGATGTTTTTGCTGCTGAGAATCACCGAAAACGGGGTGCTGAGGGCCACGAGATACATGGCCCAATCGGCATGGAAAAAGACAAGATAAAGTCCGACCAATGCTACTGTAATCAGTTGAATGACAGGAAATTCTCTGATTATGGAGTAGCCGTTGGCCAACACAAGCGTCATCGTGACCAGAAAGGCGATAATCTGGCGCCTATTGATCTTGCGAATCTGCTGTAGAATCTTTTCTATTAGACTGGTTTTCAACTCTTTCAATCATTAACAGCACCAACATCGTCAGAATAAAGGCGCACAAAGTGGAAATCACGACAATAAGCGATTTTTTCGGATAGTACTTTTTATCCGCAACTTTCGGGTTGTCGATGACAAATTTCACGGGCATGATGGTGGTCATGTCCATCTTGGCATCCATCATCTTCTGTTTGCACAAAGCGTGATATTTGCTGAAGTTGTATTCCAAATCCTGATAGGAGGTGAGTTGAGCACCATATTTTGCAATGGTATCTTGCTCTTTCTGAATACGTTGCATGGCAGCGGTGTTGCCTTGTGCCGCAGCGATGGCATACTGTTGGGTGAGACGTTCACTCTGCGTTTTCACATCGAAAACCCCGTGTTTCATAAGCTCCCGGATGGAATCGTTAACATCGGCAATAGCCTGTTCCACAGAATCCAGTTGTTGTTGAAGGATGGTGTAGGCAGCTTGTGCACGCTCTTTCTCCACGTTGTTTTTGATGGTGTCGAGCCAGCGCACAACGTCCAGCGTCATGTCGTAGGCGCGTTGCGGATCCCAGTCGCTCATGGAGACGGAAATCGCACCATATTCCGTGCGCTTCACAGTCATGTTGTTCGTGATGGTCTTGTAAAGCTTTGTTTTACCACCTTTTTTATTGATGTCGATATTGTAATATTCCGGCAGTTTGTATTTTTCGATCAGCGAGTCTTTGATGGAGACGGCGTTGAGGAACGGCAGCATCTGCTCGGTCTCGTCCACAGTGGCCAACGCCTTGATTTCCAGACGTTCGTTGTAGTTTTGCTCGTTCAGCAGGATTTTTGAGACGGAGCTGGTGCGCGGTGCGTATAGCAGGGCGGTCGACTTAAAGCGCGGCCGTACTAAAAAAGAGCAGGCGGTCGACACAATCAAAGTGGCTCCACAGACAATCAGAAGCCATTTCCGCCATTTCCACATAAATTGTAAGAGACTGAAAGCGTTGTACTTGTCTTTATTTTCCATTCGCTATGATGATTTTTTGATTACAATATCTTTTATTTTTTGGCGTGTTGTTTATATCAGACCGAGTTCCATTTTGGCAGCCTCGGTCATGCACTCCATCGTCCAGGGCGGATCGAAGGTGACGTCCACCACCACCTTGTTCACGCCGGGAATCATCTGCACGCGGGTTTGCACCTCCATAGGCAGACTTTCGGCCACGGGACAGTTGGGAGCGGTCAGTGTCATCAGGATGTAAACGTCGTTGTTTGCGTTCACCTCCAGCTTGTAAATAAATCCCAATTCCCAAATGTTTACAGGGATTTCGGGGTCGTAAATGGTATTGAGTACTTCAATTACCTTGGTTTTCATACACTTATACTTTTTTGCAAAAATAACAAATCTTAACGTATTTTTATGCTTTTTAGTGTGTTTTTTTCAACAATCCGAAAGACATAATTTTTTTGTACTTTTGCTGCCGTTTTAAAATCGTAAAGTATGTTGAATTATTTTCATAACGTCCCTTTTTCGGTGACTATTTGTGACAAAGACGGTAAAATTTTGGAGATGAACGATATGGCCGAGCGCGTGCTCAGTCATGGCAAACACATTATCGGCCAGAATCTGCTGGATTGTCATCCGGAGCCAGCTCGCACAAAGTTGGCCAACATGTTGCAAAACCACAATCTGAACGCCTATACCATCGAGAAAAACGGCGTCAAAAAGCTGATTTACCAATCTCCGTGGTTTGAAAACGGCGAATTCGCGGGCTATATCGAGCTCTCTATGGAGCTACCGGCCGAGATGCCGCATTTTGTCCGTCAACCGAAACAATAGTTTACGCGCTTAGAAGGCTTAGAGGCTTAGAAGCTTAGGAGTTTAACGGTGTAATCACCTAATTCAAAAGAAATGACCAAAGATCAAGAAATCACTTACGGAATGCGCCCTGTTTTTGAGGCGATTGAGAGTGGTAAAACAATAGATAAGGTGCTGTTTCAGAAAGGGTTGCAGGGTGACCTGTTCAAACAGCTCTTCTATGAGGTGCGACAGCGCAAGATCCCCTTTCAGTATGTGCCGCAAGAGAAGCTGAACCGCATCACCCGCCAAAATCACCAAGGGGTCATCGCCTTCCTTTCGGCTATCGAATATTGTGACATCTTCAACATTGTGCCCACGATTTTTGAAGAAGGCCGTGTGCCGTTTCTGTTGATGCTCGACAAAATCACGGATGTGCGGAATGTGGGTGCCATTGCCCGTTCGGCTGAATGTGCAGGCGTGGATGCCATCATCCTGCCTTTGAATGGCGGCGCACAACTCAACGAGGATGCTGTGAAGAGTTCCGCAGGAGCGCTGCATAAAGTGCCCGTCTGCCGTCACTCTAACTTGGTGGAGGTGATTAACTATCTGAAAGACAGCGGTATCGAGGTGATTGGCGTGACGGAAAAGGCTAATCATGCGCACTATAACAAGGACTTCACGCAGCCTATCTGCTTGATTATGGGTAACGAGTACGAGGGCATCGCGTGGGACTATCTGCGACTTTGCAACGACACCATCAACATCCCGATGGTGGGCACCATTCGTTCGCTTAACGTCTCGGTGGCCACGGGCATTGCGCTGTTCGAGGTCGTGAAACAACGAAATCCCGTGAAAGAATGAAAATAGGCGTACTTTCCGACACCCACGGCTTTCTGCATCCCGATGCGTACACCTTTTTTGAGGGTTGCGATGAGATTTGGCATGCCGGCGACATTGTGAACGACTCCATCTTGGATGAGTTGCGCATAATAGCTCCTACCGTTCGTGCCGTTTATGGCAACTGCGATGACTGGGATATTCGTCGCGAAATTGATGAGTATGAGGTCTTTACGTGCGAGAAACACAAAGTCGCGCTGATGCATATTGTTGGTTCGCCTGGACGTTATCAGCCCAAAGCCCTGCAAATTATCCGTGAGGAGAAACCGACTATTTTCGTGGCGGGACACTCCCATATTCTGAAAATCATGTACGACAAATACCATAACCTTCTCTTTATCAATCCCGGAGCGGCGGGCTTGTACGGCATTCACACCCGTCTGACTATGTTGCGTTTCGAGATTGAGGGCGAAGAGGTGAAGAATATGGATATCTACGACATTCCAAAGCAAACTCCTGTAAAATGAGCGATAAAGAACCGATAATCACAGTGTTAGGACCTACGGCCACGGGTAAGACCGGCGTGGCGGTGCGCATTGCTGCCGATTTGGGCGGTGAAATTGTGAGTGCCGACTCCCGTCAGGTGTTCCGTCGCATGGATATCGGTTCAGGAAAGGATTTGTCTGAGTATCAGTACAATGGACAGCCGATCCCGTATCATTTGATTGATATTGAGGAGCCTGGCGTCGAATACAATGTTTTCCGTTACCAGCAGACGGCCTACGAGGCGATGGAGGGGATTCGTTCCCGCGGACATCGCATCGTGCTGTGCGGTGGCAGCGGCATGTATGTGGAGGCGGTGCTGCGCGGCTACCGACTCTTCCCCGTTCCTGAGAACGAACCATTGCGAAAAGAGCTGGAAACACATACAGATGAGGAACTTACAGAGATGCTGGCCTCCTACAAATCGCTGCATAACGACACTGACACCTCCGAACGTCCACGATTGATTCGCGCCATTGAGATTGAGGACTATTATGCGAAACATCCCGAATTGAGCGAGCGTGTCCGTCCATTGGATTCCGCCATCATCGGACTGTGCGGAGAGCGCGATAAAATCCGGGAACGCATCACCCGGCGCTTGCAGGCTCGTCTGAAGGAGGGGATGATCGATGAGGTGAAAGCATTGCTCAATGAGGGCATTCCCGCCGAGCGACTTATCCGATATGGACTTGAATACAAGTTTGTTACGCAATATCTTTTGGGAGAGTTGCACTATGGCGACATGGTGAGCCTGCTCAATACCGCCATCCATCAGTTCTCGAAACGGCAGATGACTTGGTTCCGTCGCATGGAGCGCATGGGTTTCAAAATCCGCTGGGTGAACGCCGACTTACCAGAAGAGGAGAAGTTCCGGCAAATATATCAGTGGTTGCGTGAAGACGGGATACAGATATAAAAAAAAGGAGTTGTTTAGAACAACTCCCCTTGTCCAGAGACATATCTTGATTTGCCTAAGTGCGTGAATGCTAGATCAGTGGCTTCGCGCCCGCGCGGTGTGCGCATCAGGTAGCCCTCCTGAATTAGGAACGGCTCATAAACCTCTTCGATGGTGCCGGCGTCTTCGCCAACCGCGGTAGCGATGGTGCTTAACCCTACCGGACCGCCTTTGAACTTTTCGATAATCGTGCTCAGAATGCGGTTGTCCATTTCGTCTAATCCGTGCTTATCGACATTCAACGCGGTCAACGCTACTTGCGTAATCGGCAGTGTGATGGTGCCGTCGCCTTTGATTTGGGCGAAGTCGCGCACGCGACGCAAGAGCAAGTTCGCGATACGGGGTGTCCCGCGGCTACGGCTGGCAATCTCGTAAGCGGCATCTTCTTCAATGGGGATGTCCAAAATGGATGCCGATCGTTTGATGATGTTGCCAAGTGTTTGAGCATCATAATATTGCAGACGCAAGTTGATACCAAAACGAGAACGCAAAGGTGCGGTGAGCAGACCTGAACGAGTGGTGGCGCCCACCAACGTAAACGGGTTAATGGAGATTTGTACGCTACGGGCGCTCGGACCGCTGTCGATCATGATGTCGATTTTGTAATCCTCCATTGCTGAGTAAAGATACTCCTCTACTACAGGTGAAAGTCGGTGAATCTCATCGATGAAAAGCACATCGTGCGGTTCCAGATTGGTGAGCAGACCAGCCAAATCGCCGGGTTTGTCAATCACAGGTCCGGAAGTGACACGCACGTTCACGCCCATCTCGTTGCCGATGATGTGCGACAGTGTGGTCTTGCCCAATCCTGGAGGGCCGTGCAGCAACACGTGGTCCAACGCTTCGCCACGCCCTTTCGCCGCATGAACGAAGACCATCAGATTCTCTAAAACCTGTTGCTGGCCTTGGAATTCAGCGAACTGCGCAGGACGAATCGCCCGTTCGAACTCCTTGTCGGAGGCCGAAAGATGCTGTTGGGTGGGATCTAAATTCTCGTTCATACGTGCTTAATGTTGGTGTTTGTCCAAACGGTTCAGTCCCAAAATGGCCGGCTCGAAGTTGGTGGAGAGCTTCAGGGCCTCCTCGTAGTCCTTGCGGGCAGCCACATAGTTGCCCATGTACTCATACGCAACCCCGCGGTTGCACACTGCGTACACAAATTGCGGATTGATTTGCAACACTCGGGTGAAGAGTTCCACCGCCTCTTCGTACTTTTTGACATTATCGTCCAAGTACAAGTAACCCAGATTGTTAAGAGAGGGAATGTGCGTAGAGTCTATGGCGATGGCGGTCTTGTATTCCTGTTCCGCCTCCTCCAACTTATCCATATCTTGGAACATCTTGCCCAAATTATAGTGCAACTCCACATTATTGGGATCTACTTTCAGTCCGTTTTGATAATAGGAGATGGCAATCGGGTCGTTCTTTTGTTGATAGAAGTAGCCGAGTTCGAGATACGCTTTCGTCTCTCGCGGATCTTGGTCGATAACCAGCTGTAACATACGCAGATAGCCAACGGTATCCTGCAGATCCTTCAGCATGAAAGCTTTGATGAGATAGGCTTTCGGGTTGTGCGGCTGACGTTGCACTGCCTCGTCGATGGTCTTTTCGCAATCTTCAAACTGACGTGTATGGAACTGAAGTTCAGCTAGTTTTAGCCGAGCTTCGTTGTTGTTTTCGTCTGTGGAGATAGCCTTCAAAAGCATCTCTTCTGTCAAGTCGGTTTCGTGCTGCGCGAAGTAGAGGTCTGAGAGCATGACATAATACTTGCTGCTGTCAGGCGCCAGCTTGATAGCCGTCTGCATGTCCGCGATACCTTTGTCGATATCCTTGTGCAGATAGTAGTAATTGGCTCTGTTATAGTAGTTTTCGGCCTTTTTCGGATGCTTGTCGATATCGATGCACAGCTCAGCCAATTCAGGTGGCAGATCAGCATACTTGTTTTTGTTGTGGCAGCCGTAGCCGCAGCAAAGCAGCACTGACAGCAGGCAAATGATAATTTTTTTCATTCTTACTTCATGTTTTCTTTGATTGCCTCGCGAATTTGGGCTTCGATTTCGTCTGACAGCTCGGGATTGTCGTTGAGCAGCTGTTTCACGCTGTCGCGGCCTTGAGCCAGCTTGGAATCACCGTAGGAGAACCAAGAGCCAGACTTCTTGATGATGTTGTACTCGACACCGAGATCCACGATTTCGCCGGCTTTGGAGATACCCTCACCGAACATGATGTCGAATTCGGCGGTGCGGAACGGAGGCGCCACTTTGTTCTTCACCACTTTGACTTTCACGTGGTTACCAATGGCAGTGTCACCGTCTTTGATCTGAGATTGACGACGGATGTCCAAGCGTACGGATGCGTAGAACTTGAGGGCATTACCGCCGGTGGTCGTCTCGGGATTGCCGAATAGGATGCCGATCTTCTCGCGCAATTGGTTGATGAAGATGCAGCAACAGCCTGTCTTGTTGATGGTTGCGGTCAGCTTACGAAGTGCTTGTGACATCAAGCGGGCTTGCAGACCCACTTTGGAGTCGCCCATGTCGCCTTCGATTTCGCTTTTCGGGGTGAGGGCAGCCACTGAGTCGATGACGATAATGTCGATGGCGCCGGAGCGAATGAGATTATCAGCAATTTCGAGGGCTTGCTCCCCGTTGTCGGGTTGCGAAATCAGCAGTTCAGCCGTGTTCACGCCTAATTTTTCAGCATAGAAGCGGTCGAAAGCGTGCTCCGCATCGATGAAAGCGGCAATGCCGCCCTGTTTCTGTGCCTCCGCGATGGCGTGGATGGCCAGCGTGGTCTTACCAGAGGACTCAGGTCCGTAAATCTCTACAATTCTGCCTTTCGGGAAACCGCCTACGCCCAGGGCCGTGTCCAGACCGATGGAGCCGGTTGAGATGACGTCCATCTCTTCGATATGGGTCTCGCCCATGCGCATGATGGAGCCCTTCCCGAAAGTTTTTTCAAGTTTTTCGAGTGTGGAATTGAGTACTTTCAGCTTTTCAGCATTCACATTGTTTTTAATTTCTTCTTTTTCCATTCTTG
>JAGBPE010000109.1 GCA_017633495.1 Bacteroidales bacterium | reverse complement strand
CAACTGCACGGAATGCTCCATACATCCCATAGCAGTGCCGTTCAAGATGGCATCGGGTTGCTCTATCCCGCTGATTTCCATTGCCTTCAGCGCAGTCACAAGGGCGCGTTTCTGCAATTTCCCCATCCGACGCGCTTTCATGGGCGGGAGATAGCGATTGTACTCCTCCGCCGGCACATCTTTCACGACAGCCGTCACAAACACCTTATTCATAGCGCGATAGGATTATGGACGAATCGTTGCCGCCAAAACCAAAGGCGTTGCACATCACATGGCGCAATTCTCCATGCGGGCTCTCGCTTCCCGAAACCGGCGTAATGCATTGTTCGTCAATGTTTTGAAACTCTGTTTGACAGGGCAAGAAACCGTTGCGCATCGCCAAGAAGCAGAAAGCCGCCTCAATGGAGCCCGACGCGCTGGTGGTATGCCCTGTATAGGATTTGGTGGATGAGACCGGCGGCACATTTCCGCTGAATACCCGTCGCAATGCGGCACTCTCCGAAGCATCGTTGTTCGGGGTACCCGTACCGTGGGCATTCACGTAGTCGATGTCCGAAGGAGTTAACCCTGACTCCGCAAGTGCCTGCGTCATAGCCAAGTAAGCACCCTCCCCATTTTCCGAAGAGGCTGTTTGGTGGAAGGCATCGCAACCATTTCCGACGCCGCTGAGCACCCCGAGAATCTCCGCCCCACGCTTCACCGCCGAACTTTCGCGCTCCAGCACAAGGTAGGCTGCACCTTCGCCCAAGTTCAGTCCCGCGCGGGTCTGATCGAACGGCCGACAACGCTGCGTGTCCAAGATCATCAACGATTTGAAGCCGTTGAGATGGAACAGCGACAACGCCTCCGCACCGCCTGCCACGACAACATCTCGCTCACCAGACTCTATCAGCAACTTGCCCATAATCAGCGCATTCATCGCGGATGAACAAGCCGTGGAGGAGGTCATCGTGTAGTCGAAACAGTCGAAATAGTCAGCAATTTCGTTGGTGGATGCGCCACAGTCGTGGATGTCGCGACCCGTGGGTTGCGGTTCAGGGAAGTAGTGTTCGGTGACATCCATACCGCCGACGGTGGTGCCGGAAATGAGCGCCAATCCGCTCTGTTGCAGCAGTTTCGACTGTTCCAACGCCTCCTTCAATGCCAACACACCCAACAGGTGGGTGCGCGAATAGACGCCCACAGGCAACCCTAAACACTGCCGCAACTCCTCGCCGCTCATCGGCACCTCCCCGACAAGGAACTCACGATGTTCGGTGGGCAGGTAGCGCACGGTGCGCACGCCTGACTCCCCGCATAACAGAGCAGCACAATTCGCCTCCGCCCCGATTCCGAGCGCGGAGACTACTCCCATGCCGGTTATGACCACCCGATCACGCATTATTTCGTGCGGTTTGCAGCCACAAAATCAGCCATCGTGCTCACAGAGGCGAAGATCTCCTTACCCTGCTTCGGGTCAGTAATCTTGATGCCGTAGTTGCGCTCCAACAGCACGATCAGCTCCAACACGTCGATGGAGTCGAGTCCGAGACCGGCATCGCCAAACAACGGCGCATTGTCTTCAATGTCTGCGGGTGTCATCTCTTCGAGGTTCAACGCCTCGATCATTTTGGTTTTTAATTCCTCTTTTAATTCCATATTATTTGGTTTTTTTGTCATTATTATCTACTCATCTGATCATCTCCTCATCTCCTCATCTCTTCATCTTTATTCATCTTTTCATCTCCCACCCAGGGGTTGCGCTTCGCTTACCCCTAGCTACCGAGCTCTTGCCCCTACGGGGCTGCTTAAGGAAGCAGTTTTATATTACTACCCCGCCCTTCGGGCACCCCTTCTAAGAGAAGGGGAATTGGGGTCGCTCGCAACTGCTAACTGCTAACTACTAACTCTAACGCCGCCTCAAATTCAGTATCCGAAACTGCTTCCACCCAGCCAGTGAGTACGCTCGTCGTTTCAGAGTCGAGGAACGCGCGTTCAATCGCCTGGTTCATTGCCTCTTGCGATTTTTCGGGCAAAAGGATGAAGCTGCTTTCGCCGTGGTATTTGTTGCGGATGGCGATTTCGCCGGTCACGATGTTGGGCAGCGTATAGACGAACACCGACGGCTTCGGGTAGAAATCATCCGGGTCGGCGATGGTCTGTTGGAAGGTGCGGTCGGCATTCAGCGAGGAGTTGCGGTTGAAGAGGATCACGGCGCGGTCGGCACGCGGCACGAACCGCTCGGCACCCTCCGCCTCCAACAAAATCTCCGACGCGATGAAGCCCACCTTGCAGAGCACATCCATCTTGAAGAACTTCGGATACTCCATATTATATATATGGTACAGCTTCGTGAGGAACGACTCGCCCGCAACGGCCTCCGCCACGAGCTTCCCGTCCACCTCCAGATAGTTCGGCGTCAATTTAACCCTATGTTTCACGTCATTGTTCATTTTAGATTCGGATTGATGAAAGCAGCGGCGGCATTGCAACCACCAAAACCGGATAATAGTTTCACGAAAGCATTTTT
>JAGBPE010000108.1 GCA_017633495.1 Bacteroidales bacterium | reverse complement strand
TTACCGTTATTGTCCACCAAAGAGATGATGCGCGGAGTGGTCGGATTGCTGAAATAGTCGATAAAATAGCTCTTCGATTCGCTGAAGACAGGACGATGCACACCGTCGGCATGAGCCAAACAAGTGAGCGTGCCTTTGTCGAGGTTGACTTTGCAAACATATTGGTTCACAGGTTTTTCCAAGGATGCGGTGAAGTAGATGTTCTTCTCGTCCTTGTCCATGCCGTAGTATTCGTCGATGTCGAAACGACCATCAACCACCTTCTTCACTAATTTGCCGTCAGGTGTGTACATGTAGAAATGTCTCCAGCCGTCGCGGTCACTGAACCAGAGGAAGTTGCCGTTTTTCATAAAGATCATGCGGTCGGTGGGTTCCACGTAGCGGCTGTCGCGCTCCTCGATGAGGGTGGCAAGCTTCTTCCCCGTTTGCAAATCGTAGCGAATCAGTTTGGAGTGGTTCTGCTCGCGGTTGAGGTGCGAGATGTAAATGTATTTTTCATCAGGTGAGAATGTTACGTTGGTCAGGAATTCGCCGTCTGCCTTGTCGGTTTGGATGTAGTGATAGACAGGACTGCCCTTTTCAGCAGATTTCGCCACATCGAAGATGCCGAGGGTTACCACGTGTGAGGTGCGGCCGGCCATGGGGTATTTGATGTACTCAACGGTCGCGATGGGCGTGCCGGTGTTCACGAGCGGATAATCCTCCACCATGCTCTCGTCCATGCGGTAGAAGGCGATGTAGTTGCCGTTCGGGGAGATGTACTGTCCCTCGTTGATGCCCCATTCGCTGCGGTGCACCGTTTCGCCGAAGACGATGTTCTTGCCCGTGTCAGGACAGAGCAGCACTGGTTTGTAGCCGTTCAGCACACTCTCCACGAACACGCCTTTGTCGTTTTTGATGACGAACACACCGTGCTTGACATCTTGATCAATAACATGATCTGCATCCACTTTGTCGAATGCGGACGTGGTGATTTTGCCTTTCAGTACGTTCACGGTTTTGTTGTCGCGCGGGAAGTAGAGCGTGTTGGCATCCAGCCATTCGTAACCGTAAGGACTGGAGATTTCGTGTGCCTTTTGGGAGGCGGCGGCGAGGAAGACGGTCTCCTTGCCGTTTTTGGCGTTCACCAGTATGATGTTCTGGTCGTCGTCGATGTAGGAATACTGGTCAGCGCCAGGTTGCCACGCGATGCCACGGATGTTGTCGATGACATAGCGTTTGGAAAAATCGATGGTTTGTCCGAACAACGGAACCATCAGCATCATGCAAAAGATGCTCAATAACAACGTGATTCTTTTCATATTCAATAATTTACATAAATTTTCAAAGAAGTGGCAAATGTACGTTTTTTTTAGGAACGGAATTCGAAAAAAAATGATTTTAAACTTTTGAGGTAAGATTTTGTCACAAAACGGTTGCTTTTTCATACCCAAAAAATCATATATTTGCGCCTTTAAAATTTGAAAGATGATTCTAAGAAAGATGAAAGATAAATCACTGACAATCAAGTTGTTTATAACAACAGCAGTGCTATTGTTGGCCTTGTGTGGCATCGCTCAGCCTCCTCCCGGCGGCTTCCCCGGCGGAGGTCGTCCACCCGGCGGCATGCCTCCTGGCGGTCGTCCCCCGATGGGCGGGGACTGGAACCAAGGACAGATGCAGCAGCCCCAGATAAAACAGAAAAAGAAAGTGAGAGAGGGTTCCACCTTTACGGTGGTGGGTCTGTTGCGCGACACCGTCTCAGGTGCGCCGCTCTCTTACGCCAACGTGGCGGTGCTCGATGCCGAGGATTCCGTGCTCATCAAAGGCGTTTCGGCCAATGCCAACGGCTATTTCGAGATCCCTGGAGTACCGCAAGGCGGCTGCATTCTGAGAATCTGGATGTTTAACTACTCCCCGCGCTATATCCCCTTCACGGTGAAGAACAACACCAACTTGGGTACGCTGTATCTGATGCCCAAGTCCACCTCTTTGCAGGAGGTGACCATCAAGTCGGAGAAGCCGCTGTATGCGATGGACGGCGAAAAGCTCGTCTATAACGTCAGTGAGGATGCCTCCATCCAGACCGGTACCACCGAGGATGCGCTGCAGAACGCACCCGGCGTGGAGGTCGATGTAGAGGGCAACATCACGTTGCGCGGCGTGTCGAGCGTGGAGATTTGGATCAACGACAAACCCTCCAAATTAACGGAGGAGAACCTTAAAACTTATCTGCAGACACTTCCCGCCAACGCTTTGGAGCGCATCGAGGCTATCACCAATCCCTCGGCTAAGTACGCCACTGACGCAGAGGCAGTTATCAATATCGTCACTTCGGCGCACGTGAAGAGCAACCAGTTCGTAAGCTTCGGTATCAACGGCTCTAACCAGCCGTTCATCTCGCCTTGGGTGAGTTATATGTGGACGAAGGAGAAATGGAGCGTAAACCTATTTGTTTCAGGACGTTACAGCGACCGCCGCAACGAGAATGAAACCACCTCCTACCAGCGTCGTGACGGGGCTACGGAAGGTGAGTACGACACCACCTGGTCTTCCACCACGTCACAGTTCGACACCAACCGCACCATCAGCGGCAACTTCTTCCTCAGTGTCAATTACGAAATCGACACTACCAGCGAAATCTCTTTCGACGCGGGTGGTTTCTATAACTACAATGGCTCTAATGTGTTTAGCACTCAGGATCAGACCTATTTCTACCCTGAAGTGGATAATATGATCGACACCACGGGAAGTTTAACCAAAGGGCAGTCCATTTTCAGTCACGCCGGTGTGGATTACACCAAGAAGTTCGACAAAAAGGGGCATAATTTGCGTATTGGCCTCAACACGCGCTTTTCGCATAACGCCAGCGACCAGTGGTACAACCGCTACTATGACGTCTATCACGACTTCTACGACGAGCACCGTTACTTGCTGACGCGCAACTACCGTTACGGGGCCAGCCTCGACGCTCGTTACAACCGTCCTTACAGTGAGAACGGAGAGTTGAGCTACGGTTTGCGTGCCGACCAATACCAGATGAACAACGACTACAAGCGTTACAACGATACCATTGGAGAGATTATTGATACGTTGCGGACCTACCATTTCAACGGTTGCGAGACCAACGTCAATGCGGACGTGAACTGGACGCATCGTTGGGGCGGCTTCACCCTCAGCACAGGCTTGGGGGCAGGCTTCCTGCGCGATGGCTACGAATATATCAGCGATATGCCCTTCGCGGATGCAGGAGCGCCCATCTACTTCACGGCCCGTCCCTCCATCCACCTCTCCTACCGCACCGAGAACATGCACAATTTCAAGTTGAACTATACTATGCGCATGGCGCATCCCGACGAGGAGCAAGTGAGTATTTACCGCCGTTATGGCGAAGACAGCTACTCTACGGGTAATCCTGACGGACTTAAGAGCAGTTACACGCACAGCTTGGAAACTGGTTGGCAGAAGTACTTCAACAAGTTCGGCAATGTGGGCGTGGAACTTTACGGACGATTGAGTACTAATGAGATCAGTTCGCTGACCGACTCCAAAGAGGATGAATATCTGGATCGTGTCGTCAGTTACTCCATGCCCTACAATTTGGGAACATCATGGCGTTATGGCGCGTCGGTGAACGCCACCTATCGTCCGACGGGCTTCATCAACCTGCGTCTCTACGCCAATGTTTATGACTACGGTTACAAGATGGAGTATGATCGTAATGGCGTGCATCAGCGTGACCAGGAGGACATGTGGTCGTGGAGCGTGCGTTTGAATTTCTGGGCCAAGGCATTCGACTGGTTGCAGTTCACCGCCACTGGTTTCTACAACTCCCCGAGACTCAGTTTGATGAGCTACCGAAAGGCCCGTTACGCACTGAATTTCGGTATCCGCAGCGACCTGTTTAAACGTAAACTTTCCATCTATGTCAATGTGCAGGACATCTTCAACTGGGGTGGCCGTTTCGGTTCCGGGTCTGAAAACACGAACCCCTACTATCTGAGCAACAGTACCAGCAAGATGCTCAACAGCCGTTACATTTCGGCGGGTATCACGTTCCGTTTCGGTAAGATGGAGTTGGAGAAGAGGGTTCAGGAGGGCGACTCTTCCACAGGAGAGGATTCTTCCATGTAGTGAAGGTTTTCAATTAAATGACTTTTGCAGTTAATGTTGGATAAGATGAAAAAATTGTTTCTGTTGATTGGTTTTTTGTTCATGATGCTGGTCGGTCGTGCGAGTTACCTGCTGATTCCCATGGACTTGGCGCAGAGCAATCATCTGAAGGCATACGGAATTGCCTATTACGCTGTGGCGCACCAGATCGATATGAGCTGGCTGCTGAATTACCGCGGCGGTAGCTTTATGTGTCCCTACAACAGCGCTGTAGAGAACGAATGTCTGATCCGCGGGGTCTCCTACGAGGTCATCGCCGACCTGCAGGCCACGCAGATTCTGAACGAAATCGCGGTGGTGGAGAACAATATGAACGAAATCCGACTCACCAAAGAGCCGAAAATCGCGGTTTACTCCCCGAAGAACAAGCTGCCGTGGGATGACGCCGTGACGTTGGTGCTTACCTACGCTGAAATTCCTTACACGGTGATTTACGATGAGGAGGTCATCAAAGGCGAACTGCCCAAATACGACTGGCTGCACCTGCATCATGAGGATTTCACTGGACAGTACGGAAAGTTCTGGGCCAGCCAGCGCAACTCCAAATGGTATCAGGAGGATGTGCGGGAGAATGAAGAGCGTGCCGCACAGTTGGGCTTTGCCAAGGTGTCGCAGATGAAGCTCGCTGTGGCCAAGGGCATTCGTGACTTTGTGGCGGGCGGCGGCTATCTGTTCGCCATGTGTTCCGGTCCTGACAGCTACGACATCGCATTGGCTGCCGAGGGGGTGGATATTTGCGAAACCATGTTCGATGGCGACCCGATGGACCCGCAGGCGCAGAGCAAGCTCAATTACGCCAACTGCTTCGCTTTCACCGATTTTAAGATTGAAACCAACCCGTACGTTTACGAGGTCTCCAATATTGATGCCAGCCCGACGCAGCATCTTTCAAACAAATCCAACGATTACTTTACCCTGTTTGAGTTTTCCGCCAAGTGGGATCCTGTTCCTACTATGTTGTGTCAGAACCACTTGCAGGTGATTCCAGGCTTCATGGGACAGACCACGGCTTTCCGCAAGGAGTTCATCAAACCGACGGTGACCATCATGGGTGAGTGCGCCTTCTTCAACGAGGCTCGCTACATTCACGGCGAATATGGAAAAGGCACCTGGACTTTCTATTCCGGTCACGACCCCGAAGATTACCAGCATCTGGTCAACGACCCGCCCACAGACCTCAATCTGTTCCCCAATTCCGCGGGTTACCGGCTGATTCTGAATAACGTGCTGTTCCCCGCCGCGAAAAAGCAGCAACAGAAAACTTAGGGTAAGGGTTAAAGGTTAAGGGTTAAAGGGGGGGCAATAGCCAAAAGCTAACAGCCAACAGCTAACAGCTAAATTTCCGGCATCATGTGGTAGATCAGCTCTACCATTTGCGGACCGGCGGCGGCAGCAGCAGCCAACACCTCTTCGTGGCTGGCCTTCTCTACACGACCGATGATTCCCAAATCCGTGATGACGGAGAGGGCGAATACTTCGATACCGCGATGTCGCGCCATAATCACTTCCGGAACGGTGGACATGCCCACGGCATCTGCGCCGAAAAGGTAGAACATCTTGTATTCGGAAGGTGTTTCGAAACAGGGTCCGGACACGCCGATATAGACACCTTCTTGCAAATGGATATTGAGTTTTTTGCCGGTTTGCTGTGCCAATTTCACCAGTCTATGTGAATAGGCTTCGCTCATGTTCAAGAAGCGAGGGCCCAACGTGTCGTCATTTGGACCAATGAGCGGATTGGTGAAGAAATGGTTGATATGGTCGCGGATTAGCATGATGTCGCCCACTTGGAATGTGGGGTTCATGCCGCCAGCTGCATTTGAAAGAATCAGGGTTTTCACGCCGAGACCGCTCAAAATCTGCTCCGGATAGGTCACCACATCCATTGAGTAGCCTTCGTAATAGTGGAATCGACCATTGAAGACGATCACCTCCACCCCGTTCAACCTGCCAAAAACCATCGTTCCTTTGTGACCTTCAACCGTGGATACCGGGAAATTGGGGATTTCCTTGTAGGGAATCTCATCCACAACATCCACTTTTTCGGTCAGGCCGCCCAAACCAGAGCCCAATACGATTGCGATTTTCGGATTTATCGTTTTACGGTTGTTCAAATATTCAACCGTTTTCTCAACTCTTTGTCTCTTTTCCTCTAACATGGTCTATTACTATTTGATTAAACTTATCTCTTTGATCCTCAGTGAGAAACTCAACTTGCACTGGAACCACAAAAACCGGAAGCAAAGATACAATATTTCTAATTTGTTCTGACTGCAAGCGCATCCAATCTTTTTCGGTAGTGATCAGCGCACAATGATTGCCTGCGCTGTTAAAGTGCTGATCGTAAATGGATTGTATCTCCTTTTCGGTGAAAGTGTGATGGTCAGGGAAGGCGTAATGTTTTACAATATTCAATTCCTGCGTCGTTGTAGAGACGCGATTAATCGCGTCTCTACAGACCATTTCATTTGCATTATTTTTGTGCATTTGTTCCAAATGGTCGATCAATGGCTTGGGATGCGCGATGCCTGTCAGGACCACGATCTCTTTCATGGACTGGAGGCCGATTTTCTGCGCCGCTTCCGTGACAGGAACTGGCTGTTCATAACAGAACCGCGAGAAAAAGAGATGTTGCTCTGGTTGTATGTGGAGATTGTAGCGCCATTGGGACTCGTCGGCATTTGCACCATCCGGCACTTTGGTCACGATGACCACATCCGCGAAACGCGCGGCGCGCGGAAACTCCCGCAACTTGCCCGCCGGCATCGGCATATCCGGACGATACGGGCGGTCGTGTTCCGTCAACAAGATGTGAAAACTGGGGCGAAAACGCAAATGTTGGTAGGCGTCGTCTAATACGATCACCTCTGTGTCAGGGTTTTCATCGAGAAGCATGCGCACCCCTTCAACGCGGTCTCCATCCACCGCCAAAGGGATATCAGGGAAACGCAGGTGTGTCATAAACGGCTCATCCCCAAAAGTTTCCGCGTTTTGTAGATAAGGGTCAGTTTGTTGGATAGAGTAGTAGCCTTTGGATTTCCGACCGTAGCCACGACTGAGCGTCGCCACGTGGAAATGTTGCCTTAGCAAACCGATAACGTATTGGGTATGAGGTGTTTTTCCTGTTCCTCCCACGGCCAAGTTGCCGATGTCGATAGCAGGAACGGGCGTCTCTTCGCTCATCAGTACTCGATGGCGGTACAGAAATCTCCGTATCGCGGCCACGCACCCGAAAAGCAGGGAAAAGGGTGTCAGCAAAATCCCTATAATGAGCTTAAATTCCATTTTCAGACGCTTCGCTCTGTTTTGCGGCCTCGCGGGCCTCGCGACGCTTGCGGGCAGCCTCCTCCACTTCGCTTTCGTATGCTTCGTAGCGCGTGATGATCTTGGTTACCAGATGGTGTCTCACCACGTCTTTGTTCTCCATATAGATGAAGTCGATGCCTTTCACGCCATTGAGGATGCGGTCAGCCAGAATGAGTCCCGACTGCTGGTTTTTGGGCAGGTCGATTTGGGTGATGTCACCGGTAATGAAGAACTTGGCGTTCTTGCCCATACGGGTGAGGAACATTTTGAGCTGGGACGAGGTGGCGTTTTGCGCCTCGTCGAGAATGACATAGGCGTTGTCGAGTGTGCGGCCGCGCATGAAGGCCAGCGGAGCGATTTCGATGACTTTGTCTTCCATCATCGCCATCAGCTTCTGCATCGGCATCATGTCCCAAAGGGCATCGTAGAGTGGTTGCAAGTAGGGGTCGAGCTTGTCGCGGAGGTCGCCGGGCAGAAAGCCGAGGTTTTCACCGGCCTCCACAGCGGGACGAGTGAGGATGATTCGCTTTATCTGTTTGTTTTTCAAAGCTTTGACGGCTAAGGCGACGGCAGTGTAGGTCTTACCCGTACCGGCAGGTCCCACCACAAACACCATGTCATTCTTCTCCGCACTCTCCACCAGACGTTTCTGGTTCGGGGTGATGGCTTTGATGACCTTACCCTCGCGTCCGTGCACAATCACGTTGCTGTCGGGCTGGTTGATGGCGTAAAAGCTGTCGTCCTCCATCGCCGTGATGTTGATGATGTCGGTCTCGGTGAGCTTGCCGAATTGCTCTATATGGTTTTGTAACAACAAGATACGATTTTCGAATTCTTGGACATCGTCATCTGTTCCGGTGACCTTTATCTCGTTGCCGCGCACGAAAAACTTCAGTTTCGGGAAGATGTGTGTGAGCAACTTGATGTTATTGTTTTGAACGCCAAGAAGTTCGACAGCGGTTTCAGGGTTCAGTTCAATGATTTTATCCATGATGTTATTCGATGACAAGGTAATTTAAAGGATTGATAGGAAAGCCGTTATACCAGAGTTCGAAGTGCAGGTGGGTGGTTTTTCCCTCTTCGGAACCGGTGTTTCCGGCGGTGGCGATGGGCATGCCGACGGTTACGCGGGAACCCACCGTTTTCAGCAGGGCGGCGTTCCGTTTGTAGATGGAAATCATATTGCCGGGATGCTGCACAACGATGGTGTAACCGTCTGTAGCAGTGTAGTTTGCAGAAATTACCACGCCGTCTGCCACGCAGGAGACGGTTCTATTGTCGTGTGTGGCAATGTCGATGCCATAGTGGTTTTGAGTGGCGTCGAAAAGACGTGTCACCGCGCCCATGGCTGGCGGATAGATGGAGATATTGGTAATCTTGGCCTGCTCGATATTGGGGACCGCAGCGGAATTGGCGGCGTTGCTCTCCCCGATGCGCCCGAGAATCATCTCCGCCTCTTCCAGCACTTCGTGTACCTTCTCCTTGCGCTCTTTTTGTCGCTCAACAGGATGTAAGTCTGGGGTGGCTTCCGCTTCGTCATCCTCGTAAATCTGCCCGTCCTTTCCCCTGATCATATCGGTAAAATTATCGATAAACTGCTGATTCTGAGCTAACTGCTTTTCGAGTGAATCCACTCTGGCGGCGGTCTGCTTATACATTTTGTAGTCCTTTTGGTTGGTGTATCCGGGGATGTAGACCCTCAGTGGGGTGAGGGCAATCAGGACTGTGGTGAGCACAATGATGACAAAAGCGGCCAAAATGGCCACCACCGCAATCTTTTGGATGGTGATGCGCCGGATGACAAAGCTTTGTTCGTGCGTGTCTTCATTGGAGAAGACAAGCCTGTAGCGTGTCTTCCATTCACTGACGATGATGTTCCATCCCTTTTTTATCTTCTCAAACTTGCTCATTCTTGCTTTTCTGCCCGTTTTTCAGGCGCAAAAGTAGCAAAAATAGTAAATGGCTCGGAATTTATAATCAGCTTATATACAATGCCTTATAAATTAATGGTTTTGAATACAATTCAAAAGATGAAAATTAATGATGATATGTAAAGAAATAATCGTATTTTTGCTGCCCAAAAAATAACTAAAGTCAAGTATTATGAACGAAAGAGACAACAACGTAAGTTTTTTCAGATTTGAAGATTTGCGTATTTATGCAAAGGCCATGGATTATATCGTATGGCTGTATCAACAACTCCCGACCGGCGAATTGGCGGCAAACCAGAAATTTATGCAGAAATCATTTTTGAAATCTGCTCAAGATATCGCTCTGAACACTGCAGAGGGCTCTTCTCGCAACAGAACTCAGTTCCTGTATTACTTAAAAATGGCGAAAAGCTCTGTGAGAGAATGTGTTGTACACACTGAAATCGCCTATCGTTCCGGTATTATCACGGATGAGGCCAAGGAGCATTCCCGTACCGAACTGATGGAGCTGACCAAGATGATCGGTTCTCTCATCGCTTCTCTGCAGCGCACCTCCATGGGTGGCGCCCCCTCATACGGCAGACCTTCAGAAGAGAACGATGACCTTAGCATCCCCGAACCCGATGAGTTCGACGAGATGATGTAATCGTTTCTAATTTGTTTTGACCATTAAATTTTATGTTTAATATTAAAAAAAAAAGGATGTCTTGATGGATGTCCTTTTTTTATCTCAAATAAACCTTTTCGAATGAAGTACTGTAAATTGTTATTGTTTTTGGCCTTGATCCCGATGTTTTTGTCAGCCAAAACACTCACCAAACAGGAGATAACCACATTGGGGACTCGTGCTTTTTATCAGAAAGCCGTGCAATTATGCCCTCAAGCATCAGCATACGAGCTTAAAGATTGTGAGTTCCTGGAAAGTGATGGCGCGGTCTGTCTGGGTGTCTTGCATTTCGAGCATGGCTTCCTGATTTTGTCGGCTGAAGATGCCGTGATGCCGATTCTGGCCTACGACTTTGAGAACAGCATCGACCTGGAAGATCCCGCACCGGGCGTCTCCTTTTTTCTCGATTATTACCAACAGTTGATCCTTGAGGCACGTCGGGTCAATCTTGCTCCAAGTGAAAAGGTTCAAGAAGCTTGGGAGTCTTTGCTTCATCCGTCGTCCCGTGGCAGTCGCGCGGAAGTCGTCGTTGCCCCGCTGATTCGCTCCCATTGGAATCAGAACAAGTATTATAACTATCTGTGTCCCAAGGATGAAAATGCAATTGCTGGATATGACGGCCGCGTTCCGAACGGTTGCGTGGCCATTGCCATGTCACAGATTATGTTCTATTATCGTTATCCGGAATCTGGTACAGGAAGTCATACCAACTACACAGAATACGGTAGCTTTCATGTCAATTTCTCCCAGCAACATTACCATTATGAGGCGATGTGCAACCAATTGAGTTATCATAACAACGAGGTCGCCAAATTGATTTTTCATTCTGGTACAGCGGTGGATATGATGTATGGTCCTGATGGATCCGGTGCCTATTCAGGCGATGTGCCGGGCGCCATGTCTACCTATTTTAAATATAATTCGGATGCCATGTATGCCGGAAAACATTATTATTCGGATTCTGTCTGGCACAGTATGCTCAAAGGAGACTTGGATGCCGGCCATCCCCTTTACTATTCGGGGTACTCTTCAGAGGGTGGTCACGCATTCATCTGTGATGGCTACGACAGCGATGAGTATTTCCACTTCAATTTCGGATGGGGTGGCTCCGGAGACGGGTATTATATCACAGATGGCAATGACCCTCAGTTGGATGTGGTCCATGGATACGGATTTGGACAGTCGGCCATCTTCAACCTGCACCCGCGCGAGACCAACTATCCAACCTATTGTCAGGGTGGGATGGTCATCACAGCCGTCAATGGTACATTGGAAGACGGCAGCGGTCCTTACAACTATCTGGACAATACCCAGTGCACGTATCTTATCACGGACCCCAACCAGTATTCTGTTGTGATTTCAATGACGGACTTTGCCACTCAGCAAGACCATGACTATCTCCGTTTTTGGGATGGTATCCCTTCCGACAGCAACCTCCTGCTTGAACTTTCAGGTACGGTTCCCTCTGGCACCAATTACACGTTTAGTACAGACAGCCTTTATATCACTTTCGAAACGGATGACTCTTTGACCGATGCTGGTTGGAATCTGAGCTATTCGTGTAATCGCGAAGGATTCGGCTGTGGCACCCATGTTTATAATAACGAGTATACGGGCACTATTTTGGATAATAGCGGCGAAAACAATCATTACCGAGACAATTCCAATTGTTCCTGGGTGATTCGTATACAAGATGTTCCTTCGATCACTTTCACTTTTGAAGAGATGGACATCAGTCCCGAGGATCATCTGGATTTTTATGATATGAGTACTTATCCGACAACATTGATGGGCTCTTTTTCAGGCAATACGATTCCGGCTCCTGCGACCTATTACTCGAATCGAATTAAAGTCGTTTTTGTGTCAGACAACTATTTGTATGGAGAGGGATTCAAAGTGTTGTGGAATGCTTCCGGAACCGGCATTCAAGAGAGCAATATGTCGGGTGTCAGTCTGTATCCCAATCCTGCATCGGATGTTTTCTGCGTTCTTTTTGAGGATGAAGTCGAAGATTGTGAAATCACCCTTTATGATATGGTGGGCAATGTGCAGTATAGACAGATTTATGAAGGAGGCGGAAAGGTGGATATTCCTGTGAGTCAGCTTTCAAACGGCCTTTATGTCTTGTCTTTGAACAATGGACAGCAGACCACATATAAGAAAATTGTTGTCAAGCATTAAACGAAAGAGGGGATAGCCTGTCTTATTGTCAACTTCAAATCAAAAAACGTAGAGCAATGAAAAAGTTAATGACGATGATGAGTATCTTCCTGATGACTGGTTTAGTGTCCATGGAAGCTGTGGCACAGACGCCCAACTCATCCAGAAGCAACGCCGCTGGCAGTAGACCCGCTACAACAACGGTTACTAAACAAAACGGTTCCTCCTCAAGTCAGGCAACCCGTCAGCTTAGAAAAGGCGACGCTCAGTTGAACAAGGCAAACGACAGCTATCAAAAAGCACAGCAAAGTGCTGCGACCAAGCGCCCGACAACAACTTCGTCTGCAACTAGCCGTCCGGCTACTACGACTAGCCGTCCCGCTGCATCCAACAACAATGCGACTGCTCGTCCTGCAACGTCCAGTTCTTCAACTAGCAGACCGACTACCGCTACCAAACCTACAACAGCAACGACGGCTCGTCCAGCCACCAGCACTACCACCTCGAAACAACCTGCCACTAATGTGACGACGAATAGACCTGTAAGTAGCGGAACAACGGCAAACCCCGCCAACAATGCCGGTAAGGTTGAATCAGCAAGCCCCTCCAGTGCAAATGCCTCTTCCAGCGCAGTGGCAGAAAGACGAGGCTACACCGAAAGCGGACAAGCACAACCGCAGCCGGTCAGCGGTCCCCGCGATGGAGGCAACAGCAACAACGCTGGCGGTGACAAGCCCGGTCCTGGCGGACATCCTGGCGGACAACCCGGAGGCAATCACGGTGGACACCCTGGCGGACATCCTGACGGTCACGGCCCGCACCCCGGCCCGGCTCCTCACACTCCCTACGTACACCCGAACTACCACAACTACTACGGACACATGCATGTCCCGCACCACGTCAGACCGGTATACTACCACGGAGCTCCCTACTACTTCTACAATGGTGTCTTCTGCCGCTACCTCAATGGTTACTACGTGATCTGCCGCCCGCCCCTTGGAGCTGTCATCGCCTACGCGATCTTCAATACTTGGAAACCCATTATTGTGGTCCACAACAATGTCACTTACTACTACGACGATGGCACTTTTTACCTCCCTTACAACAATAATTACCAAGTTGTAACTCCTCCGATCGGCGCCCGCGTGGCAGAACTCCCCAGCAACTACGAAGAAATCATCCTCGACAACACCCTGTACTACAAAGTGGATAATGTTTATTATAAGGCAGTTGTGGTGAATGGGTACATCTGGTATGAAGTGGTTTTCGTCAGCTAAAAAAAATTTTTCATAAAGAGATGCGCGGTAAAGAAAAAATTGTATTTTTGCCGCGCATTTCGCTTTTGCCCTGTTGTGTAATGGTAGCACCGCAGATTCTGGTTCTGTTTGTATGGGTTCGAATCCTATCGGGGCAACAAAAAAATCTGAATCCAACTTTGGATTCAGATTTTTTTTGCACTTTTGCAGCGGAAATTCTCCAAAATTCAGATTGTTACATCAAAACCGGTCAGTATGTTAGTATTAGGTATCGCCGGAGGTTCCGGCTCTGGAAAGACCTCTGTGGTGCAGAAAATCGTCAACCAGTTTCCCAAAGATCATGTCAGTGTGCTGTCGCAGGACGCCTATTACCGTGATAACGGAGACCTTACTCAGGCAGAGAAGGAGCAGATCAACTTCGATCACCCTTCCTCCATCGAGTTTCCGCTGTTGGTGGACCATATCAACCAGCTGAAAGAGGGCAAGACCATCCCGATGCCGACCTATTCGTACGTGACCTGCGCGCGCGGCGAGGAGACCATTCCCGTGCATCCCGCTGAGGTGCTCATCGTGGAGGGCATCCTCATTTTCACCAACCCGGAGTTGTGCGATACGATGGACATCAAGGTCTTCGTGGACACGGATGCTGACGAGCGTCTCATCCGCATTATCAGCCGGGATGTGATTGAGCGGGGTAGGGGACTTGACAAGTCCATCCGCCATTACCGCACTTTTGTGAAACCGATGCACGAACTCTTCATCGAGCCCACCAAACGACTCGCCGACATCATTATCCCGGTGGGCGGCCATAATAACATCGGTATCGACATTCTCACAGCGAAGATAAGGGAAACGTTGAAAGAAAAAGGTTTAGCGGTTGGCTGTTAGCCGTTGGCGATGGGCTGTGTTAATAAAAAAAAACTATTTTTGTAGCTTCATTTGCAAATTATGTCAAATATGAAAAATAAAATCTTATTCATTCTGTTACTGTCTGTTATTCAGGTAGTTATTTTCAATTCCAATGCTGCTTTCGCACAGAAGCTGAAATCTACGGATGTGCCCTCGGATGTGGTTCAAACCCTTGACGAGCAATATTCCTACGTGAAAGTGACTGGATGGGTGAAAGAGGGCAACACATACGTGGCCAGCATCAAAGACGGTTCCACTACTGGCAAGGTTTATATCTCTGCAGCTGGAGAGTGGATAAACACCCTGTTTACTGTCCCTGTCAATGAGCTTCCGTCTGCTGTAACAGACTATGTGAAAGCTAATTACCCTGATTTTGTCATCAGTGTCAGCGCTTTGGAGGAAAAGGAGAATGAGAATACGCACTACTATCTTGAGGTGAAACCGGACGGAGTGGGTATGAAGGCTTCTGTGCTGACTTTCTCCAGCACTGGCCAAAATCAGCTGATCTCCCGTACGGATCCTGAGGGTTTCAAAGACCCGACGGTGAAGCAGCCCGACAAAATTGAGCAGGCCAAGGCTGCCGCTGCAGAAAAACAGGCCGAAAAGGCTGCTGCCGCAAAACGTGAAGCAGAAGAGAAGGCCGCCGCCGAGAAGGCTGCCAAGGAGGCTGCCAAGAATAATCCCAAAACGACAACAACGCCTGCGAAACCGGCTACTACTGCCTCAAAACCTGCTACTGCGACGAACAAACCCGCTGCTACAGCCTCTTCAAAACCAGAAGAGCCAAAAAAAGAGGCCAAGCCCAAGAAAGAGAAGCCTGAGCCTGTGGTGAAAGACGAACACGGCAACATCGCCATCAAGGCCAACACCGTGCCCGATGTCGTCACCAAATCGTTGGTGAAGAAGGTGCTGCACCCTGAGGAACTCAACTGGTTCCTCGTGGACAGTGTCTATATTGCCCGTTGTCTCAACCAAGGCAAGAAAACGGCTGTCTATATTACTCCGAATGGTGTTTGGGAGAAGACCCTCACCATTATGCCGGAAGAGTCTGTCACCGGTCTGATGTCCAAGCATCTGAATGACTTTTATCCCGGCTGGCGTTTCAAGAACGCTGTCAAGGAACAGCGCTCCGACAAGGATGACAAGATGATGGTTGAGTTCTACGAAAAAGCCAATTACAAGAACAAGTTGGTCACTACGGTCTTCTTTGACAAGTCCGGAAAACTGATTCGCACGATCGATCCCGACTATGAGTTGGGTACCAACGACAAGAAAGAGAGTGCGGAGGACGATGCGCTCAATAAATACTACGAAAAGATGAACATGCAATTGGACAACGACGATGCTTCCAGCGTGCCGGACAATGTGAAAGCCGCCTTTAACCTTAAGTATCCGAAGGTGGTTAACGTGGAGTGGAAGGAGGATGGTTACATGAACTACATCGCCGCTTTCTACACCACCCGAGGCAAGGAGTTTTGTGTATTCAACAGTTACGGTGAAATTGTGGAGACGTGGGTGTTGGGCAAGAACGAGAATCTCTCTGCAACGATTCAGGATTATTTGAAAAAAGAGTATAAAAACTACAAACTCAAGGAGTTCTACACTGTGAAGCGTCTTGCAGACAAACTCACCGCCTACAAGGTCGTCATTGTGGACAAGAAGACCCAAGAGGAACAGGAACTGTGGTTTAATTTGTCCGGTAAACCGATTGAATATTAAAGCATCTTCGTTAAGAATCCCGTTAAGGATGACATATTATAGGTAGGTGGCGTAAGCCCCTGCAATATTAATGGTGAAATATCCATTTTGAAAGCATATTATTATGAAATATTTAGAGATAAAATTAAATATAGAGCCGGCGGAACCGTGGAAAGAGATTTACACCTCGTTGATGGCGGATGCCGGTTGTGACAGTTTCATGGACGGCGAATCGGAGAACGAGCTGTTGTGCTACATCCCTGAGAAAGATTACCAAGAGGAGGTTTTCCACGACTTGCTGGGCACACCGCAGTTTCCTGAGGTGAAGATTTCCTACAGTGTCGCGCCGATGGAGGACAAGGACTGGAACGCAGCTTGGGAGGCGAACTACGAGCCGGTGCTGATTGACGGACGATGCTACATCCGCGCTCCGTTCCATCCTGCGAAGCCTGGGGCGGAATACGAAATCGTGATTGAGCCGAAGATGTCGTTTGGCACGGCGCACCATGCCACCACTGCGCAGATGGTCTCTTATCTGTTGGAGACGGATGTGCGTGGCAAGGCGGTGCTCGATATGGGCGCGGGTACGGGCGTGCTGGCCATCCTTGCCACGATGAAGGGTGCGAATCCTGTCACCGCTATTGACAATGACGAGTGGGCGTACCGCAACGGTGTGGAGAACGCGCAACACAACCATTGTGATCAACTGAAAGTGCTGTTGGGCGACGCCTCGCTGCTCGGCGACGACCACTACGACATCATCTTGGCCAACATCAACCGCAACATTCTGTTGCAGGACATCCCGCAATATGTGAAGTGCATGAACGACAACGCGTTGCTGTTCCTCAGCGGTTTTTACGAGGAAGACCTGCCCGCCCTGCGCTATTGCTGCGCCCAAAACGGCCTGAAGTACCTGGACCACAAGTCCAAGGACAAATGGGTGGCGGCGCGGTTCGAAAAAATCTGACGATAAAGGAGAAATCTTCACCTGGTAAACCTGCCATAGTTCTTGGCAGGATAATGATAAAGATGAATAAGTTTCGCATACTGCTTCTGCTGGTGGTCCAAATGACTTTTTTGGCATCCTTGAGCGGTCAGAATGGTCCATGCTTTCGCTTTACCGACACTTTGTACATGAAAGCGGATGTGTTGCACATTTGGCATGCCACTTGCGTGTGCCCGTCTTTGTCCTGTGTGGTTCGGGATGAAACAGAAAAGGAGGTCGCCCTCTCTTTGTTCAGCGGGGAAAACCACTTTCCTGAAGAGGCCATGCCGCCGCTTCTCATACATACCATTGCAGACAGACAGTTTGCTCTGATGCGGAATTATCTCGAAGACAGCCTCTCCAATAGGTTTACATGGAAGCAGATTCGCTATTCATTGGAAGACGGCATACATGTTGACACCATGGAGAGGATGGACAATTACCGCCGTGAAGTGATAATGAAGCGCGAGAATCCAGACCAGCAGTTTTATGATTCCATCCATGATGTTATGATAGAATGGCTTGACAGAATCTTAGAGATGTCCGAAGATGAGTTAAGCATAGGGAACTTGCTTTTCGAAGAGAAAGGGAAACTCAATCCGCAACCGGATGACGCCGCGCCCATTGACACTGTCGAGTGTAACGGGGAACGGTATTGCTTGAAAATGTCTCCTTTTGAATCGTGGGGAATACTGGCTGAGGTTCAGAATGAGTGCAATTTCTTTTATAACGACACAGCGGAGATGAATTTGCTGCAGCATCGGAAATTCAAGAAAATTTTGTTGTTTATACCTTTGAAAGAAAAGGGTACTGGACAATAATATGATTGTTCCAATAGGATGACATCTTTGCCGAAGTGTCACTTACAAGTCAATAAGTCTAATCTAATTTCTGAGCACAACGGCGATATGGTGCTTCTTCAATAAGATTTTAAGATCGTAATAAGATTGGGTGTCCTTTAATTCCTCCAAGATCAATTCTGAGTCGAGCCTTTTGTCTGATAAAGGTTGTAGTTGGAAGTAGAGCACGTCAATCATTAGCCCTTTGGTGTTCAACAATGCGAGAATGCCTAATTCGGTGACAATCTGCCGGTCTGAATAGTCGGGGTATCGTTCGCGCAACAAATGTTGTTCCACAAACCAGCGTACCTGATCGTCATCATCCAACAATGCAAATAGGTACTGCTTAAGTTCCGAATATGAAAGGAGAGGCGCTGAATCAAATAGATGCTTCTGTCCGCGTTTTTTGTAGGAAATCGTTTCAGTGGGAACATGTCCCAGAATGCTGTGCCAAGAAAAACGGCAATAATCCGTCGGGGATATCCCGGCATCTCGAACATATTGCAACCCATGTCGTTTCACCGTGTCCCACCATTGGAGGTAACTGCGGTAAACTTCATTGATGGTGGTGTCCATCTTGAAATGCGGTGAGCCGCAACGAACGTGAGTAATATCCAACAATCGTTTTTGGGTGCTGTCGTTGAGCAGTGCGTAAACAGTGCTCCCGTTATCCGCTTTGTAAAGGCGGAAAATAGTCTCCATTTCATGCAACTGATTGGAACTGTAGGTGGCATAACAATACTGGCCCGCAAGAGCACCTCGAGATGTTTCCTTCTCATCCAGCTTGTAGAAAGGCTCGTCGTTCACTGGAGACACATCAGGGCACTTGTGGGCTGCCACTAGCGCACGATAGCACTTTTCCAACTGTTTTTCCTCGTTCTGTTGGGCGAAACA
>JAGBPE010000107.1 GCA_017633495.1 Bacteroidales bacterium | reverse complement strand
CTGCTGTTGGTCGGGGCATTGATGACTGCGTGCGTGCTGGTGTTCCTGTTCCGCAACCGTCGTGGCTATTTCGTGTTGGCAGCGGGAGCGTTGGCCGTCGTGTTGCTGACGGTGCTGGTGCCGAGTCTCCGTGGCGAGAAGATCGCGCAACGGGCGCAGGTCCAGCGCGTGCGCACAATGGCCAAGCAACTCGACCGCCTGAACGACGACGGCACCTTGCGGTTGCCTACCCCTGATCCTGCCGACACCTTGCGTATGGTGGAACATCGGAAACTATATCAGTCGCTCAACTATTTGGACAACAGGAACGACACGGTGCTCTTGAAGAGCGAGTTCGGTATCGCCCGGAAGTCGGACTATCTGGCATCGTTGTCGGAAAAAACCTCCGAATATGCTTCTGCATGGTCGGAAGAATTAGCCCGCGAACAGTTAGAGGAAGAAGTTGTAATCGAGGAGATAGTCCCAAGTGTTTATTTATCGCGCAAGACTTACGGGCCCGTGGATGTGAGCGGCTACCGCCAGATGTACGGGACACCAAACCCAGCCAATGCGGACGAACAACTGTCGATTGGAAATGGTCGGAAAATTTCGGCAAACCAGATTTTCCGGGAACAGTTGCAAAGGCTTGGCTGTCCGGACGTGTCGCCTTCGAGGTCTTGGATAAAGGATCATGAGGACGAGTTGCTGATTTATCGTACCGACAGTTTGTTGGTCTGTTTCAACAAGTTGGAATTGAAACGGATGACCTCCGATAGCGTTTGGGAAATGAATTATTACCAATGGGTGGTGCTGGTGAAGTAGGAGTCAACGTTTCCAATGTTGGTCTGATGAATGTGTGTTTGTGACGCTTGGAAGCGAATGATGTTTTTTTTGCGACGCTTGGAAGCGTCGTCTCCTATGTCGAATACAATTAAGAATAAGAATGAAGAGGCAAACCATTTTTTTCGTATTTTTGCGCTTTCAAAATCTGATACTTTGGAAGAGCAGGATATACAGAAAATGCAGGCTGCGCTGAAGGATGCGAAGGCGATTGCCATTGTGTTCCATTTCAATCCCGACGGGGATGCCGTGGGCAGCGCGTTGGCCCTTTACCACTACTTTAAGGACGATGGTTACGAGGTTTCCGTAATTTCACCGAACCCGTTCCCGGGCTTCCTCCATTGGATGTCCGGTTCGGAGGATATCATCGTGGCGCAAGAAAACCTTACCGAGGCCCGCAAGCGCATCAAGAATGCCGACATCCTTTTCGTGGTCGATATGAACGCGCCGCACCGCGCCGGTCAGGACCTCCAGAACGCCATCAGCAAGTTCCCGGGCTTCCGGGTGCTCATTGACCATCATGTGCAACCCGACATCAAATGCGATGTGATGTACTCCACCCATCTGACCACCTCCGCTTCCGAGCTGGTCTATAACTTCCTCTACAAGTACCTTACTCCCGACAGGATGCCTTCGAAGGAGATTGCCGAGTGTCTCTACGTGGGCATCATCACCGACACGGGTTCGATGTCCTACACCTGCGATTTTCCAGAGTCTTACACCGTGTTGCGCAAGCTGATCGAGGCGGGCGTGAACGGCGAGGACGTCCATCGCAAAGTCTATGACAACTACACCGAAAGTCGTATGAAACTGCTGGGTCTCGCCCTTTCGCAGCGACTGAAGGTGATCCCCGAACTTGGCGTTTCCTATATGTACCTGACCAAGAAGGATTTAACGGATAATGGTTTCCAAATTGGTGATACTGAGGGCTTTGTGAATTACGGACTCTCATTGGGCTCCGTACACTACACGGCCTTTTTCACTGAAAGGGACAACCGTATTCGTGTCTCATTCCGTTCCAAAGGCATCGTGGATGTGAACCTGTTCGCCCGCAAGTATTTCGAGGGCGGCGGACATGCCAACGCGGCGGGTGCTTTCTATCATGGAACCATGGAGGAGGCCATCGCTCATTTCGAGAACGCCATTCGTGAGAACGCGCAGTCGGAAAAGTAACTATGCGTAAATATCTCATTGTCATTACGATAGTCTTGGCTTTGTGCAGTTTGGTGGCCTGTGGCGACCAGAAGGCGACGGGTAGTGTCGTCTCCTCTTCCGATGAGGTGAAGGAGGACAAGGACGCGCCTTACGTGGAGGGGAATAAGAAAATCATGCAGCTGGAGAACGAGGAGATGCAGATGTTCATCGCACGTTACGGCTGGAAGATGGAGCGGACGCCAACGGGGCTCTATATTGAGATTTTGGAACCCGGTCATGGCGAGCAGTTCCGCGAGGGTGACCGTGTGATGTTGGAATACAAGACTTTTTTACTCTCAGGGGAGCAGATTTACAATTCCGACAGCAATGGCGTCAAGGTTTTCATAGTGAACCGTTCCGAAGAGATCGGAGCGCTTCATGAGGCGGCGCAAATGATGAAGCCCGGAGCCAAAGCCCGTTTGGTGATTCCCTCGTATTTGGCGTATGGTGTGGCTGGTGACGGTGATATGATTCATGTTTTGCAGCCTATTGTGATGGAAATCAGAGCTTTGGAAAACGATGAACAATTGCCGGAAAACAACATACAGGTATCTTATAGTGTTGCAAGATGATGAAAAAGAATAGTTTGATATGGGTTTTAGTTGCGGTGTTGCTTTGTGTGACGCTTGTTTCTTGCAAAAAGTACAACGGATTCAAACGGAATTCGGGTGTCTATTATCAGTTTCATGAGTTGAACGAGGGCAACGAGCAGCCGAAAACAGGTGATTTTGTGGTCGTCAATATGGCGCTGAGGGTTGAAGACTCGGTATTGTCTCCAATGACGCAGAACAATATGCTGATGGACGATCTTTACAAGGGCGACATCTACACCGCATTGAGAATGATGCATCTCGGGGACAGTGCAACGTTCATTTTTGACGGGCGCAAGTTTTACGAAGAGTTTTTGGGGATGGGTGAATATCCATACGGCAAAAAGCCGATTTATGCGGATATTAAGTTGCTGAGAATCATGTCGAAGCAGAATTTGGAGAGAGCTGAAGAACTTTACGAGGAGCGTAAAGAACTGATGCGGCATCTTGAGGATTCTCTGATTAATAATTATGTAGATAAGAACCATATTACCAATAAGATAGCAGGTATATATTGCGAGTATGTTGAGGTGGGCAATGGCGAGAAGGCGGAGCAGGGTTGCGTTGTTGACATTCTGTTCCGTGCCTTTAGATTGGATGGTTCTGAATTTGATCGTAGTTTAGACCCGGAAAATCCGTTCACTTTCGAACTTGGCATGGGTCAAGTAGCTCGCGGATTGGATATTCTCGTGATGGAGATGCGTGAGGGAGATAAAATCACTATGGTGTTCCCCTCTTCATTGGCTTTTGGGGAACAGGGATTCGTCAATTTGAATATCGCGCCCTACACGCCGGTGGTGTATGAGGTGGAGTTGCTCCATGTTCATCCACCAAAAAATGAATAATGAATTGTTAATCAAATAGATAAAGATTTAAAACTGAAGAAAATGAAGAAAAATGTAACAAAATTGGCCTTGATCGGCCTCGCCATCGTCACTATTTTTGCTTTAGGAGCATGCAGCAAGTACAAAGGCTTCAAAAAGGATAAATCTGGTATTTACTATCAGTTTTATGGAGATGTTCACGATACTGCATATCAACCGCAAACGGGTGATTTGGTGGGCGTTTTGATTTCCCTTCGCGCAGGTGACTCTCTGCTTTTCCCGATGATGCCTCAGCAGATGGTGATGGATTCCCTTTATGAGGGCGATATGTTCACCGCACTTCGCATGATGCATGAGGGCGACAGTGCTACGTTTATTTTGGATGGTCCTACCTTTTTCGATAAAATGATGAACCAGGCGTATGAATTCGGCGAGGATCCGCTCTATCTGGATGTGAAACTCTTCGGTGTAATGAAGAAAGCCGATTTCGAGAAGGCACAAGCTGAAATGCAGGCTCAACTGGATGAGAGAAGAGTGCAGGAAGTGGCTGAAATCGACAAGTATCTGAAGGACAATCCTGGTATGAAACAGTTGGAGACGGGTGTCTATTTGAAGACTGTCAAGAAGGGCAACGGTGACAAAGTGGAACCTTTGCAGAACGTGAAAGTTCACTATACCGGTCGTTTTGTTGACGGCACAGTGTTCGACAGCTCTGTGGAGCGCGGTACTCCTTTCGAATTTACTGTGGGTGCTGGTCAGGTGATCCCCGGTTGGGACGCTACCGTTTCTGGCATGAAGGTAGGAGACAAGGTTACTGTGCTGATTCCGTCTGATTTGGCATACGGTGATGGTACCATGACTCGCGGCGCTATTCCGCCGTATTCTCCGCTGGTGTTCGATATTGAGCTGCTGGAAATTGTGAAGTAGTCGTTTTAGGCAAAAGACAATAGGCAAAAGGCAACAGAGAAAAGGATGTCGGAACATAATTACGCATTACGGATTGCGCAGGCATTGAGTCTCACGGAGGAGCAGGTGCAGAACACCTTGAATCTTCTGGAGACAGGTGCCACCATCCCCTTTATTTCCCGCTATCGTAAGGAGGCCACCGGTTCTTTGGATGAGGTGCAGATTGGTAATATTAAAGATCTGTATGCCAAATGGTTGGAATTAGACAAGCGTCGTGCTGCCATCGTAGATTCCATCAACGAACAGGGTAAGCTGACGCCTGAGTTGCGCGAAAAGATCGAGCAGGCGGAAACGATGAGTGCCTTGGAGGACTTGTATCTTCCGTATCGTCCCAAACGCAAGACTCGCGCGACGGTTGCCGAAGAAAAGGGTTTGCGTCCGTTGGCGAAATTGCTGTGGCAGCAGCGTCCGATTGATTTGGAGCGCGAGGCGGCCAAGTTTGTCAGTGAGGAGAAGGGCGTGGCTTCCGAGGAGGAGGCGCTCGCCGGTGCGCGCGACATTATAGCAGAGCTCATCAGCGAGAATGCCGGTACCCGTGCGCGTTTGCGTAATACGTTTCTGCGTTACAGCCGCATCTCCACTAAGAAGATTCCCGATAAAATCGACGAAGACGAAAAGTATCGCATCTACTACAATGCGGAGGAGTTGCTTGCAAAAGCTCCGTCACATCGCATCTTAGCCATGTTGCGTGGCGAAGAAGAGGGCATTCTGCGCGTGCACATCGCACCTGACGAGGAGCGTACGCTTGCGGATCTGAAGCACCGCATCGTCAAGAACAACAGCAACAGTGCCCAGCAGGTGTGGATGGCCGCCACCGATGCTTACAAACGGTTGCTGCAGCCTCAAATGGAGACGGAGATGCGCAAGTTCTACAAGGAGAAGGCAGACAAAGATGCCATTTCCGTGTTCACGAAGAATGCGCGTCAGCTGTTGTTGGCGGCTCCGCTCGGGCAGGTGACCACGTTGGCTATCGACCCCGGATTCCGCACGGGATGCAAGGTGGTGATACTCAACCCGCAAGGCAAATTGCTTTATAACGAAACAATTTACCCGCACCCTCCGGTGGGGCAATACAAGTTGGCTTCCGACAAGCTGAAACGATTAGTGCTTCAGTATCAGGTGGATGCGATAGCCATTGGCAACGGTACAGCCGGTCGCGAGACGGAGAACTTTGTCCGTTATATCCCGTTCGAGCGTGATGTCAAGGCCTATATGGTTAACGAAAGCGGGGCGTCGGTCTATTCGGCATCGCCCGTGGCGCGTGAAGAGTTTCCCGACTACGACGTGACCGTGCGCGGCGCTGTCTCTATTGGTCGCAGACTGATGGACCCATTGGCCGAGTTGGTCAAGATTGATCCGAAATCCATTGGGGTGGGGCAGTACCAGCATGACGTAAACCAGAAGATGCTCCAGGAGAGCTTGCAGACCACGGTGGAGAGTTGCGTCAACTACGTGGGCGTGGAGCTGAACACCGCCAGTAAGCAGTTGTTGTCATACGTCTCCGGTGTGGGGCCTGCCTTGGCACAGAACATTATCGATTACCGTAACGAGAACGGTCCGTTTGCCTCTCGTGAGGGGCTGAAGAAGGTGCCGCGTTTCGGCGCGAAAGCCTATCAGCAGGCAGCAGGATTCCTGCGTATCCGTGGGGCGGAGAACCCGCTGGACGGCAGCGCTGTGCATCCGGAAAGCTACAAGGTGGTCGAGAAGATGGCGAAAGACCTGAACTGTTCCGTGTCGGATTTGATCAAGAACAAAGAACTCAGGCAGCAGATTGTGTTGAAGAACTACATTACCGACAAGGTGGGTTTGCCCACTTTGGAGGATATTATGAAAGAGTTAGCGAAACCCGGTCGCGATCCGCGTACCCAGTTCGAGATGTTTGAATTCGATAAGAATGTTCATACTATCAATGATTTAACTCCTGGGATGGTGTTGCCTGGAATTATCACAAATATCACCAATTTCGGTTGTTTTGTGGAT
>JAGBPE010000106.1 GCA_017633495.1 Bacteroidales bacterium | reverse complement strand
ATGAACTGGATATCGTAGCCGGGCGTATCATAACCCCAACGCTGGAACTCGCCATTCTTGTCCACCTTCTTCACCACTTGGTCGTTGTATTTGACAATCAAATATTTAGCCAGCACATCCCAACGTTTCATCATCTTGTCGGCGTAGGCGATGCTCTTCTTGTTCAGATAGTCGCGACGGTCGGCGGGCGTCATCTTCTCCACCGCCTTAAGCACGCTGTCCTGGTCGGCGAAATAGTAGTCTTCCAGCTCGTGCTGCGCCTTTCGCAGGTCACCGATCATCATCGAGTAGCGCGGATAGATCATATTGGCCACCCAGTTGTTCATCCAGAAGGCCGACTCGAACGAGAACTCCGTGCGCGGGTTGTTCTCCGGACGGAAACAGTCGGGCACCTGCGTGATGCAACAGTAGAGCGGAACGTAGGCCACCATGTCTGCATCGTCGCAGTTGAACCAGACCACGCCACCCACGTCGTCGGGCAGCCACGAACGCATCTGGCAAGTCATCGTAAATCCGCTTTGCTGCGTGGCGATGGGACGTTCACGGAAAAAGTTCACACCAGCCGTGTCGTGGAAGTGCATCGGCAGCGGACGAATCGGCATCCCCCACGGACCGGCCGTCATGTCGGCGGTCATGTCCAATGGCGTGTTCTCGAAATGGTCGCGCATATCCTCCTGCAAATCGCGCAGGGTTAGCGGTGCATCGGGCTTGATCCATAGCGGCAGGTGGTCGCACTTTTCGAACTCGCCGTTAAGGTACGGAAGATACTTGTCCATCTCCGCCTCGTCGTAGTGATGGCGGAAGAAGCTCCACACGCGGGCATCGGCGTAACGCACATTCTCGAAATCAATGGGACAGTAGGCATCGCGGAACGAGAAGTCCGCATCCTTGCCGCTGAAGTAGCCTAACTCGCGAGCCAAGGTGATGACATCCTCGGCATAGACGCACTCCACTTCGGGACGTGTAATGTTTTGCAAATTCTTGCTGCTGATGGATTTGTAGGAACGTTTCTGTTCCTGCGGGAATTGGCGGATTCGACTGAGGTTGGCGTGGGCACAGATGCAGTCGTCGGGGATGCGCAACGCCACCCAAACAGCCCCTTTCCTACCCTTTCCCTTGCCAATGATCTCCAAAACCCACGCCTCGTTGGGGTCGCAGATGGTGATACTCTCGCCGGTGCTGTTGTAGCCGTATTCCGCCACTAATTCCGCCATGCACTTGATGGCCTCGCGGGCATTGGAGGCACGCTGCAAGGTGAGACGCATGAGGCTGAAATAGTCGAGCAGTCCTTCGCGGTTCTGGAGTTCCATCCGCCCGTCGAAGGTGGTCTCCACAATGGTCAGCTGCCGCTCGTTCATCAGTCCCACCACGTTGTAGGTGTACTCTACCTGTTTCACGAACTGTCCCTCGTGCGTGGGTCCCCACCCGTGGATGGCGATCTGCTCGCCGGGGGCGTGCCGTCCGGCAGGACTATAGAACAGCGACCCGGAGAATCCGAATCCGTCGCAGTTGTAGGTACACATCACACTGCCGTCGGCGGAGGCTTTCTTGCCGACAATCAGATTGGTGCAAGCCACGGCGGGGGTGATGGCCGCGGCAAGGAGGAGGAGGGTGAGGAGGTGTTTCATACTGATTTACTTTTTGGGTTATCGCCCCACACTGCGTTTCGCTGGTGTGGGGTTAATTGCGCTATCGCGCGTCTTGTCCCTTCGGGACTGCTTAAGGAATTATGTTTAATTATATTGGGGTTTTTCGTTACTACCTCAAAATGCAGGCGAGGAAGCGGACGTCCTTGCCGCTGTGGTTGGCGATGCTGTGGCGGTCGCCGTTACCGGTGAACATCACGTCGCCCGCGTGCATGATGGCGGTGCGGCCGTTGTCGGTGACTTCGGCCTCGCCCTCCAAGATGTAGTAAATCTCAGCATCTTCGATATGCGGATGCTCCTTGATACGGCTTCCGGACGGCAGGGTGATGATGTTGAACATCGAGGCGCGCTCCAGCATCTCCGCCGGCGTGAGGATGATGTTCTTGCTGATACGGCCTTCGATGTTGCCGCTGTTTTCCACGGTTTCAACCCGGATGTCTTGGCTGTTTTTGATCATTGTGGTGATATTTTGGTAGTGTTCGAAATCAATCCGCAAAAATAGAAAAATAACGCACACCCGCAGATTCGTGACTCCCGCGAAAAAAAAGTGTATCTTCGCGGCACAAAACAAGAAAGCATCATCATGCGTAAAACCACCTTAATTTTAGCGTTTTTGGCCATTGTGGCGTGCGGCGGAGCACAGGATTTCCTTACGCCAGAATCATACGGAATATATTCAAGCAACAAGCACGGAAACGAGACCCTGTTCCAGCTAATGTTTCCGGAAGATAAAAGCGGAAATGTCGTTTGGGATGTGGAATATAAGACCTTCTTTCTTTGTGCACCCTCCTTTTCAGCGGAATATGCACTGGAAATCGGCAAGAACCAATTGATTTTGACAAAAGCGGACCAGAACATTTATACGGCTCTGAGCAGACATCTACAGGATCGACAACCCAACCCGTTGAAGGTGGTTTCCGTGGATATCAAGAAAATGTCTGTTTCTGAAGAGGTTTGCAAAAGATTGTCCGAGCTTTTCAATCTCGCCACGATGACAGCCACGCATATTGAGAGTAAACATTCTGGTTTTGACGGCACAACAATACTATTTCAACCACTGGAGAAAATTGGCCTCCGCCTGGGAACCGGAATCTGGACGCACCGCCCGATTGGTGCAGATGGCCGATCGTCTTTGTTACGCCGTAGAGCACAAAGACACGACCGTGCTGAACCAACAGATGAAGGAGTGTGGCACCTTGATCCAAGAGTTCAAAGAGGAGTGGCCCGCACGTTTTTTCAAACCGATTCAAGGTGTGACGCGACACTCGAACGGCTTATATTGTGAATTTCACTGCACCGATTGTATACGCCTTAAGGTTCCCTACGGCAACACGTCAAACAATGACACTTGTGCCGTAGTTGCCGCCCTATATTCGGACAGCCTCTCGGCTTGGTCGCGCGAGCTTTTCCTGATGTACGATTTACCAGAATTTCCGACCGTGGTCATCGATAACACCCGTGACACCGCTTTCTGCGAAGCAAGGACATACTACGACCGCGTAGTACGAACAATCACTTTATCCAGCCGATTTTGGCGTCGTGAGGTGATTCTCCCTTCCGTGCAACTCCCGCCAGGACAATACTATTTTGCGGAAGGAGAGTGGCGGAAACAGTAAGGAAACAACATTTTACGCATTCCAACGCGAAACACAAAGATTTTTTTGTATTTTTGCCATCTGAAAAGTCAGTAACTATGGGTTTGCAAGCAATGAAAGAGGCAATCGCCGAATATTTCAAGACACAGCCAGTGCTGAAAGCATGGCTATTTGGGTCTTACGCCCGAGGCGAGGCGACCCCCAAAAGCGATGTTGACATCCTTTTTGTACCAGACCGGGCCAACAAACCATTTACTCTTTTCACAATGGGCAGGATGTATATGGACTTAAAAGAATTATTGGGTTGTGAAGTGGATTTAGTCGAAATGGGTTCGTTAAGACCCTACGCCCAGGAAACTGCAGACCGTGATAAAATGTTAATATATGAGAGAAAAACAACGAGATAAAGGGCGACTGGAAGACATTCTTGAATATTCCGACAACATTATTGAATTGTTGGAGGGTATGACCTTCGAACAGTTTGTTAAAGACAAACGCACTTACTATGCAATCATGAAAAACGTCGAAGTCGTTGGCGAAGCTTCATATATGCTAACCAAAGCATTCAAGAAAGCGCATAGTGAAATTCCATGGAATGTCGTTCAAGGTATGCGACACGTACTTGTTCACGATTATGCGAATATCACTTCTGAAACCCTTTATGACACAGCCGTGAACAACATACCTGAACTTCGCAATCAAGTGGCAAAGTACCTCACCGATATTAACTGGGATGAATGGGCACAAAGTGAGGATTCTTTCCCGGAAATGGACGATTCAGTCAGGGAAAACAATATCGAATTAGCCCGAAAAATGAAGTCGGATAATATTTCAATAGAACTGATTTCAAAATACACTGGATTGAATGCTGATGAAATTTCATCATTATGAAAAAGAGTTTCTTCGCGGCAAAATCAAAAGAAACCATCATCATGCGCAAAACCATTTTGATTCTCGCGTTTTTGGCCGTTGTGGCGTGCGCACAAGCGCAGTCGGCGGACTCCGTTTTGCGCAAAAACTTCGAAACAGAAAACGACAGCATCCTCTATGAGCTTTCTCTCTCCGAAGGGGCTGAAGACGTATATGGCATTTACGACACCATCACTTACGAGGAGAATGACGGAGCCATCGTGGACTGGTTTTGCTATCCAGACTATGAGGGCGGCTGGGATGCCATAATGGATTTCATTCATCAAAATTTATGCTTACCCCTCGGATATGAGGAGTGGACCGGAACCGTGTTGGTGGAGGTTATGATTGAGACAGACGGCACCCTCACCCATCCGAAAGTCATAGTCTCCCTCGATCCGGTTATGGATGCCGAAGCCGTGAACATCGTCATGTCCTTGCCGAACAAATGGATTTGGAATCCTGAACGTTGTTACGGCGGAGTAATTGAACGGTGCGCTTATCGGATACCTGTGTCGTTTTTTTGGTAACCGCAATATCAATCTAATTCATGCCCACAACCCAAAACACCCTGCGCATTGACCTCCACGGCATGTACGTGGAGGACGCGATGGAACTCCTTCGCGAGCGGGTGGCACGCGCCCCGCGCGGAACGGAGAAGATTGTCGTAATTCACGGCTACAACCGGGGTTCCGCCCTGAAAGAGGCTGTCCGCAGGTTCCGCGCCCCACGGGTCGTGGAGGTCGCCCCGTCATTCCTGAACGAGGGCGAAACCGTAATCTGGCTGAGAAGCTAACGATTAAACAAAGTGTCGCCTTTCTCATACATTTAGCATACCCTATCCATAGTGTAGCCATAGTGTAGCCATACTTTTAAGTATGGCAAGTGTATGGCTACACTATGGCTACAGTATGGGTACAGTATGGCATCTCTATGAGAAAAGCGAATGATGGGATATACAGGTTTTGGTTGACAACCTATTTCAGTATAAGACAATTCCACCACATTTCACGGGTGACCAGTGAATTACGTTTCAATAGAAATTTTTATATTTTTGCAGCGTGAAGAAGTAAATATCATCATGCGAAAAACCACCTTGATTCTCACGTTTTTGGCAGTTATGGCGTGCGGAGGGGCACAAACAGACTCCCCATTTCATTGCGACACCACCGGCATCTCCATATTCAATGCTCTGGTGGACGGCAAGTTTATGCCAGCCACTTTGGTCTATTGCTCAGAAGACAAACACTATCTCACATACGAACTCCGTCAACCTTTTATGGAGAACGACACCCAATACATCTGGCGAAGTTATCATTTTTACAAATGCGACACCTGCAGTACGTATGACACCTGCATTTCCAGTTTCTTTTGGTGTTCACACTGTTTAGATCAAATTTTGGGCAAATACTACGCAAGAGAGCCTGATTTCAGTGGGACAGAATGGTACACATTGGGGGCTGAATATCGTTCTTATAGAGAAAGTTTCCCTGACCTGACCTTAACACAGAACAATCTCGGGAACATGCCCAGAAATTGGTTTTGGGTAAAAAAGTATCAAGGCAAATATGTGGTGACCAGCGATTACCCTTACCACAAGTATTTTACAGATACATTGATAGTGCATTACGGTATGGAAGCGTGGTTCAGTCCGTTTCGTAACGTAAAGGAGTTGAGCGCAGGAACGTATTATTATGAAGATGATTATTACGATCATGACTTATTGGGAATGGCAAAATCGCATAACTGGCTGCTTCCTTCGGCTTTGGTAAAAGGTCTTTATGTGGAAACCACTCTTCAGTCGGACGGTACACTGATGAAACAACTGGTAACACCCGAGGAGAATTTGCAATATTTCGACTGTATTAACTCGAAATTGTGTGAGTTAGACTATTTGTATTATGACGACGTGGATTTTGAGGCGCACACCAACCCCGCTTTGATGGCAGACATCCATAACTTGCAACAGTCTTTAAAAGAACAGGCTTCCAAAGGAAAGCTAAAGACCGACACCGAAGAGAATCCAGTGGAATCAATCTTCGTGGAAGGGGTTGAAATGCTCCCAGGCGATGGAAACCCTCCGGTAAAAGGCTTCTCTGACACTCTGTCAGGGGAACCGCCGGTGATGTTCGCGGAAGAGATGCCGGAGTTTCCGGGCGGCCCAGATTCTCTGAACGCCTTCCTGATGAGAAACATCCAGTGGCCAATAGGATACGGCTGCGCTACTGGAACCGTCTTGGTGGAATTCATCGTGGAAAAGGACGGAGCTATCACACATCCGACCATATCTGTCTCCTTGATGCCT